>CANIBN010000037.1 GCA_947465505.1 Acidimicrobiales bacterium | reverse complement strand
GGGCTCGTGTTCGCTGCTGCTGGCGCAGCGACGCTCACGTTTTGATGGTCGCCCATAGCCGCCGCTTCGCTTCGGCATAGGGCTCGTGTTCGCTGCTGCTGGCGCAGCGACGCTCACGTTTTGATGGTCGCCCATAGCCGCCGCTTCGCTTCGGCATAGGGCTCGTGTTCGCTGCTGCTGGCGCAGCGACGCTCACGTCATCATCATTCAGTTGGGAGCGTGATGGTGAAGCGGCAGCCGTTGCCCGGCGAGGTGACCAGGGTGATCGAACCGCGGTGCGCCTCGACGATCGACTGTGCGATGGACAGCCCGAGGCCAGAGCCACCTCGGTGCCGGGAGCGCGACGGATCGCCGCGGTAGAAGCGTTCAAAGGCGTGTTCGGCTTCTTCCGGCGACATACCCGGTCCGTTATCCGTGACGGTGATGACGGCAGTGGTGCCCCTGTGCGTTGCCGCGAGTTCGATGGCTGCCGTCTCGGGCGTGTGCACCAGCGCATTGTGTACGAGGATGCTCACCACTTGTTGCAGACGGTGGTCGTCGCCGTTCACAACGAGTTCGCCGGGAGTCGGCGCACGCAGTGTGACCGAGCGAGACGGTTGCAGCGCGAGCGCGTCGGCTGCAGCGTCGTTGAGCACCTGACCGACGTCAACCGGTTCGTTGGCAAGCGGCCGCCCTTGGTCGAGATTCGCGAGCAGCAACAGGTCTTCGACGAGGGTGCCCATTCGTCCGGCTTCCTGCCCGACTCGACGCATCGCATCGTCCAGCCGCCCATTGTCTCCGAGGCCTCCCTGCTGGTAGAGATCGACGTAGCCGCGGATTGAGGTGATCGGCGTGCGCAGTTCGTGAGAGGCATCGGCCACGAATCGACGGAGTCGGTCCTCGGCAGCCTGTCGCTCGTCGAGCATCACGTTGAATGCGTGACCGAGGCGTCCGGTCTCGGTGCGTTGATCGTCGAACTCGACGCGATGGCCACTTGCGCCGCCAGCCACGGCGTCGGCAGCGAGCGTCATCTGCTTGATGGGGCGCAGGCCGAGTCGTACGAACCACCACGCCACGAGGGCACACACGGCGAGCAGGACGAGCGCAGTGATTCCGAACGCGAGGAACAAGCGATTGATGGCTGCGTCGGTTCGGGTGAGCGGCAGCGCTGCCACGATCCACGTGCCGTTCTGCCTCGGGATCACTGCCACTCGAAATCGGTTCGAGGTCCCGATTCCGCTCACGCTGAGCAAGACACGGTCGTCCGGTGATTGGTAGGTCGGCAGGTCGCTGAGCCGAATGCTGGGTGCACCTTCCAACAGTCCGCTGTTCAGCATCGGCCGCAGGGTGCCGTCTCGGTTGATACGGCCGACGAAGAGTTCTGAGAACGGTGAGTCCTGGGGTTCGTCGTCGTCCGGGTTGTCGTCGTCGTCCATCCGGCCCTGATCACCGGGTGGCGGCACGGTCCCCGTTGCCGGACGACCTCGTGGATTCAGCAACCGCAGGGTTCCCGGGGTGACGAGCTCGAGCTGTCGATCGACCTGGCGGACGAGGTAGTCCTTCTGCTGCGAGATCACGATCCACGCAGCAGCGCCGAAGGCGACAAAGATCGCGACGAGACCGATGAGCAGACGGGAGCGGAGCGTCATTCCTCGGCCCGCAGGGCGTATCCGACACCGCGGATGGTGTGGATGAGCTTGGGCTCGACGAAGTCAACCTTGCGCCGCAGATAGCTCATGAACGTCTCGATGACCGAAGACTCGCCACCAAAGTCGTAATCCCACACGTGGTCGAGGATCTGTGCCCGGGTGAGTACCCGTCCGGTGTTCGCCAGCAGATAGCGAAGCAGCTTGAACTCGGTTGCCGACAGCTTGATGGGTTGGCCGGCGCGGGTGACGCGGTGCGCGTCGTCGTCCAGCTCGAGGTCTGCGCAGCGCAGTGTGCGTGATCCGGTACCCATTCCTGTGCGTCGCAGGGCGAGTTGCACACGTGCGACCAGTTCGGCGACAGCGAACGGCTTCACCATGTAGTCGTCACCGCCGATGGTGAGCCCCTGCACACGGTCGTCGGTCGAATCCCGAGCGGTGAGAAAGATCACGGGTATGAGTTGCCCCGAGTCTCGCAGCCGGCGCAGCACGTCGAAACCGTTCAGGTCGGGCAGCATGACGTCGAGCACGACAAGGTCAGGCTGGAAGCTCGTCGCCGCCGCAAGCGCCTCGCGACCGTTTGCGGCGCTCTGGGTCTGCATCCCCGAAAGGCGCAGGGCTGATTCCACGAGGAAGGAGATGTTCTCCTCGTCGTCGACAACGAGGATGCGGGCTGGACGGTCGGTCATGCGGCTCTCATTGTCGCTCACGGCTACCAGTGTCAACCCCCGTTCTGGGAGTCAGCAGCGGGTTTCCTTGGGGTTTGCTGTGAACGTTTCACGCCATCGGCGCAGGTCACCGCCGGTTTCCGGCCCGGCGCTGCAATCCGGGGCGCGGGCCGGTTTCTCGCCCCCCGGTGTGTGGAGCGGTATCCAAATCCGGCAAAGTAGGGGACGTGCAGTGGAGGGACCGGTGGCGTGAACTCCTGCACCCCACCCACGTGGTGGGCAAACTCACGCGCAGCATGGCGGTGTCCGTGCTCACCACCGTGCTCAGCCTCACCGTGCTCACGGTGCTCGACGGCGCATTTGGTGTGAAGGCCTGGGTGGCCAACGTGGTGGCCACGGCTCTCGGCACCGGACCGTCGTATGCCCTCAACCGGCGGTGGGTGTGGCGACGAACCGGGTCGAGTCACCCGTGGCGCGAGGTGCTCCCGTTCTGGGTGCTGTCGTTCGCCGGTCTCGTGCTGTCGACGATTGCGGTCGCCCTGGTTGACCACTGGACTCGTTCTGCCGACATCCACGGCGCTGTGCGCAGTCTGGCCATCGCTACGGCGAACGTGGGTGCGTTCGGGTTGTTGTGGGTTGCTCAGTTCGTGCTGCTCGACCGCGTGCTGTTCGCCCACAAGCCACACCGGCATCCCGAGGGCTGACCGGCGTCCCGGTCGCTGACCAGCAGGCCGGTAGCCTCGCTGCGTGCTGCAGCGACTGTCGACCCTCTTTCTCCGAACGCTCCGCGAGGATCCGTCCGACGCCGAGGTGCCGAGCCACCGTCTCCTCGTGCGTGGTGGCTATATCCGCCGCGCTGCTCCCGGCGGCTTTACCTGGCTTCCGCTCGGCTGGTCGGTGTACCGCAATGTCGAGAACATTGTCCGCGAGGAGATGAACCGAGCCGGCTTCCAGGAGGTGCACTTCCCCGCCCTGCTGCCACGGGAGCCATACGAGGCGACCGGCCGCTGGGCGGACTACGGAGACAACCTCTTCCGCCTCAAGGACCGTCGCGGCAACGACTTCCTGCTGGCACCCACACACGAAGAGATGTTCACGCTGCTCGTGAAGGACCTCTATTCGTCCTACAAGGACCTGCCGCTCTCGATCTACCAGATCCAGACGAAGTACCGCGACGAAGCACGTCCGCGCGCCGGTCTGTTGCGCGGCCGCGAGTTCTCCATGAAGGACTCCTACTCGTTCGACATTGACGATGCCGGTCTGCAGCGCAGTTACGACGCGCACCGCGAGGCCTACCAGCGCACGTTCGACCGGCTCGGCCTCCCCTACGTCATCGTGTCCGCCGTCTCCGGAGCGATGGGCGGTTCGGCCTCGGAAGAATTCCTTGCCCCGCTCGAGGTCGGCGAGGACACGTTCGTTCGTTGCACCGACAACGTCTGTGGCTACGCCGCGAACACCGAAGCAGTACAGGTGCGCGTTCGCGAATCCCTGCCGTCTGTTGATGCGCCGGCAGCACACGCCGAGAACACGCCCAACACGCCGAGCATCAACGCGCTCGTGTCGTTGATGAATCACGAGCCCGGGCTGCGTCGCGCAGATCGTGATTGGGTTGCTGGCGACACGCTGAAGAACGTCGTGGTGATGCTGCGCTACCCAGACGGCACGTCGCAGCCGCTGGTGGTCGGTCTTCCCGGCGATCGTGAGGTGGACATGAAGCGCCTCGAGGCTCAGGTGTCGCCTGCAGAGGTTGAGCCCTTCGGCGACGAGGACTTCGCGAAGCACCCGTCACTCGTGAAGGGCTACATCGGGCCAAGCGTGCTCGGCATCCACGGAACGAGCGGTATTCGTTACCTCGTCGACCCGCGCGTCGTTCCGGGCTCGCGCTGGATCACCGGGGCCAACGAGCACGGCAAGCACGTCGTCGACCTGGTGTGCGGACGGGACTTCACGCCCGACGGCAACATCGAGGCCGCTGAGGTACACGCCGGCGACCCGTGTCCGAATTGCGGTTCGGCGCTCGAGATCGCGCGCGGTATCGAGATCGGTCACATCTTCCAACTCGGCCGCAAGTACGCCGAGGCTCTCGGACTCTCCGTGCTCGACCAGAACGGCAAGCAGGTCGTGGTGACGATGGGGTCGTACGGCATCGGCGTCTCGCGCGCCGTGGCGGCGATTGCCGAGACGTGTTACGACGACAAGGGCCTCTGCTGGCCGCGCGAGGTAGCGCCGGCCGATGTGCACGTGGTGATCGCCGGCAAGGACGAGGCGCAGATTGCCGCCGCCGAGAGTCTCTGCCACGGTCTCACCGGCGCAGGCGTGCGGGTGCTGCTCGACGACCGTGCGGGTGTATCACCTGGCGTGAAGTTCAACGACGCCGAACTCATCGGGGTGCCGACCATCGTGGTGGTGGGTCGGGGTGTGGCGAACGGGACCATCGAGGTGAAGGACCGCAAGACCGGCGTGAAGGAAGACATCAGCCTCGCTGGCGCCGTCGCCCATCTCGCCGCCCTCTGCCAGTAACCCCCGTCGTTCTCGGTCCCCAAAACGCTCAAAACGTGCAGTTTCGGGACCGAGAACAATCCATTACCTCGGTTCTCGGTCCCCAAAACGCTCAAAACGTGCAGTTTCGGGACCGAGAACAATCCATTACTTCGGCGGGAATCAGTAGTTGGGTTTTGGGTTCTTCGGGCCGGCTGACGTATGCCGCGTGCCCGGGGGATCGACGGCCCACACGGGCACGGTGCCCCATCCCTCACCGAAGACGAGTTCCTGGATCGGGCGACGACGCACCGGACCGTGATGTCCGGCCGGCTTGCCCAGCGTGATGGTTGCCGCGATGAACACATCCTCGGGGATGTCGAGCAGTTCGCGCAGTTGAGGTTCCACGAAGCCCTGGAAGCCCGTGAGGACACCGCCGTAGCCGAGGGCGCGAGCGGCGAGGAGGATGTTCTGGCAAGCGGGGTACACCGAACTGCCCTCGTGCGAACTCGGCGGTCGATACCGGATGAGACACGGAAGGATGAGCGCAGGGACGCGCTCGAACTGATCGACGTAATCCTGCATCGATGCCGCCATGCGGGCCTTGGGGGAGTTCTCGACGGCACCCGATCCGGTTTGATACCCGTCGTTGTCGTGCTTTCGCTGCCACACCTGCCGGGCGGCGCCGCCGATCAGCGCCTTTGCGGCCTGAGCCTTCGGCCCGTCGGTGAGCGTGATGAAGCGAAACTGCTGCCGGTTTGATCCTGTTGGCGCACGAGTGGCGGCGAAGAGAATCGCGCGCAGGACGTCCTCGGGCACTGGTTCGTCGAGGTAGCGGCGGATAGCGCGCGTGGTGCCAAGACCCTCAAGCAGCCCGACGGTGTCTGCCGGCAACGGCGTTGCCGCTAGTTCTTCCGGTGTCATGAGTCTGTCCCGTCCGTTGTGGAGCGCCGTTGGCCCGTGCGCGTCGCCGGTCGTCAGTCAAGCACGAGTGAGCGGATCCGTGCGACCAGTTGGGCCCGCCGGTAGCGCTCGGCGCGAGGGGTGCACGATCGCGCCGCGGCGGTCTGTTCGAGCGTTTGGCCACTGGCGAGCGCCGCGGCGAACTCGAGCCAGTGGTCGTCGAGGCCGCGCTGAGCGGCGGACTGCAGCACGTCGATGAGTTCCACGAAGGGGTTGGTGGTGGGGCGGTCCTCGTACTCGCCGTGCGAGCCCTCGTCGTCGTCGCTGGGATCGGTGAGGATGCAGGTGGGCACGCGTCGCAGGCGTGCAGGTCGGGTGAACGTTTGGTACTCGATGTCGCGGAGCAGGTTGGCGGCTACGGCTCGGGGTCGGCGGTGAATCGGGAAGCAACGGATCACGATCCAGGCGTTGGACAGCAGCTCGTCGTAGTACTCGAGCGTGAGACCCCATTCGCGGTGGCCCCTGCGACGGGCGATGGCGAGGATGCCCGGTAGCAGTCGTTGGAGGACCACTCTGGCGGCGAGAGGGTTGCTGCGGGCCTCGGCTACCAAGCAGGCGAGCCTGCCGTCGGCGCCATCGTCGGCGCCAGCGTCAGCACGGTCATTCTCAGCACGGTCATTCTCGGCACGGTCATCGTCAGCACGGTCGCTGGCCGGCGACGACGAACGAGGGCCCGAATACGGCCGGTAGCCCACCGAGGCGAGCAGTGCTTCGAGGTCGGTCCGGCGGCGCTCGGCGCGTACGAGGGCGGTCCAGTCGTCGAGGAGGTGTTGACCGAGGGGTCGTGTGGTGCGGGTGGAAGCCATGGGCGCATCGTCCGCAGGGGCCTCACTGAGACGTTCACCGGAATCCTCACCGGAACCCTCACTCGGGGAAATCCCGACCGGATACTTCACCGATTCCGGCGGCTTCGTGGCAGCATGATCCGCCATGAGTCGCATCGTCACCGTCGGGGCAGCCCAGTTGGGCCCCATCAACCGTGAGCACAGTCGGGCCGAGGTCGTGGAACGCCTCCTCGTGTTGCTCCGCCAGGCCGCCCAGCAGGGTTGTGATCTGGTGGTGTTCCCCGAACTGGCACTCACCACGTTCTTCCCGAGGTGGTTCGTCCAGGACATCTCCGAGTACGACCACTACTACGAGCGCTCGATGCCGAATGCCGCCACGCAGCCGCTGTTCGACGAGGCCAAGCGCCTCGGCATCGGGTTCTGCCTCGGCTATGCGCTGCTGGCCGAGGACGGCAAGCGCTGGAACGTGCAGACCCTCGTGGACAAAGACGGCTCCATCGTTGCCACCTTCAAGAAGGTCCACATCCCCGGTCACGAGCACCACGAACCGGATCGCCCGTTCCAGCACGCCGAGCGCTACTACTTCGAACCGTCACCCGATGGGTTCGGTGTGTGGCGGGCCTTCGGTGGCCTTTTCGGGATGATGATCTGCAACGACCGACGCTGGCCCGAGAGCTATCGCGAGATGGGCCTGCAGGGCGTCGAGATGATCCTCTGCGGCTACAACACCCCGATCCACTACGTGCCCGACCCGAGCCAGGACATCCTGCAGGGCTTCCACAACTCCCTCGTCATGCAGTCGGGCGCCTACCAGAACGGCACCTGGGTGGTCGGTGTGGCCAAGGGTGGGGTGGAGGAAGGCGTTGACTCCCTCGGCCAGTCGGTCATCGTGGCCCCCAGCGGCCAGATCGTCGCGCAGGCGTTCACCACCGACGACGAACTCATCGTGGCTCGCTGCGACCTCGACTGGTGCTACCGCTACAAGAACACACTGTTCGATTTCAACCGGTACCGCCGGCCCGAGGTGTACCAGCGCATTACCGGCCAGCGAGGCGCCGTCCTGCCCGACTGAAGCGGGTACTTCGGACCGATTTGTCCCGTTCCGTCACGGAATGGCCGGGGCGGGCTGCTCCTTTGACAGAATGTCAACGTGGTTGAGCCTGTCAGTTTCATCGTCAACGGCACCCCGGTGCGGGTGCGCGGCGACCATCCGCACCTTCTCTCGGCGCTTCGTGACGAGTTGAACATCACCTCGCCCAAGGATGGCTGCTCGCCAACAGGACAGTGCGGGTGCTGCACCGTGCACATCGACGGCAAGGCCGTGGTGGCCTGCCAGCAGCCGGTGGCAAAGGTGGCGGGCAAGACGGTCCTCACCCTGGAAGGCGTCGATGCCCCCGAGCGAGAGCGATACGCCGACGCGTTCGCTGCCTGCGGTGGTCTGCAGTGTGGGTTCTGCATCCCCGGCATCGTGATGCGCGCCAAGGCCCAGGTGGACAAGAAGGGCGCTGAACTCGAGCGCAGCGACATGGAGCGCCACCTCGGTGCGCACCTCTGCCGGTGCACGGGCTACGTCAAGGTGCTCGACGCCATCGAGTGCGTGGCGCAGGGAACCGTGTGCACCCCGGCCCAGCAGGGGGGCGTCGGCTCAAGCGGCGTGCGCTACGAGGCCAAGGAACTCACGCTCGGCGACCGCGGCTACGTGGACGACATCCGCGTGGATGGGATGCTGCACGCAGCGTTGCACCTCACCTCGCACGCCCGCGCAGACATCGTCGCCATCGACGCCACGGCAGCGCTGGCCGCTCCGGGTGTTCAGGCGGTGTACACCGCTGCCGACATTCCCGGTGAGCTGCGCGTCGGCATCATCTACAAGGACTGGCCCATCCTCATCCCTGTCGGCGGTCGCACCAGTTACGCCGGCGACGTGCTCGCCATCGTGGTCGCCGACACGCGTCAGCAGGCTCGCGCTGCCTCTGAACTCGTCGAGGTGGAGTACCTCGTGCACCCGCCCATCACGGACCCCGATGCTGCCGTTGCATCAACGCTCGCGAAGGACATCGCGGTGTGGGGCACCGATTCCAACGTGCTCAGCGTGAGCGAGTACCAGCGGGGTGACGTCGATGCAGCATTCGCAACGTCGGCGCACGTCGTGCGCGACACGTTCCACACCCAGCGCATCGAGCACGCGTTCCTCGAACCCGAGTCCACGCTTGCGGTACCAGACACCTCGAAGGGTTCGCTGCACGTCTATTCCGGCGGGCAGGGCATCTGGGACGACCGCAACGACATCGCGGCGGTGCTCGGCCTGTCACGTGAGCAGGTCACCGTGGAGCTGGTCACCAACGGCGGTGCGTTCGGCGGCAAGGAGGACATGTCGAATCAGGCGCAAACGGCGCTTGCGGCGTGGCTCATCCAGCGTCCGGTGAAGTGCACGCTGTCTCGTGACGAGTCCTTCCGCATTCACGCAAAGCGCCACCCCATCCGCATGGAGTACGAAGCAGGCTGCGATGCGCAGGGTCATCTCACCGCGCTGCGCGTCCGAGCCATCGGCGACTCCGGTGCATACGCCAGCGTTGGCATGAAGGTGCTCGAACGCATGGCCGGCCACGCAAGCGGCCCGTACCGTCTGCCGAACATCGACGTTCGCGCGGTGGCCGCTCGCACCAACAACCCGGTGTGCGGCGCCTTTCGTGGCTTCGGAGCGAACCAGGCGCAGTTCGCCATGGAGGGCGTTATGGACCGCCTGGCTGCACAGGTGGGCATCAGCGGCTGGGAGATGCGCAAACGCAACGTCATCCATCCCGGTGAGGTGTGGGGACCCGGTCAGAAGATGGACGATGGTTGCCTCGGCGCAGAGAAATGCCTCGACACCATCAAGGCGTCGTACGACGAGGCGGTCGCCTCCGGCAGGGCGGTAGGCCTCGGCCTCGGGCTGAAGAACTCTGGGTTGGGCAACGGTTTCAAGGAATGGACCGGCGCAGTGGTGCGGTTCAACTCGCACGACAACACCGTCGAGGTTCGCCACGGATGGACCGAGATGGGACAGGGCATCAACACCGTTGCGCTGCAGGTTGCGGTCGAGGAACTCGGTATCGACCCGTCGCGTATCCGGGTCATCATCGACACCACCCGTGAGCTGGGCATCGGCCAGACCACCGGCTCGCGCGGAACGCTGATGGGCGCTGGTGCGGTGAAGAGTGCCTGCGAGGCCGCACGTGCTGGCGGGTGCCAACCCGATGTCGACTACCTCGGTGAGTACGTCGTCGACTGGACGCAGAAGCTCGGCACGGTGGAGAACCCCACCATTCACTCCACGTTCGGCTACGCCGCGCAGATGGTCGTGATGGATCGCGAGAGCGGCGAGATCGACCGGGTTGTTGCGGTGCACGACGTAGGGCGTGCAGTGAACCCAGTGCTCTGCGAGGGACAGATCGAGGGCTCAGTGCACATGGGCCTCGGTTATGCGCTCACGGAACAGTTCCCCCACGACCCGGAGACCGGATTCCCCACTGCGGCCAAGTTGCGCGACCTCGGAATCATCCGGCCAAAAGACATGCCTGCGGTGGAAGTGGTGCTCGTCGAGTCACCGCAACCCAACGCGCCGTACGGCATCAAGGGTGTTGGCGAGATCGGTCTCGTCCCCACCTCGGGTGCTGTTGCTGCTGCACTGCACGAACTCGACGGCGAGTGGCGCACGGTGCTTCCCATGCGTCCGCGCAAGGGTTCGGACGACTGAGCAGCCGATGAGCACCCGATGAGCGCAGTAACCCCCGGCCTGGTGTGTAGCCATCACCACCTGTACTCAGCGCTCGCCCGTGGCATGCCGGCACCGCCGCAGCAGCCGACGAACTTTCAGGAGATCCTCGACCAGATCTGGTGGCGACTCGACACCGCACTCGATCTCGAGATGCTGCGTTGGTCCGCAATGCTCGGCGCCACCGAGGCACTCCTGTGCGGCACCACCGCAATCGTTGATCATCATGAGTCGCCCAATGCCATCGAGGGATCGCTTTCGGTCATTGCCGAGGCGTGTGCCGAGGTGGGCGTGAACGCCGTGTGTGCCTACGGAATCACGGACCGACACGGAGCCGATGGGGCGCGCCGCGGCCTGGCGGAGAACGAACGATTTGTGCGTGAGGGTGGTCGCGGCATGGTGGGCGTGCACGCCGCCTTCACCTGCACCGACGAGTCGCTGCAGGCTGCTGCCGGCCTCGCCGCCGATCTCGGCGTGGGCGTGCACATCCACGTTGCCGAGGGCCCCGGCGATGTGAGCGCCGGCGCGCGGCTTGAGTCGCTCGCAGCGGACAACTGGCTCATCGTGCACTGCGTGAACCTCGACCGTGAATTGCGCGGCACCATCGCTCACAACCCGCGCAGCAACATGAACAACGCTGTCGGCTACGCGGCGCCGGCGCGTCGTTTCCCCGGACAGCGTGTCGTGCTCGGCACCGACGGCATCGGTGCAGACATGCTCGAGGAGATGCGGCTTGCGTACGTTGCGCACCGTGCCGACGACGTGCTCGCCTCGCCCGACACCGCCTGGTCGTGGCTCGAGAACGGGTACACACTGATTCCCGAGGCGCGTGAGGACCGTGTTACCTGGAACTACGACCACGCAGACTCGCCGTGGCATGTGGCCTTCACGCCCGGCATCCGCGCAGTTGACGTGGTGAGCGGCGGCGGTGAGGTGTTGTTGCGCGACGGCCGCCCCACTCGGGTAGACCTCGACGAGGTGCGGGCCAAGGCCGCCGAGCAGGCTCAGCGGTTGTTCAGCCGCCTCTAGGCCTCGGCCGAATCGACCGCGCCAGCAATTCGAGGTCTGCGCAGGCCTCGCCGGCCAGTTGTGCCCAGGCGCCTCTGCCGTGCGGGTGCAGCGCAAAGATCGCCCCCTTAGCGAGATCGCGCCCAAAGACGAGGACGCGCCGTGTAACGGTGCCGCGTGATCTGGGCGAGAAGCCCTGCGACTCTCGGATGTGCTCGATGGAACTGCGCAGTTCGCGTGCGCGTACGAACTGTTGCCTCGCTGTAGCCCGAAGTCGGACGTGCACGACAGCGTCGTCGCGGTGTTGTACGTGGTAACCCGCAAGACCAACGCGCACGGCGAACTCGCTGTCGTTGGCCCCGGGGAACCCGGGGTCAAATCCGCCAACGTCGAGATAGGTGTCTCGTCGCATGCCGAACGCGCCGCCGGGGATGCCCGCATAGCCGAGTACGCGGTACGGGCCGAGAACTTGCGGTGTGGTGCGGTGCAACAACCGTCGGTTGAGGCGCCAGAACTCGAGAGTGGAGGTGACGACCGGCGAGGTCGCCAGACCATCCGCCAGAGCAGCAAGCCAGCGGACATCCACCACGTCGTCCGCATCGCAGAACACCAGTGACTGAGCAAGAGCGTGACCGACCCCGATGTTGCGGGCCGCTCCGCCGTTGCGTGGCCTCGTGGCGCCATCCACCAGTCGGACTCGCGAATCGTGTGTGGCGTAGGCGGTCACCAGTTCAGCGGTGCGGTCGGTACTGCCGTTATCGACGACGAGCACCTCGAAGTCGCCGTCGTACTGCTGCGCGGAGAGTGCCCGCAATTGCTCCTCGATGGTGTCAGCGGCGTTCAGCGCAGGGATGATGACGGAAACGTCCATCCGGCTACTTCGGGTCCGCATTCGCTGGATCGGTGGGCCACTGGTGCTTCGGGTAGCGGCCCGCCATGTCCTTGCGCACCTCGCTCCACGATCCCGACCAGAAGCCCGGCAGGTCGCGCGTGATCTGGACCGGTCGGTCGGCGGGTGAGAGCAACTCCACGATGAGCGCCTGGCCTGCGACGGTTGGATGCACCTTCGTGCCGTACAGATTCTGGGGGCGCACGGAGATCATCGGGCCTTCGTCGGTGTACTGCACGGGCACTACCCGACCACTGGCGACCGTCAGCGACGGCGGAGCAAGTTCGTCGAGGCGATAGCCAACACTCGGGTCGAGCGCAGCACGGAGGATCGTCGTGAGGTTGAGCGAGCGCACCTGCGCCCAACTCGTGATGCCGTAGAGCGCCGGCGCAAGCCATTCATCGAGCGATGCGAGCAGAGTCTGGTCGGTCCACTCCGGCCACGGTTCGCCGTGTGCGCGGTGCAGGAACGAGACGCGTGACCGGAGCGCGAGCGTGGCCTCGGTCCAGTTCAGGGTCTGCAACTTGTCCTGACGGACGCGTTCGATGAGGGCGGCGGTGGTCTCTGCGCCCGCGATCGGCTTGCTGGTGCGCTCGGCGAGGATCAGACCGCCCAGTCGTTCCTCCTCGCGTCGCACCAGTTCGTTGCGGCCGCGATCCCACGTGAGGGACTCGCGGTGCTCGATGTCGTGTGCAAAGCGATCGATGACGTCCTCTACGGAGAGGGCGGCCGCGATGCGCACCCGCGCGCGCTGGCGGTCACCGTCGAGGTCGGCCACGATGCAGAAGCGTTCCTCCGCCAGGTGATCGCCCTTCTGCACCGTGGCTGCGGTGCCGGAGCGGAGCTGGAAGTTGCCCGGTGTGCCACGGCGAACGGCAAGCCGATCGGGATAGGCCAGCGCCAGGTCCCGCCCTGCCTCCGAGGGGTCGATGTCCCGGTCGAGGGAAATGCCGGCGCGTCGGGCGATGTCCCGCCAACGCTGTCGGGCCCCGTTCAGCGCACGGCCGTCCGCATTCGGATGGCGTCGTGCGGGATTGTCGAGCAGTTCCAGGCGGAGCGCGAGGTCCGTCGGTACCTCATCAGGTCGTCCGCGCATCACGTCTCGGTCCTCGAGCAGGGCGCCGATCGCGGCTGCGGTGGGTGTGGCGGACTCGATGACCATGCGTGCGAGTCGCGGGTGCAGTGGGAGCGTGTTGATGCGGCGGCCGAGGTCGGTGAGCCGTCCGTCTGCGTCGAGCGCGCCGAGTGTGGTGAGCAAGGAGCGTCCCTCGGTGAACGCGCGCAGCGGTGGTGAGTCGAGCCACTGCAGAGCAGATGGATCGGTGGCTCCCCACGCAGCGAGTTCGAGCGCGAGACCACACAGATCCACCTGGGTGATCTCTGGTTCGAGATAGGCGCGACGGGTGCCCTGCTCGAGTTTCGACCAGAGTCGATAGGCAACACCGGGTCGTTGGCGGCCGGCGCGTCCCGCTCGCTGATCGGCGGAAGAACGGCTGGCCGTGACCGTGCGCAGGCGTGTCATGCCGGTGCTCACGTCGTATCGCGGAACGCGCGCGAGCCCAGCGTCGACCACGATGCGAACGCCCTCCACCGTGAGCGAACTCTCGGCGATGTCGGTGGCGAGCACGACGCGCCGCCGTCCGACAGCAGAGGGATAGAGCGCGGCGTCCTGCTCGGCAGCGGGCAGCATGCCGTAGAGCGGCCGCACATCGACCGGCTCGTCACGCAGAGCGCCCACGAGGAGTTCGGCAACACGGTTGATCTCGCCTGCGCCGGGGAGGAAGACCAGGATGTCGCCGGACTCGAACCGCTTGGCGCGCATCACCGCGTTCGCGGTCGCCTCCTCGAGCCGCTGGTTCTTGGTCATCGGCAGGTACTGGATGTCCACCGGGAAGGGCTGGCCGGGCGCGTCGAGCCTCGGGCACGGTTCGCCATCGCGGCCGAGGAGTTCAGCGAAGCGGTCTGCCTGCACAGTTGCTGACATGGCGAGGATGCGCAGGTCGGGGCGTAGCGATCCACGTACGTCGAGAGCGAGTGCCAGTCCGAGGTCGGTCTGCAGATTCCGTTCGTGGACCTCGTCGAAGATGATGAGTGCGGTGCCCTCGAGCGAGGGGTCGTGCTGCAGCCTGCGGGTGAGCACGCCCTCGGTGACCACCTCAATGCGTGTGGCCGGCGAGACGCGCCGCTCGTCACGCGTGGTGAAGCCGACCGTCATGCCGACGTCCTCACCCAGCAGGGTTGCCATGCGTCGTGCGGCTGCCCGGGTAGCGAGACGCCGGGGTTCGAGCACCAGAATGCGGCCGAGGAGCCAGTCGGCTTCGAGCAGGGCAAGCGGAACGATCGTGGTCTTGCCGGAACCGGGGGGAGCGGTGAGCACCACCGAGCCGGAGTCGCGCAGGGCTACCTCAAGGTCGGGCAGGACGCCATCGATAGGGAGGCCGGATTGGATCATGTCGTTGTCATGTTGGGGTCAGGTTGACAAACTGTAAAAGTGACCTCGACTCCCGCAGCGCTGTATCTCCAGGATGCCCACCCCATTCGTGAGGGGATGGACATCGTCAAGTATGCAGAAAAGAAGGGCTTCAGCGCTGTTTGGCAGGCCGACAGCCGTCTCGTCCGTGATGCCATCGTGCCCATGGCGGCCTTCGGGGCGGTGACCGACACCATCAAGATCGGCTCCGGCGTCATGGACGTGTGGACCCGCAACCCAGCCCGGCTCGCCTCCACCTTCTCCACGCTCGACGATCTCGCCCCCGGACGCGTCATCTGCGGCCTCGGCGCCTGGTGGGACCCGCTTGCCGCCAAGGTGGGCATCAAGCGCGACAAGCCGCTTCGGGTAATGCGCGAAGTCGTGAGCGCCGTGCGTGGGTTGTTGAACAACGAAGAAGTCACCTTCAACGGCGAGTACGTGCATCTCGACGGTGTCGAACTGGACTACGTGTACCAGGAGCGCCGTCCGAAGAACATCCCGATCTACATCGGTGCCACCGGCATGCAGATGATGGAGCTCACTGGCGAGATTGCTGATGGTGCGGTGCTCAATTACCTCGTGTCGCCGAAGTACAACACCGACGCTCTGGCGGCGCTCGAGCGCGGTGCGGCGAAGGCCGGACGCACCCTCGCCGACATCGACCGCCCGCAGCTCATCGTGTGCTCCGTGGACCGCGATCGCAAGAAGGCACTTGACGGTGCGCGCATGCTGGTCACCCAGTACCTCGGCCAGCAGCCGCACATCATGAAGGCGAGTGGTGTGAGCCAGGATCTGCTCGACGAGATCGGCAAGGTGCTCACCTGGCCGGCCACGCACGACGAGGTGGTCGCTGCCTCCAAGATGGTTCCGGACGAAGTGGTGCAGATGATCACGGCGTCGGGTACCCCCGACGAGGTGCAGGCCAAGGTGGCCGAGTACACCGCCACGGGCTGCACCTGTCCGATCCTCTACCCGATGGAAGGCGACGTCCGTCTGATGATCGACGTCTTCGCCACGGCGTAGGGTGCAAGCGTGATCGAGGCGCGTGGGCTCACCAAGCGGTACGGCATGCGCACAGCCGTCGACGACCTGTCGTTCGACGTACAGCCAGGGGTAGTAACTGGTTTCCTCGGCCCGAACGGATCGGGCAAGAGCACCACGATGCGACTGCTGCTCGGACTTGATCGCCCGAATGCCGGATCGGCAACCTTCGATGGCAAGCCCTACACGTCGTACGCGCAGCCGCTTCGTGAGGTGGGCGCACTCCTCGACGCGGGGTACCTGCACCCCACCCGCAAGGCGCGCTCGCATCTCCGTGCGATTGCTGCATCGAACAACCTGCCCGTATCGAGGGTCGACGACGTCATCGCCATGGTCGGCCTCGCAGATGTCGCGGGAAAGCGTGTCGGCGGTTTTTCTCTCGGCATGAAGCAGAGGTTGGGGATTGCCGCTGCAATGCTCGGCGACCCGCGCACCGTGCTGTTCGACGAGCCGGCAAACGGACTCGACCCCGAAGGTGTGCGCTGGATCCGCGAGTTCGTGAAGCACCTCGCCTCGCAGGGCCGCACGGTGTTCGTGAGCAGCCACCTGCTCTCCGAGGTGGCGCTCATGGCCGATCGCCTCATCGTCATCGGCAAGGGTCGGCTCATTGCATCGTCCACGGTTGACGAGTTCGTCAACCGATTCGGCCACTCGTGGGTGCGGGTGCAGAGCCCGGGGATGGCTGCGCTCAGCCAGTTGCTGCAGGGCATGGGTGCCACGCTGCAGTTCGACAACCCCACCACCGTGCACGTGTATGGGGCGTCGGCAACAGACATCGGCAACCTCGCTGCATCGCACGGCATCGTGCTGCACCAGTTGGCCGATCAGTCGGGCTCCCTTGAGGACGCCTACCTCGAGGTCACCAACCAAACCGTCGAGTACCGGGGGACGGCGAAGTGATCGGCTCGATTCGTTCCGAGTGGATCAAGTTCCGCACCGTTCGTGCGAACGTCATCCTCATTGCCATCACACTCGTCCTTCCACTCGTACTCTCCGTCGTTCTTGCGCTCGTCGTTGACGGCGGGGATGCCGATCCGAGCAACTACTTCGGTGCGGCCGTCGTGGCGCCCTCGATGATCGCGGTGTATCTCTGCGGTGTGCTCGGTGTGCTGGGTATCGGGCAGGAGTATCGGCACAACACCATCCGCGTCACGTTCGCTGCGCAGCCGCGCCGGTCGCGCGTGCTTGCCGGAAAGACCATTGTGTACGGCACCTTCGGTCTGCTCGTCGGCATCGTCACGCC
>CANIBN010000036.1 GCA_947465505.1 Acidimicrobiales bacterium | reverse complement strand
TACGCAGTGGTGCCGCTCTTCGCGTTGGCCAACGCAGGCGTAGCCATCGGCACCGAGCCGCTCCGCTCGGCGGTGAGCAGCCGACTCGGCCTCGGCATCGCGCTCGGACTCATTGCGGGCAAGGCAGTCGGCATCACCGCCGTCACCCTTGCCGCGGTGAGGTTGGGGGTTGGGCGGCTCCCCAGTGGCACCACGACGAAGTCGCTCTTCGGTGTCGCAGTCCTCGCCGGAATCGGTTTCACGGTCTCGCTCTTCGTCGCGGAACTCGCAATCACATCCCCCGACGATGTTGGTACGGCGAAGCTGGCGGTACTGCTCGCCTCAGTCCTGGCCGCAGCGCTTGGCGTACTGGTGCTCCGACGGGGTGAGCCGTCAGTCGCCTCGCCAGAGCTGTAGCGGCGTGCGGTCGCGCGGACCGGTAAAGGGCGTCGACTCGGGCTCACCGGTGCGTGCGGAGGTGTACGCAGCGCACACGATGTCGAGCATCATCCGTCCGAAGGCGGCATCCATCAGCGGTCGTCTCGACGCTCCGAGGTCTGCGAGGAACGCCGCCCACTCACCGCGGTACCCGTAGTGCTCGAGTGCGGGAACCTTGCCGGTGGGGGAGGGAAGCGGAACCTCCTCGCCGTTCACCTCGATCATCGGCTGCGGCAGCAACTCGGCACGAACGACGCCACGTTCACTCGCTGCCTGCGCATCCCACTGCGGACCGTCGCCGCCGCGGTAACTGGCGACGATGTGTGCGCGCAGTCCGTTGTCGAACTGAACGAGCACGTCGGCCAGTTCGTCACTCTGGTGTCGACCGCTGGGGGAGCCCTCGAGCCGTGCGCGCACGAGGCGTGGCACAGCGGGCGCTGCAGCGAGCACCGCAACTGCGAGCGGATGCACCCCGAGGTCGAACAGGGTGCCGCCGCCCCAGTCGTCGGAGGTGTACGCGCCCCAGGTGGGCAGGGGGTTGAGCGCCCGCACTTCGAGGTGCGTCAGCGTCCCGAGTGCCCGCACCCGACGGATGAATTCGCCGACAACAGGGGCATACGCAAGATTCTCCGCATAGAGCAAGCGATTCCCCGAGGACTCTGCTGCGTCGACGATCTGGTCTGCCGCTGCGAGCGTTGTGGTGAGCGGCTTCTCGACCACGACGGCAGCGCCGGCATTCAATGCCTGCAGAACGTCGTCGCGGTGAAGGTGCGGCGGCGTCCCCACCACCACAACGTCGGCTCCGGCGGGAAGGGCGGAGTACCCGACGACGTTTCCGCCCACTCGGGCGATGAGTGCCGAGGCTCGTTCTGGCGTTCGAGACGCAACTGCGCTCACCTCGAGGCCGAGCGAGGCGGCTGCGGTGGCGTGGGCCCCCGAAATCACGCCCGCTCCGCACAGAGCGATGGTGGGACGTCTGGCCATCAGCGGCCGTTGAGCATCGCCACCACGGGGGCGAACGACTCGACGTCAGCTGCCCCCACAATGACGTAGGAGAAGCCCCAGCGCTCGCGTCGGGCAAGGAGGTCGTCGACGAGTTGTTCCGGCGACCCGATGAGCGCAAAGGGAGACTCGGCGATCTCGTCGGTGCTGAAGCCAACCGCCTGCGCAATGCGTTCCATCGACAGTGCCCGCTCGTCGGTGACCTTCACCATGAAGGCCCGCACGTTCATCTCGATGTTCTCGAGACGGCTACCAGCAGCATCGAGCACGATCTGTGCCTTCTCCTCGACGGAGACGGCCGTCATGGTGCGCAGCACGGCGGGATCGATGACCCCGGACTCCATGGTGCCGTTGATACCGATGATGTCGGCTTCCCTCGCAGCGATGCCGAGAACGCGCTTGCCACCGCCGCCGATGAGGATGGGCGGATACGGCTTCTGCACCGGCTTTGGGAGGCCGTTGTAGCCGGTGATCGTGTAGTGGTCGCCCTCGAAACTGAACGGACCCTCGCCGAAGGCGCCCTTCAGCACCGCAAGTCCCTCCACGAAACGGTCGACGCGCACGCCGGCCCGGTCGTAGGGGATACCCGACTGCTCGTAGTCCGAGACCATCCATCCGGCCCCGATGCCGAGTTCCAGACGACCCTCGCTGAGGAGGTCGATGGTTGCCAGTTCCTTGGCCAGCACGACGGGGTGCTTGTAGTCGTTGTCGAACACCAGGGCGCCAACGCGCAGGGTGGAGGTGGCATCTGCCGCTGCCTGCAGCGCAGGAATGGGCGCCAATTGATCGCCGAAGTGATCCGGCATGGTGAGGCTGCTGTAGCCGCTGCCCTCGCATCGCCGGGCAAGGTCCACCCAGGTCTTGCGATCGGGTGCATTGTCGGCCTGAACGCCGAATCGGAAGGGCCGCTGCGGAAACCTAGACATGAGTGCGAACGGTAGCCGGTGACACCCCCGGCCACAGCGGTGCACGTAACCTGACCCTGTTGTGCAGCGACTGACCTGGATCGGCAAAGTGGTGCTCGCCATCGCCGTCGCAGCGATCGGCTGCGCCGCCGTGGTGGCAGGCATCGTGCCCCGCGTTGTCGACATCCTCCGGGCGCACGACCAGGTGCCAGTAGAACTCCCCGAGTTCACCAGCCTTGCCCGGGAGACCAACGTGTACGCAGCCTCTGGCGTGCAGATCGCGCGGTTCCGCCTCGAGCACATCCAAGAGGTCACACTCGACGAGGTGCCTCCCGATGTCATCGCGGCGGTACTCGCCGTCGAGGACAAGGTGTACTGGAGCCACAAGGGCGTCAACCTGCGCAGCCTCGTTCGTGCAGTGCTGGCAAACGTTTCGTCGGGCACCACCGGGCAGGGTGCCTCAACCATCACCCAACAGGTGGTGAAGAACGAGTTCCTCGGCGGATTCGCAAAGGACGGTCGCTACAAGATCCTCCAGGCGCGCTACGCCACCCTGCTCGAGAAGAAACTCAGCAAGAAGGTCATCCTCGAGCGTTATCTCAACACCATCTACTTCGGCAACAACGCCTACGGCATCTCCGCAGCGGCCGAGGCGTACTTCGGCAAGGCGGTGAAGGACCTCACGCTCGAGGAAGGGGCATTTCTCGCAGGCATGATCCGTTCGCCGATCGGTTACGACCCGATCCGGCGTCCGGAGCGCTCACGTGCTCGGTTCAAGGTGGTCATGAGTCGTCTGGCCGACGAGCAACTCCTCGACGAGAAGCGCGCTGCCGACCTCGGTGAGAACTGGCCGATCCCGGAGATCCTGCGCTCGCGCCCTGGTGAGTCATTCGCCCCGACCTACTTCACGTCGGCGGTCCGCGACCTGCTGCTGCAGGAATCGGATCTGCTCGGCGACACGGTGCAGGAGCGTTACAACACGCTGTATCGCGGCGGTCTGTCGATCTACACGACACTCGATCCGAGGCTGCAGCGCGCTGCAGAAGATGCCCGCGTGAACAAACTTCCGGCCAACGCGCAGGGGTTCGACACGGCCATCGTGTCGCTTGACGCACAGACCGGCGCAGTGCGCGCGATGGTTGGCGGTGGAGGGTTCCGGCCTGGCCAGAGCGAGATCAACATGGCGTTGCGGCCGCGCCAGACGGGTTCGTCCATCAAGATCTTCATCCTTGCTGCTGCAGTACAAGCAGGGGCCCTCGGCAGCGACGTCATCGACGGTCGACGCGGTTGCGTGCTCCCGAACCCGGGGGACCCGAAGAAGCCGTTCGTCATCAAAGACGGAGTGGCCGGCAAGATCGGGCCGCTGCGTGAGGCCACGTGGGCCTCGCTCAACTGTGCCTACGCACGGCTCTCGCAAATCGTCGGCCTGAATCGGGTCGTCGACACCACCAAGCGCATGGGCGTCACGAGCAAACTCAATGCGTATGCGAGCTTCGCGACAGGAGCGAACGAGATCTCTCCGATGGACATGGCGGCAGGTGCACAGACACTTGCGAACCAGGGTGTTCACCACGAGCCGTACTACGTCGAGCGCATCGTTCGCACTGCCTCGGGCGAGGTGCTGTTCCAGCACGAGGACGCTGGCACCAAGGTGCTCACTGCAGAGGCCGCCAACCGCACCACCGACATCCTGACCGGAGTGCTCCGCCGTGGCACCGCTCGTCGTATCGGGTACCTCAGTGGTGGCAAGCGGCCTGCTGCCGGCAAGACCGGTACGCAACAGGACAACACCAATGCGTGGTTCGTTGGCTACACGCCACAACTCGCCACTGCGGTGTGGGTGGGCAACCCGAAGGGTTACGTGCCGATGGTGAACATTCCCGAGTTCGTGAAGGCGGGCGTTCGCTCGGTGCAGGGGGCTACGTTCCCGGCACGTATCTGGAAAGACTTCATGGATGTTGCGCACGAGGGTCTGCCCATCCTGAAGTTCCCGGCACCTCCGGCCGAGGAGCGCGACGCGATGCTGCTCTATCTGCCGGGTACGGACTGCCTCGCCCAGAACATCGGTCCCGATGGCAAGCCGGTGTCCTCGTCCTCCGTGCCTGATGGTGCCACCGGACCGGCGAGCACGGTGGTCGAGCCGTTCGATCCCGCAACGACCGTCCCCGCTGACGTTGTCGATCCGCTGTGGCCGCTCCCGATGGCACCGATCGACGCGGTCATCATCCCGTGTCCTACGACAGGCACCACCACCACGACGGCAGTGGCGGCATCAACCACGCTGGTGGTGGACGAGACCGTCCCGCCCGGCACCGATCCCCCCGACACGACGATCGATGTCGGCACCTCGACCACTGCGTCGCCTGGGCCCGGGAGACGCCGCGTCCCTGCCGGTTAGGGTGAGGTCATGAGCGATCTCGAACGCCTCCACGAACTCCAACTCACGGATTCGGCGCTCGATCACATGGCGTACCGCCGTTCGCACCTCGAGGAACGCGTTGCCTTCAACGCGACACAGGCTCACACGCAGGGCACTCGCAAGGCACTGGCCGCCAACGTCGCCCGCCGGGCAGAACTCGATCGTCAGTACGCCGCCCTCGAGGCCTCCGCGCGGGAAATCGACACCAAGGTCACTCGCCTAGAGGGGCAGATGCGCAACGTGGTGGTCACACGCGAGGCCGAGGCCATTCAGCGAGAGGTCGCCACACTGAAGGCTGAGCGCGATGCGGCTGACGAGCAGGGCTTGGTTCTGCTTGACGAGAGCGAGACACTCAGTGCCGCTGCCGCCCTACTCGAGGCCGAGATCGCCGAGGCGGAGACCGCGGAGGGGTCTGCAGCCGCCGTTCTGGCAGTCGCAGACGCCGCCCTGGACGCCGAGGCTGCCGGGCTCAGCGAACGCCGCCGGGAGCTCGCTGCGGGCCTTCCAGGGGCTCTTGTGAGCCTCTATGAGTCCCGTAGGCCGGCATTCAAGGGTGTCGCCGTGGCCAAACTGCAGGGAACGCGCTGCACGGGCTGTCACCTCGACCTGTCACGGGTGGAAATCGAGGCATTGTGGGCCGTACCGCAGGACGAACTGCCCGAGTGCCCGCAGTGCGCCCGGATCCTCGTGCGCTAGGGCGCCCGTAGCATTCATCCCGCATGTTCTTCTGGTTCCTCGGGACGGCCGTGGTTGCCGTGTGGTTCGTCTTTCACGACTCCCGGTTCGACTATCGGTTCCTGCTCCTCGGTTCCCTGCTGCCCGACATCATCGATGCACCGATGGGCGGCGCCCGCGTGCTGCACTCGGTCACCGGCAGTGTTGCGGTGCTCATGGTCGTGATGTTCTCGACGGTCGGGCGCCGACCTATTCGGCGACGTCTGCTGGCAATCCCGATCGGTACGTTCCTGCACCTTGTGTTCGACGGGGCGTGGGCGAACACCAAGGTGTTCTGGTGGCCCTTCGGTGGTGTTGCATTCCGGAACGCGCCGTTGCCCTCATGGAACCGCGGTGCGATCGACATCCTGTTGGAATTGCTCGGCCTCGCAATGTGCGTGTGGGCGGTTCGGGCGTTCGGTCTCACGGACCCAGCGCGCCGCAAGCGCTTCTGGCGCACCGGGGTGCTGGAACCATGCTGATCCTCGTCCGTCACGGTCGCACCGCCGCCAATGCGGCAGGTCTGTTGCAGGGACGTTTGGACCCGTCACTCGACGACGTGGGCGTCGCCCAGGCAGCACAGATCGGCGAGCACCTACGGAGTGCCTGTGCCGAACCGCCGCTCGTGATGAGCAGTCCTCTGCTGCGTGCTCGTCAGACGGCTTCACACATCTCCGACAAGGTCATGGTTGACGAACGTTGGCAGGAGATCGCGTACGGCGTCTATGAGGGACGTCCGCTGGCCGATGTCGGCGCTGCGCAATGGGCCCGGTGGCGTGCGGACGATCACTTCGCTCTGGAGGGCGGTGAGTCGCTCGCTGCACTGCTCGCCCGTGTACAGCCAGCCCTCGAGGATCTGATCGCCGTCGCTGCGGAGCGTGACGTCGTGGTGGTGAGCCACGTGTCCCCGATCAAGGCAGCGATCGCTTGGGCGCTTGGTGTGGGCATTGACATCTCGTGGCGGTGCCAGTTGGGACAGGCCTCGATCAGTCGCATTGCAGTGAGCGGACGCGGGCCCTCGCTCCTCTCGTTCAACGAGACCTCGCACCTCGCGGAGTCCTCGTAACCAGCGGTGTAAAACGAAACAAGGGTCACGCGCCGAGCGCGTGACCCTTGTTGTCAGAGGTGTTTGGTCAGTGCAGCAGCGATGCCGGCTTGGCGTTATCGGCCATGCGCTCGGCAACCGTGTGCAGCAACTGGCGGGCCAGACCCGGCACGTCGTCGAGCAGCGAGTTGAAGGAACGCTCGTCCACCACGAGGATGTTGAGGTCCGACTCTGCAACCACGGTAGCGGTGCGGGGCCGGCGCAGGATGAGTGCGAGTTCGCCCACCACGTCACCCTTGCCGACGGTTGCGATCTTGCGACCACCCCGACGAACCGACGCGGTTCCGGACTCGATGATCACGAACTCGTGAACCATCTCGCCTTCCACCATCAAGGTGGTGCCTTTGGTGATCTGGAGTTCCGTGACGATCCGTGCCACTTGGTCCAACTGCTTCTTGGTGCAGTTGGCGAACATGGGGACGGTGCGGAGGTGTTCGAGGTAGCGCGCTTTGCTCACACCGTCATTGTTCCACAACTGTGTGCCCGTTGTCAGGAGCGGGTCTCGTGGGGTGCTTACGAGCGCTGCTGGTTGGCTTCTAGGCTCGGGTCCTCGTGAGACTGCAACGATTCCAGGCCTCGCTCCGTCGCCGTGTTGGTGCGTGGTCCGTGCGGAGGCGAGTCCTCGTCGCCCTCGCAACGGGTGCGGCCGTAGTCGTTCTCTACGCAGGCACGTCGCTCGGCGTGTACACCGCTCAACATTCTGCCGACCCGTTCCAGCAGAATGTGGCCACCTGGGGACGCAATCATCGCCTCGGCTTCGTGGTGAACCGACTCGAGCGCTGGCTGCACAGTCATCCGCCATCTGCGGCCCCGGCAGCGTCACTGGCTCTCGCAGAGGTGGATGCCGGTCTCACCGACGCCACGCCGCCGACGCAACCGTCAGCCACCACGGCCGCCACCCAACCGCCGCCTTCCGCCGCTACCTCGACCACGATGCTGGCCCCGGCCACCACCGTGCCGATTGAGCCGGCCCCTATCGTCCCGGTGATCTCGCCGGCGCTTGAAGGTGAGGGCCGGTGGAACGTCGTGGCGCAGTTACCTGGTCGTCCCGTGGTGTGGTCGACCAGCGTGAGACCACTGGCGGACTATGGCTCGGTGGTCGCTACCGCAGCGGTCTTCGACGCGGGTCACTTGCGGGCTGCACTGTTCAACGGCCCCGAGATCCCGGGCGGGAAGGGTTGGAACAACGGCAACCACGTGATGAAGGCGGCCCAACCGTCGCTCATCGCCACGTTCAACGGAGGCTTCCGGTTCGAGCATTTCAAGGGCGGCTACGTGACGGAGGGTCGGACCGTTCGCGCGTTGCGCAAGAACGAGGCCACGATGGCCATCGATCGCTCTGGTCGGCTCTCCGTGGGCGTGTGGGGGAGGGATCTCGTCGACGACGGTTCGTGGGTATCGATCCGCCAGAACCTCCCGCCGGTGGTGATGGACGGTGCCGTGAGCATCAAGAAGTTCCCCGGTACGTATTGGGGAAATGACTTCCATCACGTCACGTTCACCTATCGATCTGCGATCTGCACGCGACAGGACGGACTGCTCATGTACGTGGCGGTCGGTGACGTCGACATCAACCTGCTCGGACGGGCACTGGTTGCGATGGGATGTGTCACCGCAATGCAGTTGGACATCAACGGCAACTGGCCGCAATTCGACACCTACCGAGGTTTCGGGGAGGCGAAGCGTTCCCCGGTTCTGCTCGACCGCCGGATGAGCAACGCGGCTCGTTACCTGCGTCGCTCGGACAAGGATTTCGTCGCACTCTTTGACCCCGAAACACTGCCACCCGACACGGTCCGCTAGTGCGAAAACGAGACAGGCGACTCGCGGGTTACCGGGTGTTACCGTACGGGCAGGCGGGCCGACCGGCCGCGCCGGGATTAGCCATTCATCCGACAAGGGGAAGTCAATGATTCGTGTTTCCGTGCTGTACCCGAAGGGCGACGGTTCGACCTTCAACATGGACTACTACAAGACCAAGCACCGCCAGATCTGTTTCGACGTGATGCCGGGCCTGGAGAAGATGGACGTCGAGGCCGGTATCGACGGCCCCTACGAGGCCGTCGGGCACCTCTACTTCGGTGACATGGCCACGATGGGTGCTGCCATGGGTGGGCCGCGCATCGGCGAGGCCGAGGCCGACCTGCAGAACTACACCAACATCGTCCCGGTCATCCAGATCTCCCAGAGCATCGACTGACGAACTACGTACGCGAAAGGGGGGAGGTCGTTGACCTCCCCCCTTTCTACGTTTTCGGACCAGTGAACCGGGCGGGCGTCAGTCCTTTGCTCCCGCAAAGTACGTTGCCTCGATCTCGTCGATCCGGCTGGCAAGATCCTTGGCGCTGCCCTCCAGCTCCACGACACCACGCCGCATGACGTACGCGCGATCCGCGTACTTCAGGGCCTGGCGAACGTGCTGCTCGACGAGTAGCACGCCAGCCCCGGTGGTGTCAGCAGCCTCGCGCACCGCCTGCAGGAGGCGCTGAACGATGAGCGGTGCAAGACCCATGGAGAGCTCGTCGGCGAGGAGGACCTTCGGCTTGCGGCCGAGTGCACGGGCGAGGGTCAGCATCTGCTGCTCGCCACCCGACAGCGAGCCGCCGGCGACATCAATACGCTTCTCCAGCGACGGGAACAGCTTCAGGGCCTCGGCGACGTCTGCCTTGCCCACTCGGAGGTTGTCCCTCGTGGACAGCCCCATGATGACGGATTTCTCCTCGGTGACGTAGCTCAAGCCGTTCTTTGCACGGATGTGGAGCGGTGCCTTGGAGACCTTGCCGTCGATCAGCACCTCGCCGTCGAGGGGCGAGAGCTCTCCCGACAGGGTGAGCATCGTGGTGGTCTTGCCGGCACCGTTGGAGCCGAGCAGTGCCACCACCTCGCCGGGGTTCACGACGATGTTGATACTCCGGATAACTGCTTCCTTGCCGTATCCAGCCGACAGGTTGCGGGCTTCGATGGCGGGAGTGGTCATGACTGCACCTCGCTGTGTTGATCCGCGGTGTCGTGTCCACCGAGATAGGCACTGATAACGAGCGGGTTTGCCCGCACTTCTGCTGGGGTGCCCTCGGCGATCTTCACGCCGAAGTCGAGCACCACGATGTGGTCGCACACGCTCATCACGAAGTTCATGTCGTGCTCGACGAGCATGATTGCGATTCCCCAGTCGTCGGCCAGGCGACGGACGAGCTTTGCGAACTCCGCAGTCTCGGCATCACCGAGACCTGCTGCTGGCTCGTCGAGCAGGAGTACGCCCGGCTGGGTTGCTACGGCACGTGCGATACCCAGCAGACGGCGCTCGCCGTAGGAGAGGTCCTGCGCTGCAAGGTTGAGTTTCTCGGCGAGGCCGAACTCGTTGATCGCCGTAACCACTGATCCGGGGAGCGGCGGGTTCACGGGCCAGAAGAGGTCCGTGAAGTACGACTTCTTGTCCCGTGGATCGGACGCGGCACGGAGGTTGTCCAGCACCGTGAGGTCCTCGAACAGTTCCAACTGTTGGAACGAGCGGGACATTCCGAGTCGGGCTCGCTTTGACGCCTCGATTGCGGTCACATCCCGGCCGTCGAGGGTGATCGTTCCCTCGGATGCCTTCGTGAAGCCGGTGACTGCATCGATGAACGAGGTCTTTCCGGCTCCGTTCGGTCCGATGAGTCCCGTGATCTTGCCGGGAACCACGTCGAGGCTGACGCTGTCCACCGCGGTCACGCCGCCGTATCGCACGGTCAGTCCGCTCACCTTGAGCGACATCGGAGCGACTCGTTCGCGGGTCTCGGCGGGCAACTCGATCCGCTTCGGCTCGCGGACGGACTTCTTGAACATCCCGAGGACCTTGTTGGCGAGGAACTTCAGTTGGGCCGTCGACTCCTTGGCGATGCCGTCCTGGTTCTGGAGCACGATGAGTACCACCAGACCACCGCCGATGAGGGCAATGTACTTCGCGATGCCGGAGAAGATGGCCGTCGAGATTCGTGCGCCGATGGCGCCGGGCGACGAGAAGGAACCAAGGATCGGCCCGAGGAGGTAACCGATGCCTCCGAGGACCGAATAACCCACCGAAAGGATCGAGGTGAAGCTCGTGAACTCGGTGCCGTAGATGATGCTGTCCTTACGGAAGGCAAGCATGATGCCGCCCAGGCCCGCAATCGCACCACCGACGGCGAAGGCGTACACCTTTGCGCCGGCGACGTTGATACCGAGGGCGGCAGCCGCCCGCTCGTTCGTACGCACGGCGAGCAGGCGTCGCCCTGCACGGCCACGGCGCAGTGCTGCGACCGAGAGCGCAGCGAGCACAAAGGCCCCCAACGCCACGTACGCATACCGGTCGGGGTGGCGAGTTGCCGTGACATCGAGACCGAACAGGCTCGGCTTGCCGATCTTGGTGCCGGAGAATCCGCCGGTCCAATTGCTGTTCTGGAAGATGATCAACTGAACTGCGGTGCCGAGACCCAAGGTGACGATTGCAAGGTTCAGGCCGCGGGCTCGCACCGCTGGAATGGAGAAGAGCGCACCTACCGGCGCCGCAAGCACTACGCCGAACAGAATGGCGAGCGGGAACGGGAAGTCCCAGACGTCAGCGGCGCGCCCGGCGAAGAACGCACCCATGCCTGCGAGCGCGAACTGTCCCAGTGACAACTGGCCGGCATAGCCGGTGGTGACCACGAGGGAGAGCAGGACGAGAGCGAAGGCAAACGTGATCACGAGAGAGTCCTGCCAGAGTGCTGGCAGTTGGGATGTGAGCACCACGGCGATCACGATGCCGAACAGGACGGTCATCGGCCGAACGTTGCCGCGCCCGACAGCGGGAAGTTTCTGGAGGAAATATCCGCGCACCGGAAGGGCGGTTCCTCGGACGAGCATTACGAGGACGATGACGGCGAACGGGAACGAGCCAGCCCAGCCAGGGGTGCTCACGTAGTTCGTCAGTTCGCTCTGACCGATGCCGAGGACGATGCCGGCGCCGAGCGCTAGCGGGAACGATCTGAAGTTTGCGATCAGGGCCGCAGCGAGCGCACCGAGCACGACGTTCGTCATGACGGTTACCTGCAGCGTGATGATTGGCGTTACCAAGATGGTGGCGAACCCCGCGAGCGCCGAGCCAAGAGCCCAGTTGAACGTGGCGATCACGTCAGGGGAGAGTCCGATTGAGGCAGACGCACGTTGGTTCTCGGCGACTGCCGTGGTGGCCATACCGAAGTGCGTGAAGCGATAGAAGAGCCAGAGTGCGCCGGTGAGCACTACCGCGATGATGAACAGGATGATGCGGTCCCACGACACGACTACCTTGCCCATGCGGATGAGGCCGTGCGGCAGTGCGATCGGTACCTGACGAACCTTGCCGCCGTAGCGGATCGTGGCCAGGGACTGCACCACGATGAGCACACCGAGCGTCGCAACGATGCGGGCGAGCGGTGAGGCCTTCCGGAGGTTCTTCATCACCAGCAGGTGGGTGAGCGCTCCGAGCAGCGCTGAGGCAGCGGTTCCCAGAACGAGTCCGAGCCAGAACGGCTGATGGTGCTTGTTGTGGATCTCGTACGCCACGTAGGCGCCGATCATTCCGATGGCGCCATGGCCGAAGTTCAGGACGCCTGATCCTCGGTAGATCACCATGAGGCCTTGTGAGGCCAACGCGTAGAGCGAGCCAAGGCCCAAGCCCAACAACGCGAACTGGATAAAGGTTTGCATCAATTCCCCCCAGAAATTGATCGAGCTGTTGCGATCCGGCCACCGAACGTTGGAGAGCCGGGGTGTTTGCACAGGGGGCCTGACACGCTTGCACGTGTCAGGCCCCCTGGCCTACAGGAGCACTGTGAGGATCACAGTGTCAGGTATGACGGACTGGAGATCAGCCCTGGTACTTGGTGGTGTCAACCGGACCCGGCTCTGCACACGGGGCAACCTTGCCACCGCTGACGCAGTCGTAGTACACGTTGCGGTTGAAGATGCGGGAGAATCCCGGTGCTGCCCACGGCTTGGTGAAGTCGAGAGGAGCAACCATGCCATTGGTGTCGAGATTCGACGTGGCGTTCGCTGCATCGATGAACGTCTGGTGATCGATGGTGGTAACACCATCAGCAACCATCTTCTCGACGATGATGCGGAAGCCCTCGAATGCGGCCCACGTGCCGAGACCGGCAAGCGAGTTCCAATCGAGGTCCGGAGCGTTGTACTTCTCCAGCGCGGCGCGGTAGGTGTCCCACACCGGCGCAGAGATGTTCGGGTAGGTGCCGATGATGACGGCGCCTTCCGTGGCCTCGGGGAACGCCTCTGCGACCTTCACGTTCAGGTTGCCCTGCGGGCCGTACAGACGGGGCTTGGCGCCGAGCGACTGCATTGCCGGGATGAGGCCGAGCCACTGGATGTCGCCCACGAAGCCGTGAACGCACTCGACGTTGCCCTCAATGGCCTTGGCGGCAATCGAGGCGTAGTCGGTGGTGGCCAGCGGAAGTGTCACGTAGTTGACGGTGCCGGTGAAGCCGAGCGCCTTGATGGCGCCCTCTGCCTGGCTCTTGAAGAACGGGCCTGCAGAGTTGTCGCCAACGATGAAGGTCATGCTCTTGCAGCCGTCGTTCACCATGCGAAGTGCAGCTCCAGCGTTGAAGGAGAACACCGAGCCCATGTTGAACGCAATCTTGCTGTCGAATTCCTGTGCCACGACCGGGCAGCAGGCACCGAACCATGCGGTGTTGGCCTCCTCGAGCACGCCGATGAGCAGCGACACGTCCGTGTCGTAGCCACCGACGAAGGCGATGGCGCCGTCTGCAACACCCTTACGGGCGCAGGCTGCGTCTTCGTTTGCGTCGGTCTTGCCGTCACAGAAGGTGACCTTCAACGGACGTCCGGCGATGCCGCCACAGTCGTTGATGTAGTTCTGGTAAATCTCACCAGCAGCCTTGATGTTCGGGTACGACTGCACGGAGGAGTCGACCGTGGAGTCGATCCAGACGTTCAGTTCATCGCCCGCAGGCTTCTTGCTGCCGTCGCACACGCCGCCCGGTGCCGGTGCTGCTGTGGTCTCGGTTGCTGCAGCGGTTGTCTCCGTTGCTGCAGCAGTGGTCTCGGTTGCAGCAACGGTCGTCTCCGTCGCAGCTGCAGTGGTGGTTGTTGCTTCTTCTTTCTTGGAACCGCACGCTGCCAAGAACATCGATCCAGCAACGACAAGCGCCGCTGCTGTTCCGAGTGACCTGCGTCGCAAACGCGATGCAGAGGAACGATGAAGACCCATCGGTCTTTACCCCCAGTGTTGATAATCCCTTTCCCCAAAGGGGCCGCCTCAGGAGAGAGGCTGGCGAGACGAAACCTAACACAGATTCGGGGCTGTGCCGAAAGGCACATTCGTTACCGCTGGGTAAGGACGGCGGTCACTGTTTGTTCTAGCGAATGCGGGGTTTCCCGCCTGCTTCGACGCCCGGCAGTGTTCGACAACACGGTCAGACAAAAAGCAGAGAGGGCGCACGGTGTTCGCCGTGCGCCCTCTCTGACCATCAGAGGGGAGAACTCTGTTGTGCTGGTTGCGTTGACCGTGACCGGCGGTCAGGCAAAGGCTCTCTTCAGGTGGCCGGCGGCGTCCTGAATCGCATCTGCGGCCGCGGGGAACACGCCACCCATCTGGAAGAAGGCATGGATCTGGCCGTCGTAGCGCTTCTGGGAAACCGACACGCCGGCCTCCTTCAAGCGCTTGGCGTAGGCTTCGCCCTCGTCACGAAGCGGATCGAACTCGGCGGTGTAGACCACGGCTGCCGGCAGACCCGAGAGGTCTGAGGCGAGCAATGGACTCACGTACGGGTTCTTGCTGTCGTTCGCGTCACGGACATAGTGGTTCCAGAACCAGTCCATCATCGTGCGGGTGAGCAGATAGCCATCGGCGTTCTCCGTGTAGGAGGGTGTGCCGAAGTCGTGATGCGTCACCGGGTAGACGAGCACCTGGAACTTGATGCCGGGACCCTTCTCGTCTCGGGCACGAAGGGCAACCGCAGCAGCGAGGTTGCCGCCGGCGCTGTCGCCGCCCACGGCGAGCTTGCTCGGGTCGATACCGAGCGAAGCGCCGTTTGCCGCAACCCACTGGAGAGCTGCATAGCAGTCGTCCAGCGGCGCCGGGAACTTGTGCTCCGGTGCGAGGCGGTAGTCGATCGACACCACTTTGCACCCCGCTGCGTTGGCCAGACGGGTCACGCTGGGGTTGAGGCTGGCTCGGTCGCCGATGACCCATCCACCACCGTGGTAGTAGAGCAGGCAGCCGAGTGGCCCCTTGCCAGCGCCCTTCGGCGTGGTGACCGTTGCGGGGATTCCCCCACCTGGGCCGGGGATGATGATGTCCTTCGACTCGTCGACTTCCTCGGGCTCACCGGCTAGGGGCACGAAGCCCTGCGCCATCTCTCGAGCAGCGACTGGGTCGAGTTCGTTGATTGCCGGGCCGCCAGCGGCGGCCATCTGCTCAAGCAGACCGGCAGCGATGGGATCAAGTGCCATGTGTATCTCCTCCGTGATCGCGTCGCCTCACTTGGCGAGCGCGAACCCCTCGTAGTTGTTCTTGGCGACCTCATCGCACTTCTCGCGGTACGGGCCGACGCCGCCGATGTAGGGCAGGAACACGCGCGGCTTGCCGGGCACGTTGGCGCCCATGTACCAGGAGTCGGCGAGCGGGTAGAGCGTGGTCTGGCCGATCTCGTAGGTGTGCTCCACCCAATCCTTCTGCGCCTGCTCCGTTGCCTCGATGGACTTGTAGCCCTTGTCGCGCATGGAGGTGATGCAGTCGGTGATCCAGTCGACGTGCTGCTCGATGGAGACCATCATGTTGGAGAGCACCGACGGGCTCTGCGGGCCAGTGACGGTGAACATGTTCGGGAAGCCGTGTACGCCGAGGCCGAGGTAAGTGCTCGGTCCGTCCTGCCACACGTCGCCAAGCTTGAGGCCGTTGCGACCGGTGACGTCGATCTTGAGGATCGAACCGGTCATGGCATCGAAGCCGGTGGCGTAGATGATGATGTCGAAGTCCATGCTCTCCGCAGTGGTCTTGATGCCGGTTTCGGTGATCTCGGTGATGTCGGTCTTCTTCAGGTCGACGAGACGCACGTGCGGCATGTTGAACACGTTGTAGTAGCCGGTGTCGAGACAAGGACGCTTGGTGCCAACCGGGTGGTTGTAGGGGCACAGCGCCTCGGCCGTCACCGGATCCTTGACGATCTCGCGGATCTTGGTGCGCACGAACTCGGCAACGGTGTCGTTGGCGGCCTTGTCGTAGAGGATGTCGGTGAAGGCTCCGAGAATGCCGACCAGTTGACCGGCATCCCAGCCCTTCTGGTAGCGGGAGTTGCGCTCCTCGGCGGATACCTCGAGAGCAGACTGCGTGGGCTCCTCGGCCGGCTGGCCGAAGAACGACTGGCGAGCCGTCTGGCGGTACGCCGGGTACACCTTCTTCATCTCGTCAACCTCGTCACGACCGAGCGGGCGGTTGCCTGCAGGGAACGAGAAGTTCGGCGTGCGCTGGAAAATGGTGAGTTGCTTGCAGGTCTTGGCGATCTCGGGAATCGACTGGATGGCCGACGACCCAGTGCCGATGACGGCGACGCGCTTGCCAAGGAAGTTGACGCCTTCCTTCGGGAACTTCTGCGTCTGGAACCAAGCACCCTTGAAGCTCTCGATGCCCTTGATCTCGGGCAGTTTCGGAGCGGACAGTGTGCCGACGGCGAGCACGACGTGCTGTGCGTCGATGACGTCGCCGGCCGACGTGGTGACCGTCCAGCGCTCCGTGGCGTCGTTGTAGGTCTGGGACTCGATGCGCGAGTTGAACTGCATGTCGGGCCACAGGTTGTAGCGATCCGCGACGTGGTTGGCGTAGCGCAGGATCTCGGGCTGCGTGGCGAACTTCTCGCTCCACTCCCATTCCTGCTCGAGTTCCTTGTCGAAGGAGAACGAGTAGTCGAGGCTGCGGACGTCGCAGCGGGCACCCGGATAGCGGTTCCAGTACCACGTTCCGCCGACGCCGCTCGCGGCATCAAATACTCGAACGTTGAATCCGAGGCCGCGGAGGCGGTGGAGCAGGTACATCCCTGCGAAACCGGCGCCGACGACGACGACATCGAGCTTGGACGTATGGGCTTTGGTCTGTGTCATTACTTCCCCCCAGAAGCTGGTGTGTTGACCCGGGAACGTCCCCACGTCCCGGTTGGTGACGAACGTAACACAGCCCGGATTCTGTGCACAGTTCGAAATGACGGTGAGCCGCCGTGTAGGCGGGATTCTGTCCCGGGCGAACCCGGTGGTGACCATCCATCTCTGCGGCCTACCCGAGGGTGCCGTGTTGCCACGGCGGACGGGTCGCCCGTCCCTCTGCTCGACCTTGCTCCTGGAGGGGTTTACCAGCCGCCCGGGTCGCCCCGGACGCTGGTGCGCTCTTACCGCACCGTTTCACCCTTGCCTGTG
>CANIBN010000035.1 GCA_947465505.1 Acidimicrobiales bacterium | reverse complement strand
TGCACCGCCGCCACGCCCACGCACACCTCCGGGCGGTGGTCCGTGGTCATGTGAGTGGCTTGCTCACGGTGAGGAGACGAGCCACAAGCCCCGCTCGTTCGTAGAGGTTTTTGGTGTCGCGATCGCCTGGCAAGGTGTTCGACTCGATCTCGCTGGCACCCGAGAGTGTCGCGCTCTCGATCAGCGCAGCCAGGAGGGAATCTCCGAGTCCGAGTTCCCTCGCTCCCTCATCGACGAAGATGCCGTCGACCACGGCGACGGCATCGGACTGGCCCCTTTGGGCAACGGTCATGCTTGCGTAGCCCAGCACGACGCCGTCAACCCCAGCGACGTACGTCGCTGCGTTCGGATCGTTCAGGCGCTCAGACCAACCGGTGTCTCCGAGTTCTGGTGCGTCCCGGAGCCATTGAGCACCGCCGCGGGGTGTCGACGAGATTGCCAACCGGTAGGAGCGCTCGAGAACACCTAGTTCGGGAAGATCGTGAACCGTTGCGGGACGGACGAATTCGTCCACGTCGGGACGAGTTGGCCTCTCGCAACCGCCTGACATCAGGCGACCAGCTGATCGATGCGGTGCAGGATGGTCCGCCGGTGTCGCGCCGAACTCTCGTACCGACGAACCAACTCGAGCTCTGCTGGGGACAGTGATGCCAGACGCTCGACCACTTGGGAGGCCGCCAGGCTGTCGTAGCCGGGAATCGCCAGTTCCTCGACGCTTGGGGCGGGACCATCCATGTCGAGGCTCGGACGACCCGTAGCGGCCGTCTCGGCGCCACCTGCTGGCGTCACAGCCGCAGTGGTCGATGCGGTGTCGGGAACGACGGTTCCCGAACGGGGCGACTCGGCAGTGCCGCTCTCGGTGGGCGTGGAGGCTGACGTCTGCGCGGCCGATCGGAAGGACTCGAGCCGTCGGTCCAGCTCTTTCTTGCCCGCCGAGACCGCGAACTGTCCCACCATCTTGGCCATGCGCACCCTCGCCTCGGCCCGCTCCCTGCCGGTCTGGGACAGCTTGGGGAGTTGGTCACGCAGCAGGAACGCTGCCCCCAGCGGAGCGAAGACCATCAACTCGATGATCATCGCCAGCGGGGACTTCTCTTCACTCATGAGAAGAGCGGGCAGGAATCGTCACCAACCGGGCAGTTCGGCGCATTCCTGCGTACCAGGAGGAAACAGCTGGAGCAGAGCTGCTCGTCCGGGCGCTTCGGCTGCAGCCGGTCGCCGTCGCCGCCGCGCTCGTCGGCCTCGACTTCGTCGTCCTCGTCCTCACTCGTCTCGTCTGCGGTAACGAGACGGTCCTTCAGGATCGTGTCGAGGTCTGCCTCGACGTCGTCGGGAGCGAGGAGGTCTTCGTCCTCGTCCTCCTCCTCAGAGGCGCGACGACGGGGGGCAGCCACATCGGGCTCGTCCTCATCGTCAGATTCGGCCTCGAGGCCGTCGTCGCCGAAGGACTCGTCGTCCTCCTCGAGTTCCTCGAAATCGTCCTCGAGTTCCTCGGGATCGATCTCGGGCTCGTCCTCGACGATCTCCTCGTCCGCTTCGAATTCTTCTTCTTCGATGATCTCGTCCTCGTCAGCCATGGCCGTCCTTCCGCTGGGTGCCATCCGCGTGGGCGCGCATCATACGGGCAGAGGAACGGGGACCAAACAGCCTTGGATGAGCAATACGTCACCCTCGATGACAGCGGCCCAAATTGCCTGTTCAGGGGGTCTGATTGCGTCGGGCTTCGGCCCGGCGCTCAGCCTCGAGACGTTCCAGACCTGGGTCCGCATCGGTGATGTGGCTCATGGCGGCGGCGATCGCTCGGTGGCCGGCCTGCTCGGCGATGAGTTGATGCATCGTGAGGGCAACCCGTCGGTACGCGGGATGACCCTGCGGACTAGAACGCAGTTCGAGCAGGTGCATGGCCTCTCGTGCGTTGAACTGCATGACGTAGCGCACCCGATAGGCCATAGACACGGCATATTGCGCCGGAACGGGAAACTCCGGAACCATCAGGTCATAGAGCTCAGCCGAGCGGTCCATCGTCTCGTCGAAGGCGTCGGACACGCCGGCTTCATCCACCAGTTCCGGTCTCGTGTACCCGTGGTACGGGGTGAGCGGTTGCCATTCGATGGTGAGCAGACGGTGACGCTGGAGGTCGCGGAACGCGCCGTAGTCGGAGAGCACGTCGAAGCGGTAGTCCGTCCGCTCGAAGGCCCGACCGGGCTTGTGGCGACGGTTCGCGCTCCGGTCTCCCACGTACGCAGTCATGAGCGCGACGCGGTCGTCCGCGGAGAGCCGCCGAACTCGGTCGAGCAACTGGTGTTCCGGCAGGTTGGTGTGCGGGTAGCAGATGGCTGCGAGAACCTTGTCCTCGCCCTCGGGATCGAAGTCCACCAGCGTCACCGGCGCAGCAGGTTCGACCACCGAGTCGGCGAACAAGGCATGCACGGTGGCGGCCGTATCGACCCTGGTCTGCTCGAAGTACTCCGTCCACCTGCCGCCACGGTTCGGTACGTCAACCCGCTTCAAGAAGCTGGGGATGACCTTGCGCATTTCCTGCAGCATGAGATCCGCATAGTGTCTTGCCTCGGGCAGGGGATGTGCCCGCATACGCAGCAGCAGACCCTCGAACGCCTGCCCGGAACCGTAGATACCGAGGTTCGACAGACTGGCGGCTGGCAGCATGCCGCGCACGGCGTCGAGTGCCTTTGCCCGTGTGGCCTGCCGATAGACAAAGTCTGAATCCAGAGGGTCGCGTGGGACCGTCGCCCGGACATGGTCGGTGACACGGTTCACGAGCGTGCTGTAGGAGTCGAACATGCGGTCCATGTCGCCTACGTATCGAGCGCCAATCTTGCTGCTGAGCACCGAGGGGTCCCGGTGGAACCGGTAGCGCCCACCAAGGCGGGCGTCGTACGCGATGTAGCGAGTGCTCTGCTCGAGGTAGCTCATGAGCCGTCCCCATTCGAGGATCTTCGTGAGCACGTTCGAGGCTTGCTCGCAGGCGAGGTGGACTCCGCCCAGCTGCGCTACCGAATCGTCGCCGTACTCGAGAAAGACCTTCTCGTACAGCTCCTCCGCACGGTTGAGCCCGACCGTTGCATCAACTGTTTGATCGCCGCTGATATCGAGATCGCCGACGAACTCGTCGAGGAAGAGACGGCGAAGGCTCTTGGGGCTGCGTGAGTACCGGGCAAAGAGCGCCCCCTTCACCACCTCGGGGAGATTGACCAGCGCGAACACCGGCCCGTCAAGATTCGTGAAGTAGCGCCGAAGGATCTCGGCCTCGTCGGCCGTGTACTCCTCGGGGACATAGACCGTCACCGTCCTCGACTCCTCTGCCCCTTCACCATGGATCATGGTAGGTGGCACCACCGCCGGAATCGGGGATAACCACGATTCTCTTGTTCGGCCTGCTCAGGGGGCCAAAACGGTGAGGTCGGGTCCGCCGGAGCCGAACGCCCCGCGCACCTTGTCCATGAGCGTGGCATCCAACCAGAGGTCCAGGGCGGTGAGCGCCATGATCTTGGCCCCCTCGAGCACGGCGCGGTCGCCCGCTTCGCTCCGGGCGCTCGTCGCAAAGTCCGTCGTGTGGATAGCAACTCCGTCGGGGGCAACTTTGATCATCGGGTGGATCGAGGGAACCAGGTAGCTGACGTTTCCCATATCGGTCGAGCCCACGACGCGTCGTCCGACGAGGCGCGGGTCTGCAACCGTGCGCCCGAAGGCTGCGGCGTTGCGAAGGTAGGCCTCGACCATTGGTTCGTTGTCGCGCATGTCGGAGTAGGTGAGGCCATCCCACTCGCACTGGCACGAGCACCCTGTTGCAGAGGCACCTGCCTCCAGCGATGCCTGAACTCGTTGCTTGAGGGGTTGCAGGGTGCCGATGGTGTCGGAACGCACATACCAGTGCGTAGCCGCCTCCTTGGGCACGATGCTCGGCTTGTCACCGGCTTTGGTGAAGACGCCGTGTACGCGCTCACGCGGCCCGATGTGTTGTCGCAACGTAGCGACACCCAAATAGCCCAGTACGGCAGCATCGAGAGCGTTTCTTCCGAGGTGTGGCGCAGCGGCAGCGTGAGCAGCGGCACCGGTGTACTCGACGCGCACCTGCTGCACTGCGATGGTGTCCATGGAGATCAGGTCAGCATCCGCGGGGTGGATCATCATTGCTGCGTCGACCGAGGCGAAGGCACCGTTGCGCGCCATGAGGATCTTGCCGCCTCCGCCCTCCTCGGCTGGGGTGCCAAGAATCGAGATCCGCCCTCCCGCCTCGTTTGCGAGCGAGGCGAGTGCGAGTCCCGCCCCGAGTCCGGACGCAGCGATGATGTTGTGACCGCAGGCATGACCGATCTCGGGAAGCGCGTCGTACTCGAGGAGGATTGCCACGTTCGGTCCGGTGGTACCTGCGTGGGCTGCAAAAGCTGTCTCCACGCCATACGCATGGCGCTGAGGGGAGAGTCCGGCACGCTCGAGTTCCTCGCAGAGCCGATCGTGGGCGTACCGCTCCTCGTAGTTCAGCTCCGGATGATCGTGGATGTCGTGGGAGACCTGCAGGAGCATCGGACCCAATTCATCGATGCGCTCCATCACACGGCGCCTGAGTTGCTCGATGAGTGAAAGGTTGGGTGCCACGTGGGCGACGTTACTCAAATACAGATCGTCAGTGCATCAGGAAGACAGCGCACCGAGAGGCTTCCCGTGGAGCAGATCTGCTCACCGTCGATCCACAGGTGGAGCGGGTGACGGAAGGTCCACGAGTGTTCGCGAATCCGTGTCGTGCGAATCGCCGGATGCGGCAGGTGCCCGGCAGTCGGCAGTCGCTTCTGCGCGGCAAGTCGTTGACGCACGGTCATGGAGGCGTCCACCTCGGTGACGTCGAGCCACCCGTCATTGGGGTGCGAGCGTGGCGCGACGTCCCAGGAGTCGATGAACTGGGCGTTGGCCACGACGAGGATCGGCCCACGGAGCCAGGACCGTCTCAGCACGAGATGTGACGCAAAGCGGTGTACACCTCCATCGTGCGTCACCTCGCCAAGATCCACGGGCAGTACGACAACGTCGAGGTCCGCAAGAAAGCGGTCGGCTCTCCCTGACGCAGCCACTGTGCGAGCGAGATCGCCGGCGAGGAGGCCGACGCTGCTGGGCGGAGCGACGCGATTGATGGCGCGAAAGAGTGAGGAATCGTCGGGGCACACCTCGGTACCGGCCGGCATCGGGCCCTCGCTCCCCCAGTCCTCTCCCTTGCGAATCGTCATGATGTGGGCTCTTCTACGTCGGTGTCCGGAAGGTCCGTGGGTTCCTCGACAGTCTCGTCCGGAACTGCGCTAGAGGCTGCGACCACGCCGCGGAACAGCCGATCTGCGGCCTCCGCCGCCGTGGCCCGCGTGTCGGACGACGGCGCCAGCAGTGCCACCTGCCGCAGCAGGTCAATGAGTTGTTTGATGTTGCGTACGAAGTCCCCGCCGGAGAGTTCCTCGTCCTCGACCACCTCGGCAAAACCCTCACCGGCCGCCCACGCGTATGCAACCGCAAGGAACGTTGGGTCCGGCGGTCGGTGAACCGAGCCGCCGATGGACTCCTCCTCGGCACGCAGTTGGGCGCTGATCCCGGCAATCTTCAGGAAGCGCTGCTTGGCCGCTGAGGAGGGGAACCACGGAGCAGGAGGCGCCTCCGAGGATCGGTGTTCGTAGGTGAATACCGACACCATGCCGGCTAGCGACGCCGGGTCCAGACCATCGAGCAGTCCGCCGTGCAGACATTCGGAGATGAGCAGGTCGCTCTCGTGGAAGAGTCGAGCAAGCACGTTCCCTCGAGCAGTGAGCGACCAATTCCTGACGTAATCACGGCCTTCCAGAATTCCGAGAACACGGTCGAACTGTCGGGAGATCGACCGGGAGCGCCGGCTCATCCGTTCGCTCAACTCGTCCAACTCCCGCTCTACACGCTCGGCCTGCGCCGCGGAACGGAGACGGACGTCGAGTTCGGGGTCGGCCTCAACCGGATGTCTCTGACGCTCCGGCGACGAGACGAAGGATCGTGCCGGTGGATCGATGCGCACACGGTCCAGTCGCTCCACGACCTGCTTGTTGAAGTCCTGACGGCCCGGGGCGAAGGGCACGGGAAGTTCAATGGACGCCAATGCTGTGGGTGGGCTGACGAAGTCGTCGGCGACCAGGGTCAATTCCTGCCTGCGTCCGGTGAGCACCGTCAGCTTCCGCCCAGCCTTGCGGGATGCAGTCGTCAGCACACAGGCCCGCCCGGAGAACTCCCCCTTCACGACATAGATGACGTCACCGGGGCGAAGCTTTCCGAGGGCCAGGTCGATCCACCGCGATGCCGACGGCTCGCTCGACTGTTCCTTCTGGGTGCGCACGTACTCGTCGATGTCCCCGAACGGGCTGACCGCCGCAGCCCGTAGCTGTTCGAGGTGCTGCTGGCGTCGGTCGAGACGCACTTCGAGACGCACGAGATCTCGGTCTGCCTGATACTGCGCAAACGACAGGTTGAGCAAGTGATGCGCTTCCTCCGAGGAATACGAGCGCACCAGGTTCGCCGCCATGTTGTACGTCGGCCTGAACGCCGAATTCAGGTGGAACGAGCGGCTCGATGCGAGGGTGGCGACCTGCTCGAACGTGACAAACGGACTCCAGAGCACGACGGCATGTCCGAGGGTGTCAATCCCCCTGCGACCTGCCCTCCCGGTGAGTTGTGTGTACTCCCCCGCCGTGAGGAACGTGTGGTGGTCTCCGGTGAACTTGGTGAGCTTCTCGATCACGACGCTGCGTGCGGGCATGTTGATGCCGACGGCAAGGGTCTCCGTCGCGAAGACCACCTTGACGAGTCCCTCGACAAAGCACGACTCGACCACCTCCTTGAAGGGTGGAACCATGCCGGCGTGGTGAGCCGCAACGCCGTTCTCGAGTTGGGCGACGAATCGGTCGTAACCGAGGACGGCGAGATCATCGTCGTCCATGTCGGCCAGTCGCGCATCGACAATCGAACGGATCCGAACACGCTCCTCCGGTGACGTGAGCACGACATTGGAGCGAAGGCACTGGGCCGCGGCATCATCGCAGGCATTTCTGCTGAAGATGAAATAGATCGCCGGGAGCAGCGACTGCTCCTCCAACCGGTCGAGCACCTCGAGGCGCGACGGTGTGAAGAGGCGTCGACGGGACTGGACCCGTGCGCTACCGCGGCGTTCACCGCGACGTCCCTCGCTGTCGATACGCGATGCCTCGGGATTCGCCCTGCCACGAATGAGCGTCGGCATGAGGTGGAGACGATCAGACGTCTTGTCACCCACCATGAACAGGTTCTCGAGGGTGACCGGGCGTTTGTCCTCCACGATGCACGAGGTGGGTCCCCGCACCGTGGTGATCCACTCCGCAACCTCGTCGGCGTTGCTCACCGTGGCGGACAGGCAGACCAGTTGAACCGTGTGGCGCAGGTGCGTGATCACTTCCTCCCACACCGGACCCCGATAGGCGTCCTGGAGAAAGTGAACCTCGTCGAGTATCACGAATGCCAGATCGTCGAGTGCCGACGAGTGGGCGTAGATCATGTTCCGCAGAACTTCGGTTGTCATGACGACGATCGGCGCATCGCCGTTGATGGCGTTGTCGCCGGTCAGCAGTCCGACGCTCTCATCGCCGTGTCGTCGGCGGAGGTCCTGAAACTTCTGGTTGGACAGCGCCTTGATCGGAGCGGTGTAGAACGCACGCTTCCCGTCGGCCAGAGCACAGGCAACTGCGTACTCGGCGACGACAGTCTTTCCGCTTCCCGTGGGGGCGGCCACAAGGACCGAACGCCCAGCATCGAGTGCGTCGAGGGCTCGAACCTGAAAGGCGTCCAGGTGGAACGCATACAGCGACGTCAGCGCCTGCCGGTCAGCACGGACCGCTGCCGACTGGGGGGTTGTCTCAGGCAGCGGGGGCCTTCTTGGCACGGGATCGCTCGATGAAACGACCGACGATGATCGACACGAAGTACAGGATGATCATCGGTACCGCGAGAGCGATGAGGCTGATGGGGTCACCACTCGGCGTAATGGTCGCGGCAAGCACGACGATGACGATGATCGCGTGACGCCACCACTTGAGGAGTTGGCGCCATTTGACGACGTTCACCAACTGCAGGAATACCAAGAGCACCGGGAACTGGAAGCCAATGCCGAATGCGGCTGCCATCAGTCCGACGAACGAGACATATTTCGAGATCTGGTAGGTGGGTTGTGCCTGGCCGAAGTTGATCAGGAACTCGAGGGCAGGCTGCAGCGTGAGGTACGCGAGCACGCATCCGAGGAGGAAGAGCCCGACGGACGAGAGCACGAACCCTACGGCGTACTTCTTCTCGTTGTTGTGGAGCGCCGGCGAGATGAAGCGCCACAACTGCCACATGATGACCGGCAACGCAATGATCAGGCCGCCGTACACCGAGATGCTCACTCGCGCTCCGAACGCGTCGAGCGGACTGAGCGAGACGAGTTCAGCACACGACTTACCAGTGCCGGGGTTGACCGTTCCGTTGGTGCAGAGCTTGAACAGCGGCTTAGCCAGGAACGACAGAACCGACTTGTAGAACATGATGATCACGACGAAGCCGAGCACTATGGCAAGGACAGCTCGCACCAGGCGCACCCGAAGTTCCTGCAGGTGATCCCGAAGGGTCATCTTGTCGTCGGGGGTCTTCAGTTTGGGAAGCGTCGAACGCCTCGGAAGCGGGATCCTCATGCCGTTGGCCCGTCGGTATCGGGGCGCTTGGACACCGAGCCGAAGCTGTCCGACGATTCCTCGATCTGGAGGAAGCTGTCGACGCGGGTGAGGTCGATCATCTTGCCGCTCGAGTCGTAGAAGTTCGGGTCATCGTCCGACTCGTCGAACACCTCATCCTCGTCGTCCCCTGCTGCGTCGTCGGAGAGCGAGTCATCGAGCACCTCGTTGACGTCGTCGCCATTCGAGGAAGGTGCTGCTCCGAAGGCATCAGTTGAAGGTGCCTGACTCGGTGTCGTCGGTCCGGGCGGTGTGACTGCGTTGTCGACCGCGCCATCGGCAGCCGTGCGATCGGCGGCCGGTGTGCTCCACTTCGAGTCATCCATCGTCTCGATGGCGGTCCGGCCCTCGTCGAACCAGGACTTGGCGAGATTGACGGTGTCCTGCATCTCCCTGACAGGCTCGTCGATGACGTCTCGGAACTCGGTCTTGAAGCCGGTGGACATCTTCTTGATCTCGCCGTACACGCGGCCAGCCCGTCGGATGAAGTCCGGCAGTTTGTCCGGGCCGAGAACGATCAGGGCGAGGATTGCGATGATGACCAGTTCGCCGCCCGTGATGTTGAACACGGAGAGGAATACTACGAGCAGGACCGCCCCGAGGGCGTTGCCCGAACCGCATCCTCGGCAAGCCGAGCCAACTGGCATCATGGGGGGTGGTGCAACAGCGTCTCCCGTCCCTGCTTGATCGACCCATCGGCTTTGCCCATCGGGGCGGGCGCGCCCATGCTCCGGAAAACACCCTGGAGGCCTTCTCGCTGGCACTTCGGCTCGGCGCTACCGGCCTAGAGACCGACGTTTGGCTCACCTCAGATGGGGTGCCCGTCATCGACCACGACGGAACGGTGCGTACCGGGTTCCGTTCCCGCCGAATTCGGGAACTCACCCGCAAACAACTCCCCTCACATCTTCCCACCCTCGCTGACCTGCTCGAATGCTGTGGGAACGAGTACCACCTGTCCATCGATCTCAAGGACAACGATGCGGGCCGGCCCGTGATCGACGTGGTGCGCGATACGGGGACCGACCTCCTCGGCCGGGTGTGGCTCTGCCACCCGGTCTTTGCCGAACTCGTCCACCTGCGTGCCTATGACGACCTGGTACGCCTCGTCGACTCCACCCGTCTCGACCGCATCAAGGAAGGCGTCGAGCGCCGGATGGCAACCCTGACCGAACAGCGCATCGACGGGATCAACCTGTTCCACACGGAGTGGACCGGTGGACTGACCACCCTCGTTCACCGCTTCGGACGTACGGCGTTCGGTTGGGGTATCGAATACCCCCGACACTTCCAGTCGGCCTACCGCATGGGTCTGGACGGTGTCTACAGCGACCACGTGGACAGGATGATGGAGTCCTACCGCGAGGAACTCGGCAAGCCGGGCCTCTAGCACCAATCTGGCCCCGTCCGGGACGGGCTAGAGCCAGCCCCAGTTCTTGCGCGGCCAGATCACCACGAATGCCCGTCCCACAACGTCTTTCTTTGGCACAAAGCCGTTGTAGCGACTGTCTGTTGAACCGGTGCGGTTGTCGCCCATCACGAAGAGCATCTTTGGCGGTACGACAAACGTTCCGTCGCCATCAGCGTCCAGCACCGCCTCTGCAGGCTCAGTGCACTTACCGTCCGTGTACGGCTCAAGGAGCTTCTGGCCATTCAGCCACACCGAGCAGTCGTGGATGTACACCTCGTCACCGGGGAGCGCGATTACTCGCTTGATGAGGTCCTTCACCGACTCGCCCAACGGCCAGGTGGCCGGCTGCTCGAACACCACGACGTCGCCATGGCGTATGTCGTGGAATCGGTAGGACGCCTTGTTCACCAGCACCCGATCACCGATGTCCAGGGTGTCCTCCATGGAGCCGCTCGGAATCCAGAACGGCTGGAACACGAACTGTCGGATGCCCAGCGCAACGATGAGAGCCACGCCAATGACAACGAGCCACTCGACAATGGACTTCACACGCTTGGCTGAGGCCAGCGCCTTGGCTCGCTCGGTGGAGGCAGGCGTAGCGGGTGCGGCGGTCGCCGACACGCTGTCGCCGGGGTCTGGAGCGGTCGCCTCGTCGAGCAGGGTTGATTCGCCAGAGGACGACGGTTCGGTAGCCCCGGAGACGGTCAGTTGTTCCTCGGGGGCTTCGTCCATTGTGGATGAACGGTACAGGGTTCGTGACGACACCCGGCGCCGCAGGGGGCTACAGGGAGGCGATGAGCTTCTCGACCCGCTCGTCGCGGCTCTTGAACGGGTCCTTGCAGAGCACGGTGCGTTGGGCCTGATCATTGAGCTTGAGGTGGACCCAGTCCACCGTGTAGTCCCGCTTGCGCTCCTTGGCCCGCTTGATGAACTCCCCGCGGAGCCGGGCCCGTGTGGTTTGCGGCGGGACGTCAACGGCGGCCTCGATGTCCTCATCGGTACACATCCGCTCCACGAGGCCCTTGTCCTGCAACTTGTAGAACAGGCCTCGCTTGCGGTCCACATCGTGGAACTGCAGATCAACGAGATGAAGCCGTGCATCGCCGAGCGGCAGCGAATGCTTGGCACGGTAGGCCTCGATGAGCTTGTACTTGATCACCCAGTCGATCTCGCGGTCGAGCTTCAGTGGATCATCCTCAATCGTGGTGATGCAGTGCTCCCACATGTCAAGTGCACGTTGTTCCAACGGTGGCAATCCCACAGTGTCGGCGAACCTCAATGCACGGTCGAGATACTCCCGCTGGATGTCGAGAGCGCTCACCTCCCTGCCACTTGCCAACCGCACCTTCCGTCGGCAGGTCATGTCGTGGCTGATCTCGCGGATCGCTCGGATCGGATTCTCGAGAGTCATGTCGCGCAGGGCAATCGACGGCTCCTCGAGCATCTTGAGCATGATCGAAGCGGCACCAACCTTCACGAAGTTGGTGTACTCACTCATGTTCGAGTCGCCAACGATGACGTGGAGCCGACGGAACCTTTCGGCATCAGCGTGAGGCTCGTCGCGCGTGTTGATGATCGGTCGACTACGGGTAGTTGCCGAAGACACGCCTTCCCAAATGTGCTCGGCGCGCTGAGCAATCGAGTAGGACGGGCCCCTTGCAGTCTGCAGGATCTTCCCGGCACCCGTATAGATCTGACGGCTGATGAAGAACGGGATGAGAACTTCGGAGTAGTACGACAGGTCGTCGCCACGGTTCGTCAGATAATTCTCGTGACAGCCGTAGCTGTTTCCCGCCGAATCCGTGTTGTTCTTGAACAAGTAGATGGTTCCTCGGATGCCCTCTTCCTGGAGGCGCTGTTCTGCTGACTCCAGAAGCTGCTCGAGGATTCGCTCACCCGCCTTGTCATGCACCACGAGGTCGTAGATGGAGTCGCACTCGGGGGTGGCGTACTCCGGGTGCGAACCAACATCGAGATACAGGCGCGCGCCGTTCTGCAGGAACACGTTCGAACTGCGTCCCCACGACACGACCTTGCGGAAAAGGTAACGGGCCACTTCGTCCGGGCTCAGCCGGCGTTGGCCGCGAAGCGTGCAGGTGACTCCGTACTCGGTCTCGATACCGAAGATGCGCCGGTCCATGGCGCGGTGCCCGAGCCTCAGACCGGTCGGGCGACGAGTGCTGCGACTTCGTCGTCGCCGAGCCGGCGAAAGCATCGGCGACCGTTTGAGCGGCTGAGCACAGCGGCCTCTACCTCGGTCGCGGGGATCTGACGGTCGGGACCAGCAAGCGCTGTGATGGCGACCCCGATGGCGTCGGCCAGCGTCAGTCCGTCGGTGAAGGCCGTGCTCATGGCGGCGTTGATTCGCTCGATGTCGCCGCCGAGGACGCAGAATCCAGGCTCGTCGATCACGGTGCCGTCGTAGAGGATGTGGAAGATCCGGTTTCCGCTGGGATCGGTTCCGACCTCGGCCACGAGAATCTCCACCTCCATCGGCTTCATCTCGTGCGTGAAGATCTGACCGAGGATCTGGCCGTACTGATTGGCGAGCCCGCGAGCATCCACATCGTCGCGCGAGTACTGGTAGCCCTTGACGTCCGCAGCGCGCACGCCTGCTACTCGGAGGGTGTCGAACTCGTTGAAGCGGCCGACGCCAGCGAACGCAATGCGGTCGTAGATCTCGGAGACCTTGCGCAGATTGTTGGACGGATTCTCGGCGACAAGCGCAATGCCATCGTCATAGACGAGTGCGACCAGCGCGCGTCCACGGGCGATGCCCTTCCGGGCGAAATCTGCCCGGTCCTTCATCATCTGCTCGGGCGGCACATAGAACGGAGTCGTCATGGTGTGTTCCTCCTCAGCGATTCGACTGTGCTGCGATGGTCTCGTATCGCGCCTTCAGGTCCAGATCATCCACTCGCTGGTAGCCCAACGAATCGATCACGGCAACTACCGGGTAGATGGCACGCAGGGTGTCTGGTCCACCGGTTGCGGAGTCTGCGTCTGCGGCCTCCCACAGGGACCTACAGACAAGATTGATGGCATCGTCGCGACCGAGGTCGGTGCTGAACTGAACCTTGATAACCGTCCCGGCATGCAGGCTCCCGGACCCGGTTGCGACGTACTCGCGCTCCTCGTAACGACCACCTGTTACGTCGAAGGTCCACAGCCTTCCTGTGCGCCGGAGTTGGTCGTAGCCGGCGAAGATCGGCACCACCACCATGCCCTGCATCGCCGCCGGGAGGTTCGAGCGCACCATGCCCGACAGCTGGTTCGCCTTCCCTTCGAGGCTCAGGCATTGACCCTCCACCTTCTCGTAATGCTCGAGCTGCAACTGAAACAGCTTGATCATTTCCATGGCAGGTCCGGCCGCCCCAGCGATCGCAACGCCGCTGTATCGATCCGCCTCAACCACCTTTTCCATGAAACGGTGTGCAATGAGGTTCCCGGAGGTTGCGCGTCGGTCTCCGCCCATCACCACGCCGTCGGAGTACTTGATCGCCACACAGGTCGTGGCGTGCGGGATGTCGAGCCCGTGGTCGGCATCGAGCGTGCCAGGACTCGCAAAGGGATCCATCCCGATTCGCCGGAGTAGCTCCGGCAGGCTCGATCCCGGGTCGTTACCGGGCGAAAAGATCGGCATCGCCATGGTCGGCAGGCTACCGAGAGGGGGCTACTCGCCGCCCTTTTGGACGTAGGACTTCACAAAGTCCTCGGCGTTGCTCTCGAGCACCTCGTCGATCTCGTCCAACAGGTCGTCCAGTTCAGCCTTGAGCTTGTCGCCCTGCTCCGTGGAGGGGGCTGCTTCGTCGACCACTGCGTCGTCGCTCCGGGCCGGGGCCTGCTTACGCTTCTGCTCCTGCTCTGCCATCACCGCTCCTAGGTCGCAAGACGGGCGAGTAACTCGGCCGCCGATTCGCTCTCGTCAATCACGCTACTCACGTGGGAGGCCGTCCCGCGCAGGGGTTCCATCATGGGCACCCGTCTGAGGGGCTCGCGTCCGACATCAAACACCATGGAGTCCCAGTTGGCGGCCACCACGTCGTTCGGCCACTTCTGCAGGCAGCGACCCCGGAAGTATGCCCGAGTGGTCAGCGGTGGGTCAGCCATGGCGGAAATACATTCGGCCTCGGGAACGAGTCGCTCGAAACCCATCCGACTCGCTAGACCACGCTCGGCTCGCATGTCGTGGTACTGCAGATCGAGGGCCCGCAGCCGGGTGTCGCCTGGGGACAACGAGTGGCGCTCGGCGTATCCCTCCAGCAGGCGCTCTTTGGCGACCCAGTCCACCCAGTGCGCAACGGAGGTCCGGTTGCTCTCGAGTCCCGTGAGCACCGTCTCCCATCGCCTCAGCACATCGTGGCCGACCTCGTCACCAACACAGTCGAGGCCCCGCTGAGCGGCGTACCGTTGCGCGCAGCGGAGCAGCTCCCACTGAATCTCGAGTGCGGTCATGGTGTGGCCGCTGCGGAGTCCGATTGCGGTCGTGAGTGTCGGATCCTGGCTGATGCGGCGAAACGCAGGGACAGGTTGGGCAATCGTGAGATCCACGTCGACAGCGTTGTCCTCGATCATGGCGAGCACGATCGCCGTGGAGCCAACCTTCAGGTATGTCGCCACCTCACTGAGATTTGCGTCGCCGATGATGACGTGCAGTCGGCGGTATTTCGCTGGATCGCAGTGTGGCTCGTCCCGGGTGTTCACGATCGGGCGTTTCAGCGTGGTCTCCAGACCCACTTCCTCCTCAAAGAAGTCCGCACGTTGGGTGATCTGGAACGGCACCTGCTCGGCAGTGATCCCCGGTAGTTCGCAGCCCACCTTGCCCGCACCGCAGAAGACCTGCCGGCTGAGGAAATGGGGCGTGATCTGCTGGACAAGTCGACCGAACGGAGTCTCCCGTGCGACGAGATAGTTCTCGTGGCACCCGTAACTGTTGCCCTTCCCGTCGGAGTTGTTCTTGTGGACGATCACCTCGGCATCGGGTCCGATGAGCCGGTTTGCGGCCTTCATGGATGCACGGATGATCTCCTCGGCCGCACGATCGAATCGCACCACCTCCAGCGCGCTTACGCACTCTGGCGTAGAGATCTCTGGGTGGGCATGATCGACGTAGTAACGAGCACCGTTGGTGAGCACCGCATTCACGAGATGCGTCTCGATCTCCGGGGGGAAGGAGTCGTCGAGGCGATAGCCGCGAGCATCGTTGCCCGGCATCTCGTCCATGAAGTCCCAGGTGACCCGACGGTTAATGCTGCCCAGATAGGCATTGATGAGCAGTGAACTTGCGGCGATCGGATTGAGATCCGATCCCCGGACGACGATGCCGTACTCGGTCTCGATACCGCACACTTTGGTGATGGCCATGGCGAACCTAGAGGTACTGACCCGTTGCCACGCGCTCGATCGCTCGACCCCCGGCCAGGTCGTCCTCCTCGCGGCTCTCGTTAACGAGTGTCCGGATGAAGATGATGCGCTCACCCTTCTTGCCGGAAATCTTTGCCCAGTCGTCAGGGTTGGTGGTGTTCGGGAGGTCCTCGTGCTCCTTGTACTCCTGCTTGATGGACTCCAGCAGGTCGGCGGTGCACACGCCCCGAGTTCCACCGGCGATGGAACGCTTGATGGCCAACTTCTTCGCCCTACGGACCACGTTCTCGATCATCGCGCCCGACGAGAAATCCTTGTAGTACAGAATCTCCTTGTCGCCGTTCTGGTACGTGACCTCGAGGAACCGATTGGCGGTGTCCTCCCGGTACATCTCTTCGACGGTTCGATCGAGCATCGCCGGGATGAGCTCTCCCTCAGCGATCGGAATCTCGTCGGTGAGGTAGCGGGAGAAGATCTGCCGGGCAGCCTCGGCAGAGGGCCGCTCAATCTTGATCTTCACATCGAGGCGTCCGGGTCGGAGAATCGCCGGGTCGATGAGGTCCTCACGGTTCGTTGCACCGATGACGATGACGTTCCGCAAGCCCTCCACACCGTCGATCTCGGCCAGCAATTGAGGGACGATCGTGGACTCCATGTCCGAGGAGATTCCGGTACCACGGGTACGGAACATCGAATCCATCTCGTCGAAAAACACAATGACGGGCCAACCCTCCTCACTCTTCTCGCGGGCACGCTGGAAAACGAGTCGGATCTGACGCTCGGTCTCACCGACGTACTTGTTGAGCAGTTCGGGTCCCTTGATGTTGATGAAGTAACTGCGACCCTTCTCGTCCCCAGTCTTCGCGGCAACCTTTCGGGCCAAGGAGTTCGCGACCGCCTTGGCGATCAGCGTCTTGCCGCAGCCGGGCGGGCCGTACAGCAAGATTCCCTTGGGGGCAGGCAATCGGTACTCAGCAAAGAGTTCGGCGTGAAGGAAGGGCAGTTCGACGGCGTCTGCAATCTGCTCGATCTGGTTGTCGAGACCTCCGATGTCCTCGTAGGTGATGTCAGGCACCTCCTCGAGAAGAAGGTCCTCGACCTCCGGACGGGGAAGCTTCTCGAGGAGCAACCCACTGCGAGTGTCGAGTCGCACCGAGTCGCCGCTTCGCAGGTGTACGCCTCGGAGCGCGTCAGCCAGCTCGCACACCCGCTCCTCGTCAGCCCTGCCCACCACAAGGGCTCGAATGCCGTCATCGAGGATTTCCTTGATCGTGACTACCTCGCCGAGACTCTCGGGATTGCGGGCCGTGACCACGTTGAAGCTCTCGTTGAGCACAACTTCTGCCCCACGGTCCAGGGTCTCGTGATCGACATCAGGGTGGAGGTTGACCCGCATCTTGCGACCACTGGTGAGGATGTCAACGGTGCCGTCATCGTTCTTTCCGACAACCACGCCGTAGGCCGAGGGCGGTCGGGTGAGCTTGTCCACCTCTTCGCGCAGAGCGGTGATGTGCTCCCGCGCCTCGCGGAGGGTGTACGACAACTTCTCGTTCTGGGCAACGGCCTGTGCGAGCTGACCCTTGGTCTCGAGAAGTCGCTCCTCGAGCACGCGCATACGCTTGGGCGCGTCGGCCAGTTTGCGGCGCAGGACGAGAATCTCGTCCTCCAGCACCTGAAGGGCATCCAATTCCGCCTCAAGCGCCTCGCGCTGAGCCTCGTTGTCCTCTTCGGGATGGTCTCCCACGTTGGCACCTCGTCCGTCTCGGAACCCATCAAAATCCTAAGATGAACCTACACGCCCCCGCTGTGTAGAGTGTCGGGGTCTAACCGCGAAATGCGACAGGAGTGAAGCCAACGATGAAGGTCTGGATTGACCAAGATCTCTGCACCGGTGATGGGCTGTGCGAGGAAATCGCACCTGATGTCTTCACCCTGCTCGACGACGGCCTGGCCTACGTCAAGGAAGGCAGCAAGGTGTACGCCACCGCCAAGGGCAATCCCCAGGGCGCCGAGGGCCTCGCCAACATCCCCGACAACCAGCTCGACGGTGTGATCGAGTCGGCCGAGGAATGCCCCGGCGAGTGCATCTTTATCGAGCCGTGATCGCAACGTTCTCCTGCAGAACACGACGTTGAGATCGAGAAGGGGGGCGCCGCAAGGCGCCCCCCT
>CANIBN010000034.1 GCA_947465505.1 Acidimicrobiales bacterium | reverse complement strand
TCGCCAAGATGGTGAACACCGACCTCATCGGGCTCTTCTACATGACCCGCGCCTGCGCACCCCACATGCTGCGAGGAGGCGGTGGCAGCATCATCAACCTGTCGTCCATCTTCGGCAACGCCGGTTCAGAGAACCGCACTGCGGGTTACTTCGCCGCAAAGGGAGGCGTGAACCAACTCACGCGCCAGCTCGCCTGCGAGTGGGGCGATCGAAACCTCCGCGTCAACGCCATTGCCCCGAACTTCTTCGTGTCCGAGATGACGCGCCAGTTGCTCGAGGACTCGGGCATGGCCGACTGGATGCGCAGCCGAACCCCCATGCGACGCATGGGTGAACTGCCCGAGCTGGTAGGACCGTTCCTGTTCCTCGCCTCGTCGGCATCGAGTTTCGTCACCGGTGTGGTGCTCTCGGTGGACGGCGGCTGGAGCGCAAGCGGTGGCTACGCACAGCTCCCCCAGCCGTGGGACGAGTGGGGCGGCGATCTGTCCAAGCCCATCACCCCCACCTCCTAACCCCCATACTTCTGTTCTCGGTCCCGAACGTGCACGATTCGTGCACGTTCGGGACCGAGAACAACTCATTTGGGTAGGTGCGGGGGTAATTAGCGGCCGTCCATGGGGCGATGTTGCGTGAGGTAGAACGGCTGCTCCCGCCACGGTGTGCCCGCCATGATGCCACCGTCCACCAATTGCGCCGTTCCGGTGATCCAGTGCGAGTCTGCAGACGCGAAGAAGAGCGCAAGCGCAGCCACATCCTCCGCCTCGCCAGTGCGGGCCAGTGGCTGCTTCGATGCGGTGCGCTGCCGGGACTTCTCGACGCGCGCTTCGGTTTTCTCCTGACCATCAGCAGCGAGGCGCACACCACCCGCCAGTGGCGTGGCGATGTAGCCAGGGCACACTGCATTGACACGCACACCCCATTCGGCGAGTTCGAGTGCCGCGGTCTTTGTAAGCATCACGACACCCGCCTTGGCCACGGAATAGAGATGGTTGCCAACGCCCGCAGTGAAGGCGCACATTGACGCGGTGGAGATGATCGATCCGGAACGCTGCTGTTTCATGATCGGCGACGCGTGCTTGATGCCGAAGAACACGCTCTTCAGCAGCACGTCCATCGTGTTGTCGTACTCGTCGCTCGAGGTCTCGTCGAGCGGTCCGCTCACGCCACCGAAACCAGCGTTGTTGAAGAGCACATCGAGCCTTCCCCACGTATCCACGGCGGTCTTGATCGCAGCGGCTACATCGTTCTCCAGAGCCACGTTGGTGTGCCGGAAGACGGCGCTCGACCCCAGCTCGGCGGCGAGCGCCTCTCCCGGTGCGTCCTGAATATCGCAGATGACGACCTTGGCGCCCTCGTCGACAAATCGGCGAACGGTCGCAGCACCGATGCCCGACGCTCCACCGGTGATCACCGACACCAAACCTTCCAACCGACCGCTCATCGCAACCCCCTTTGTTCTGGGGAGATATTAAGAGCGGAGTCAACCGTCGAGTCGCCTACGGGCTTCGATGAATTGGGTACAGTTCACCAGTGCCCTCGTTGCAGGCGGCGACCGCAAAGACTCCACGCGCGATCCGCGTCGCGCTAACCGCTCCGTATCGACGGCTGTTCCTCGGGGAGACGCTCGCCACGGCGGCCTCCACCGCTGTGGCCTCTGCACTGGCGATTAATGCCTTGATGCACGGAGCCAGCGCGTTCGTCATAGCGTTGCTCGTTGCGCTCATTGCCCTACCGGTGGTCGTGGTGTCTCCACTCGTACGACCAACGATCGAGCGATACGGGGTCTACAGAACCCTCCTGTGGACGCACGGCATCGTGGTGATCGGCCTCCTTGCGGCAGCAGTGTGCGCGCTCACCAAGTTCGGTTGGTTGTACCCGTACTTCGCCCTCGACACCCTCATCGGACTCGCAACGGCCTTTCACGGCCCGGCGGTGTTCGCTTCCCTGTCGTGGTTCGTCGGGGAGGAACACGTTCCGCTCGGCATCGCAACGGTCAACCTGCGAACCGCACTGACCTGGATGGCGGGACCGCTGCTTGGCGGAGTATTCGCCGGCGTGGCGAACGGGGCCGTGGTGCTCCTCGTCGCCGCCGCGGCCACTGCATGCGCAATGCTTCCGTTGCACACGCTCCGTGCGTCGTTTAGAGCGGGAGAACGGGTCCTGCACGAACGCCAGCAGCATGACCCCCGTTGCGTCACTCGATCCATCGAACAAGGCATTGCGGCGGCGGAGGTGAACGGACTGTGCATGCTTACTCAGGCGCCTGCTGTAGTAGACCGACGCCTTTGGGCTCTCCTACGAGACAGGGATGCCCGGTTCGCCCTGGTGCTCTATGGCGCGTGTTATGCAAGCCTCGGCGCCTTCACCGTACTCCTCACCCCCTGGGCGAGATCGAACCTCCATCTGTCTGCCGCAGCGGTAGGCACGGTGCTCTCCCTTCGCTCCACCGCCTCGATGCCCGGCCCCCTGCTGTCCGGTTGGTTCGTGAAGGTGCTGGGTATGAGCCGAACGTTGGTCGGTCTCGGCATCGCTACGGGAGCAGTAGTCGCGATCCTCGCAACCCGCTCGCGATGGGACGGTATCGCAGTCGCAAGCGTGATCGTCTACGGCGCACTCTTCTACTGCCTCACCTCGGGGGTGTTCACCACCCTGTTCACCGTGGTCGTGGGCCCGGTTCGCCGAACGGAGGGCGCCGCACTCTTTGCGCTCGTCAAAGCCTCGTCGAGCATCGTGTTCGTCGCCCTCGGGCTGTGTGCCAGAGCGTGGGGTGCTCCCCTCATCCTCGGCTGGTGTGGGGCTGCCGGAATTGCGGCCGCCGTACTCCTGAGGGTCGTGACACGAGGTCCGTGGAATCGGCTGATGACAGCGTTTCGGGTCCAGCGTGAACTCGCTGTGCTCACAGCGAGCCACGAGCGCTGACCTCCGGCGATCCCGAATCCCCATCGGGCGCTGTCCACCGGACAGCCGGAGCAAACGGCACGAAAAAGACATCCGCCCTGCTCCCGACAAGCGTGGAGCAGGGCGAAGTCCCCAATTTGGAGGCGACGCTGGGAATCGAACCCAGGTACAGGGCTTTGCAGGCCCTTGCCTAAGCCACTCGGCCACGTCGCCAACGGCGCTTGCGCACCGGACGGCAAGGCTACCGGGAGGCGTCTCCGGTCACTCTGCCGGGGTGCCCACCCGAACGACCGGGCTCACTCCCCGACCATCGGGATCGCCCGCACCCCCCGGCGGCGGCCGAGAAGGTCGACCGTCTGCCGGTGCACGCGCTCCAGCACCGAATCCTCGTCGACCCCCAGCGCACTGCCACCTGCGACCACCTCACGGCCGGCCACAAACACGCTCCGGACGTCGCTCGCGCGCGCGGCATAGACGAGGTTCCAGAGCACCGGCTCGTGACCCTCTGCGGGGGCTACTGGCATCAGATGCGGCTGCCAAAGATCGACCGTGATCAGGTCTGCCTGTTTGCCCACCTCAAGCGAACCGATCTCGCGATCCTGACCGAGAACCCGCGCTCCATCGATGGTGGCCATACGAAGTGCGTCCGCCGCGGGAAGCGCTGCAGCATCAAGCGTGGCGTTCTTCTGGAGCAGTGAGCCGAACTTCATGTTCTCCCACTGGCTGAGCGCATTGTTGGAGATGCTGCCGTCGGTGCCCAAGCCAACGCTGATGCCACGAGATTTCATCGCCTGCAGGTCGAGCGGCCCACCACAGGCGAGTTTGGCGTTACTCACTGGGCAGTGCGCAACACTGGTGCCCGTCTCGGCAACAAGGTCGAGTTCGCGCTGGTCGAGCCACACGCAGTGCGCAAGCACCGTTCCCGGCCGAAGAATGCCGTACTCGGCGAACTGCTCGACAGGGCGGCGGCCGAAGATGGCCTGAACTGCCTCCACCTCCTCACGCTGTTCGCTCGTATGGGTGTGGATCGGCACGCCGTACTTGTCCGAGAGGGCGAGCGCGTCCCGGAACATCTCGGCCGAGCAGTAGGTGATGTGCTCAAGCCCGACCCAGCAGCGCACACGACCATCGGCAACGCCATGACATTCGCGAAGCAGGTCTTCGGTAGTGGCGAGCGTCTCGAAGAACCTCTTTGTCGGATGATCCGCCGCGTAGGGAACCAGGTGTACGCGCAGACCGAGTTCCTCCGCAGCACGCGCGCCCTGCGGAAGATATCGATACATGTCGAGCACCGTGGTCGTGCCGCCCTTCAACGCCTCGAGGTAACTGATGAGACAGGCGTGATAGGCATCGGCCTCGGTGAGCACCTGGTGCTCGCGCTGGTACTCGGGCAACCAGTCGATGAGTTGGGCATTCTCGGAGAAGCCCTTCAGCAGGCTCGAATGGCTGTGCACGTCGATCAGGCCGGGGAGCACCGCGGTGCGTCCCCTACCGTCGATCACCCGCGCATCGGGGGGCACAGGCGTGGTGTCCGTTGGTCCGACGGCCACGATCCGCTGCTGGTTGAACACCACAGTTCCCGGCGACACGCACCGGAACTCGGCGTCGACGGTAACGACGAAGGCGTTGATGATGGCCGTGGTCTGCACGTTCACACGATAGGCCCGCGTCCGCTACAGGCCGGAAGCAAGTAGTACCTCTCCTGTGATTCTGTTGCAGCCTTAGCGGAACTGCTGCACGCGTGCCCACGCGAACGCCGCCCGTTCCTCCGGCACGAGAAAAGACTGACGAAGCGCCGCAGACCGAACCTCGAACGAGAGCGGCACCTCGGGGAGCACGTCAAGGAGTTCGTCGATCGGGAGCGCCCCCTCCCCCGGCCACAGCCGCTCGTGCCGCGCCTCGTGAAGCAGTGCCTCGGCTCCGACGGGGGCCTGACGTGGCGCATCGGCGATCTGCAGGTAGGGGAGCAGAGCAGCATCGACGCGACGGAGCTCGGAGGGCGAGACGCCGGACCTCGCCAAATGGAGGTTGTCCACCAGCACTGCCCCGTTGCTGCATCCCGCGTCGGCAACAACCCGCAAGGCGTGATCGAGCGTGCCGAGTGCGAAGGCAGGGAGGAACTCGTACACCACGGTGAGTTGTGGGGAGACCGCTGCAGCGAGCGTGCAGGCACGTGCGAAACGCTCGACAACGAGCGACCAGTCACCGACACGCGACGTGAACAGCACAAACCGAGCCTCGAGCGCTGCTGCGGCATCGATCAGCCTCTCCGTGACGTCCGGTTCGACGCCAACGATGATGGGCTCTACGTCGAGAATCGTGATTCCCGTGTCTCGCGCCCGCTGGACCGTTGCGCGTTCAACTTCCCGTGACCAGGTTTCGGGGTCGAACCAAATCCCACACGCCGGCCAGCCGGCCACCGCTGCAGCGGCCACGGCGTCGGGCACCGGTAGGTCCGCCATGACGCCGGCCGCCAGCGAAAGGAGCCGACTACTCAACTTCCGCGGCGCGCCTCGCCGAGCAGTTGCTGGTAATCCGCTCGGCCGTGCAACGCCCAGAGACGACGGTCGGTGGCCAATCGATGCGCGTCCGGCTTGTCCTGTGCAGCGCGCTGGAGCCACACCATTGCATCATCGAGGTTGCCCGTTCGGGCGAGGCCACCTGCAACCAGGTAGAGCGCCTCCGCCTCGTGCGAGGCGTTGTAGAGCATCACCCCGAACGTCGCGACCTGTTCCGCGGTGCCGTAGTCGGCAAGCACGGCCAGCAGAGTGAGTGCGCGTTCGTGGTCCCCGACCTCCGGCGTCACCGGCAGGAGCGCAGCGAGTTGCGCAAGCTCCGGACGTTCGGAAGGGTCTGGGAGCACCCACCGGGGCCTGCCCACCTTGGTGGTGTGGGCGAGGAACACGCGGGCCTCAGCCTCATGGCCCGCCCGCAGCTGGAGATGAGCCTGAAGCCAGGGTGACGGCCCCCATCCCGAAGGAAAGCGTCCGATCGTTCCGTCCAGCCAAGCGGCACGCTCGGCCTGCAGGGCCCCAGCAGGCATCGAAGGCTCGCTTGTTCCACGACGTGGCTTCGGAGCCTCCTCAACGTCGACCCAGGTGCTCACACGATCATGTTTGGGGAGGCGCTGCAGTGTGAGGAAACTGTTCAGGCCGCAGAAGATGAGCAGCAGAAGCGGGAAGTCGAGCACATGTCCGGGGAAGTACCGGATCTGCTCCCACACCGCTCTCGGCAGCGAGCGGTAGAGCGCCGAATACGACGCGTAGCGGGCGTTTACCACCTCCCGCTCGATGAACGAGTAGGGAGCCTCAATGCGCGAGGTGGAGAACCCGAGGATGGCGATTGCTCCGACGACGACGAGCGTGCCGATGAGCATGGCCCGACGGCCGCGTCGCTCCCCCAGTGCCCCGGTGAGGAACGAGTCGACCACATGCCCACCGTCGAGCGGCCACAGCGGCAACAGGTTGAGCAGTCCGATGATGATTCCGGCCCACACCGCACCCTGCCAGAGGTCGAAGGCGACCGACGGCGTACCGGAACGAAGGATTGCGATCGCCTCGGCGCTGCCGTGCTTGGGCAGCGCGAGATAGGTGACGACAAGCAGCGGAAGTGCCACGACGATCTGGGTGAGCGGTCCAGCGAGGCTGATGAGGTTGCGCTGGCGGCGGGTGAGCGGCCGTGGTGCGGCATACGACGCCCAACCCACGAGCAGGTTGAGCGTGATAGCGGACTGCGCCCCGAATTTCCGGGCAGTGAGCGCGTGCCCGAGTTCGTGGATCAGCGTGAATACGCCGACAAGTACCGCTGCGAAGAAACCTGCGCGGTTACTCCCTGCCCACGACCACACCATCACCAGACCGATCACGAAGAAGAAATCGACCGTGACCGGGATACCAAGAACGTTGAAGCGCATAGGAGTTTCGTCATTCTTCCATGGGCACCGACCAGAATGACCCGCATGGTGCGGATTCCCGTCGACGACCCCAACGACCCGCGCCTTGCGGTGTACCTCGGGCTACGCGACCACGCACTGCGTCAGCACCGAGAGGCCACGGGTGGCGATCTGTCGGGAGTGTTTATCGCCGAGGGCGACATCGTGGTCGAACGGGCACTGCTTGGCGGCTACCGACTGATCCATGCCCTCATCGACGGGCAGCGCGTTGCCCCACTCCCCGAACTCGTCGGTGACGACACTCCGGTGTATGCGGCGGCAGTTCCCGTCATCGAGCGCATCACGGGCATGGGAGTGCATCGTGGGATGCTCGGCTGCTTCGAACGACGACCCGTCGCCTCGATCGAGGAAGTCCTCAGGAATGCGCGTCGCGTCATCGTCGCGGAAGGGGTGAATAACCCTACGAATGTCGGCGTGATCGTCCGCAGCGCAGCAGCACTCGGCGTTGACGCACTCCTCCTCGACCCGACCTGCTCGGACCCGCTCTACCGACGGGCGTCACGGGTCGCGATGGGCGAGGTGTTCCGCTTCCCCTACGCGCGCACCGCTCCCCTGCCGGCCGGGCTTCAAGCGCTCCGGGATGCGGGGTTCCTCATCGTTGCCCTCACGCCGGCACCTGATGCCATAGACATCGCGGCGGTTCCCGCTCACGAACGAATCGCGCTGGTGCTCGGGGCAGAGGGCCACGGCATCAAGGAGCCAACGATGGCATCAGCCGACATTCGGGCACGTATCCCCATGCACGGCGACGTCGATTCGCTGAACGTCGGTTCAGCGGCTGCAGTTGCGTGCTACGCCCTTATGCAGATCCGGTGAACCGCATCGTCTGATCGTTGCGCAGATGCTCTGCGGCCATCGTGAAGTAGTCCATGAGCATGACGCGTGCCTGCGGGATGGGGTCGAGTTCATCGACTGCCGCTCGCATCGCGGCCATCCAGTGATCCCGCTCCACCGGACCGATGGCGTACGGGAAGTGGCGCATCTTCAGTGCCGGGTTTCCCCGCTCTTCTGCGTACGTCGTCGGTCCGCCCCAGTACTGGGCGAGGAACGTGGTGAGGCGGTGCTTCGCCGGAGCAAGGTCGGACTCCGGGTACAGCGGGAGAAGGATCTCGTCATCCTGCACGTGCCGGTAGAAGACCTCGACCAAACGCTCAAAAAACGACATGCCACCGACTGCCTCGAAGAGAGTGACCTCTACTTCGTCGCTGTCGGTGGCCATGTGTCAGATCTTATGGAGCGGGGGGCGCTCCACAAGAGCCGGAAGGCTCGTTAGTTCCAGGTCGGATCGCCCTGGAACAAGCGGTACTCGGTGAGTTCCTCGGACTGCAGGACCACCGGGGTGGATCCGTCGCAGAGGTCAAGGATGACCGCTTCGTCGTTCGCCAGGAGGACGAGTGCGGAGACCCATTCCCCATCGATCGAGATTTCGAGGACGTTGCCCGCCTCGAGCTTGTCTCCCAGAAGAGTGCTCATGTGTGTGTCCCTCCCTACAAGGACTCGACCAGAATTTCCGGTCGTTTTTGCTTACGAGAGGTTTAACGCACTTGCACCGGTAGATGTTCCGGATTTCAGTGTCGCGTTTGTCACACCACGCAACGTGGTGTGACAACGCAAGCCGTCAGGAGAACTCTCGCTCGTCCCACCCCGGGAAGATGTCCGGAAGGCCCTCGCTCACCTTGTTCGGGAACCGTGCCGGCCGCTTCTCGAGGAATGAGGTGACGCCCTCGATGGCGTCGGCGCTCGGACCCCGGACAGCGATACCGCGGGAGTCCATCTTGTGGGCCTCCATCGGGTGGTCGAGACTCAGCCCTCGCCACAGCATGTGCCGGGACAGCGCAACCGACACCGGTGCGGTGTTGTCGGCGATCTCACGGGCAATGGCGTAGGCGGCCGGGAGCAGGTCGTCAGGCTCGTGAACGCTTCGCACGAGACCGGCCTCGAATGCCTCCTGGGCGGTGAAGATTCGACCGGTGTAGACCCATTCGGCGGCCTTGTTGATCCCCACGACGCGGGGCAGGAACCACGAGGAGCACGCCTCGGGCACGATGCCGCGCCGGGCGAACACGAATCCGAACTTGGCAGTGGTGCTGGCGAGGCGGATGTCCATCGGAAGGGTCATGGTGACGCCCACACCAACGGCGGCACCGTTGATTGCACCGATGACCGGCTTGTGGCTCTCGTAGATGCGAAGGGAAGTGAGACCGCCTCCATCGCGGGTGACGCCTTCCACCTTGGTCTTGACGTCACTCCCGCCCTTGGCGAAGGTGGCGCCCCCGCTGGAGAGGTCGGCCCCGGCGCAGAAGCCGCGGCCAGCACCGGTGATGACGATGACGCGCACGTCGTCGTCAGCATCACTGCGGTCGAACGCATCGATGATTTCGTTCATCATCGTGCCCGTGAAGGCGTTCAGTTGGTCGGGGCGGTTGAGCGTGAGAGTGGCGATGCCATCGGCCACTTCGTATCGAATCTGGGTGTAGTCCACGTCACGACCGTAGTCGGTTCGCGCAGCAGCGGACCTAGACGTCGAGGAACCGAGACGCAGCGATGCCGGCGCCGACTGCCCCCGCTAGGGCACCGAGGACGATGAGTCGGACCACGATGGAGCCCACGTAGCCCCCGCCAACGATGAAGTGCACGAGCGCGAGGTCCTTCACGTTGGCCAGTCCGGCGGTAACCGACTTGATACGCCCCGTCCACACCACGTTGAGACCCACCAGTGACACACTGGCAACCGCTGAGCCGATGAGTCCCTGGATGAGGCCCTCGAGCATGAACGGGATTCGGATGAACCAGTTGGTGGCGCCGACGAGTTTCATCACCTCGATCTCCCTGCGCCTCGCGAACATGGCGGTGCGGATGGTGTTCCAGATGAGCCCAACGGCGGTTCCCAGCAACACGATCCACAGTGCGGTAGTGACCCATCGGATGAATCCCGAGAGTTTGCTGATCACCTTGACGTACTCGGCCGGAGATCGAACATCGAGCACACCGGGACGTCCCCGGAACTGAGCGATGAGATTGTTGATGACGGCGCTGTCGTTAGAAGCCGGTGCCACCTTGAACTGGGTGGGCATCTCCTCGGCGGTCAACTGGTCCGTCACCGTGGGATTCGTCGAGAACAGCCGCTTGAACTCCTCGTAGGACTCGTCCTTGCCGGAGTAGAGGGCGGCACGCACCACACCAGATGCCTGCTGATCGGCGAGCGCGGACTTCACCGCTTCGATCTGGTCGGTGGTGGCATCGGGCTTCATGAACACGACGAACTGGACGTTGTTGCTCCACTGCTGGAGCACCTGGTCGAACGCCTTCTGGATGAAGAAGGACATGCCAGCGAGCAGCAGCGACACCGCAGCCGTAAGCACTGAGGCAGCGGTGAGTGTCCAGTTGCGCTGGAACCCCTGCCAGGTCTCCCGCAGCGCGTAGCCGACACGCGACAGCATTACTCGTACACCCCACGGGTCTGGTCGCGGACGATGACACCACGATCGAGTTGCACGACTCGCTTGCGCATCGAGTTCACGATCATCTGGTCGTGTGTAGCCATGACGATGGTGGTGCCAGTCTTGTTGATGGCCTCGAGGAGCTTCATGATGCCCTCGCCCGTTGCGGGGTCGAGGTTTCCTGTGGGCTCGTCGGCAAGCAGGATGAGCGGACGGTTGACGAACGCCCGTGCCACCGACACGCGTTGCTGCTCACCGCCGGAGAGCTGGTTGGGGAAGCGGTCTTCCTTGCCGGCCAGGCCGACGAGATCGAGTACCTGAGGAACCTGCTGGCGGATGACGTGCCTCGGCTGGCCGATGACCTCGAGCGCATAGGCAACGTTCTCGAACACCGTCTTGTTGAGGAGCAGTTTGTAGTCCTGGAAGATGTTGCCGATCTGGCGACGAAGCTTCGGGACATCGCCCTCGCGCATGCGGTTGATGTTCTTCCCGGCCACCCATACATCGCCGCGTTCGGGCTTGTACTGACGGTTCAGCAGTCGCAGTATCGTGGACTTCCCCGAGCCGGACGGACCGACGAGGAAGATGAACTCCCCCTTGGGGATGTCGAATGACGCGTCACGCAATGCGGTGACGTCGCCGTCGTAGATCTTGGTGACGTTCTCTAGGCGAATCATCGGTACGCCGACGGTAGCAGGGGGCTATTCGCCCGCGGCGGCAGCCCCGGAGCGCTTCCACTGCAGGAAACCCTCCATGAACGTGTCGAGGTCTCCGTCCAGAACGGCCGCCACATTGCCGGTCTCGACGCCAGACCGAAGGTCCTTCACCATCTGGTACGGCTGGAGCACGTACGAGCGGATCTGGCTCCCCCATCCCACCTGCGCCTGCCGGCCAGCGATCTTCTCGAGTTCGGCCGCACGTTCTTCCTCTGCCTTCGCAGCGATCATCGACTTCAGGCGGGTCATGGCCTTGGCACGGTTCTGCAACTGGCTGCGCTCCTCCTGGGAGCTGGCGACGAGACCTGTGGGGAGGTGGATGAACCGAACCGCCGACGATGTCTTGTTGACGTGCTGGCCGCCAGCACCAGACGCACGGAATACCTCCATACGGATATCTGCTTCGTTCAGCTCGACATCGGGATCATCCATGTCGGGCCAGACCTGTACCGCAGCAAAGCTCGTCTGGCGGCGGCCCTGGTTGTCGAAGGGGCTAATGCGCACGAGGCGATGGGTACCGCGCTCGGCAGTCATCAAGCCATAGGCGTAACGCCCGCGAATCGTGAAGTCCGCCGAGAGGATGCCGGCCTCGGTGCCCTCGGAGAGATCGTTCACCTCGAACTCGAAACCGCGACGCTCTGCCCAGCGCTGATACATGCGCAGCAGGATCTCGGCCCAGTCCTGTGCATCGACGCCGCCGTCCTTCGCATTGATCTGCACGATGGCGTCACCTGCATCGTGATCGCCGGTGAAGAGGCTTCTCAGTTCGAGGCCGTCGAACTTCTTCGCGATGCCCGCGATCCCGGCCTCGATCTCGGGTTCCTGGGACTCGTCGCCCTCTTCTCTGGCGAGCTCCGCCAGCACCTCTGCATCCTCGATCGCACTCTCGAGGTCGTCGAACTCGCCGACATCACCCTTGAGGTTCGCGTACTCGGCGTTGACCTTCTTCGCCCGGTCCTGGTCGTCCCAGAGGTCGGGGGCAGAGATCACCACTTCGAGTTCCGACAGGCGGGCCCGACCCGTATCAACGTTGAGGTATGAGCGGGCCTCGTCGAGACGACGACGTAGTTCCTTGAGGTCTGAGGAGAAATCTCGCATGTCGCCAGATCAGCCGTTCCGGCCGTGGCACATCTTGAACTTCTTGCCCGAACCACAAGGGCACGGCTCGTTGCGACCGGTCTTGGACCATTCGTCGTTGACCACCGTCTGCTGCTTGGCGGGACGATCCTCGGCAACCGGCTCGCCGTCGCCGTCCTCGATGGGGCCGGCGAGCGCCGCGCTCGCAAAGCCGCTCGTGGCGAGGTCTGGTGATGAGGTCTGCAGATTCTGGACCGGCGTCGGCTCTGCCTGCTCGTGCACCACCTCGACGTGCATCATGTAGCGCACGAAGTCGTCGGCGATGCCCTTCATGAGCATCCCGAACATCTCGAAACCCTCACGCTGCCACTCGACAAGCGGATCCTTCTGGCCCATGGCCCGCAGGTTGATGCCTTCCTGCAGGTAGTCCATCTCGACAAGGTGTTCGCGCCAACGCTGGTCGATGATGCGCAGCATCACCTGACGCTCGACCTCGCGCATGACCTCATCGCCCATGCTGGCTTCGCGGCTGTTGTAGTAGGCCGTGGCCTCGGCCATGACGACGTCGTACATCTCATCGGTATCCGACGAGTTGCTGAGTGCTGCTTCGTTGAGTTGGGACGGGTAGTAGCTGAGCAGTTCCTGGGCAAGGCCCGAGAGATCCCATTCGTCGTCGGCATCGGACACGCAGTGACGGGAAATGAGCGCATCAACGGCCTCAGAGAGGTACTCCATCGCTGCAGACTTGAGGTCCTCGCCGGCGAGGATCTGGTCTCTGCGCTGGTAGATCACCTTGCGCTGCTCGTTCATCACCTCGTCGTACTTGAGCACGTTCTTGCGGATCTCGGCGTTGCGCTGCTCGACGGTGTTCTGCGCTCGCTCGATCGCCTTGGTAACCATCTTCGCCTCGATGGCCTGGTCGTCGGGGAGCGCCCGGCCCATCACCCAAGACAGTGCACCGGTGGCGAACAGACGCATGAGTTCGTCGTCAAGGCTGAGGTAGAAGCGGCTCTCGCCGGGATCTCCCTGACGACCCGAACGGCCACGTAACTGGTTGTCGATGCGACGCGACTCGTGGCGTTCTGAACCGATCACGTAGAGCCCGCCAGCGGCGCGAACCTTGTCGCCCTCGGCCTTGCAGTCCTCCGTGAACTCGACCAACAGTTGCGCGTAGCGCTGCCGAGCCGCCGCGCGTGCCATTCTGTATTCCTCGGGCATCTGGTCGAGCGGAAGCGGGAGTGCAAACTCGTCGAGCATGGTGTCGGCGTGGTGGCCCTCCCTGAGGACCTCCTGACGGGCGAGGAGTTCAGGGTTGCCGCCGAGCAGGATGTCGACGCCTCGACCTGCCATGTTGGTAGCAACGGTGACAGCCTTCAGCCGACCGGCCTGCGCAACGATCATGGCCTCACGTGTGTGCTGCTTGGCATTGAGCACCTCGTGTGCAATGCCGTGCTTGGCAAGCAGACGGGACAAGTACTCGCTCTTCTCGACGCTGATCGTTCCCACGAGCACCGGCTGACCCTTGTCGAAACGCTCCGTAATGTCCTCCACCACGGCGTCGAACTTCGGCTTCTCGCCCTTGTAGATCAGGTCTGCTGCGTCTTCGCGGACAGTGGGCTTGTTCGTCGGGATCGGCACGACGTTGAGGCTGTAGGTATTCATGAGTTCGGCGGCCTCGGTGGAGGCCGTACCGGTCATGCCTGCAAGCTTGTCGTACATGCGGAAGTAGTTCTGGAGCGTGATCGTGGCGAGGGTTTGGTTCTCCTCCTTGATCTTCACGCCCTCCTTTGCCTCCACCGCTTGGTGAATGCCTTCGGACCAGCGTCGACCCTCGAGGATTCGGCCGGTGAACTCGTCAACGATCTTCACCTCACCGCCCTGAACGATGTAGTCCTTGTCCCGCTTGTAGAGCTCCTTGGCCTTCAGTGCCGCCTGCAACTGGTGGACGAGGTTCTGCTGGACCTCGTCGTAGAGGTTCGCGACGCCGAGTGCCTGCTCGACCTTCTCGATTCCGGGCTCCATCGGGAAGACAATGCGCTTGTCCTCCTCAACCTCGTAGTCGACATCGCGCTGCAGGCTGCGGACGATGCTGGCGAACTTGTAGTACAGCTTCGCTGCGTCGGCGATACGGCCCGAGATGATGAGCGGTGTACGTGCCTCGTCGATGAGGATGGAGTCGACTTCGTCGACAATTGCGAAGTTGTGGCCCCGCTGGGTCTTGTCGTCGAGTCGGACCGCCATGTTGTCGCGCAGGTAGTCGAAACCGAACTCGTTGTTCGTTCCGTAGGTGATGTCGCAGGCATAGGCAGCACGCTTCTCAGCGGGCGACTCCCGTTGCCCGGGGATCACGAGGCCAACGCTGAGGCCCATGAAGCGATGGATCCGACCCATCCATTCCGAGTCTCGCTGGGCGAGATAGTCGTTCACCGTGATGAGGTGCGTGCCCTTACCGCTGACACCATTGAGGTAGGCAGCAAGGGAGGACGTCAGCGTCTTGCCCTCGCCCGTCTTCATCTCGGCGACCCAGCCAAAGTGGAGTGCAGAGCCACCCATGAGCTGAACGTCGAACGGACGCTGGCCGATCGCGCGGAGGGCACCCTCGCGTACAGCGGCGAACGCCTCGACCAGCAGGTCGTCGAGCGACTCACCCCGCTCGTGGCGGTCCCGGAACTCACCGGTCTTCGCCCGCAGTTGGTCGTCGGACAGGGCTTTCATGGCCGGCTCGAGAGCGTTGATCTCCGGCACCAGACCACCCAGTGCTTTGATCTTCTTGCCTTCACCGGCTCGGAGGACGCGATCGAGGATTCCCATGCAGTCGACAATCCTACCGGGACCCCCTATCGGGAGGAGGGCGCCTCGGTTGCGGCGAGGTAACGCACCTCGGCTGCGCCGGCTGACAACAGCGCCTGGGCACCGGCACGCAGCGTGGCGCCGGTGGTGGTGACATCGTCGACGAGCAGCACACGCGGGTTGCGCCATAACGGCCTACCGACAAACTCCGGTCCAACGAGGCGGGCGCCGCGACTCTTGCCCGCCTGCGGCCCCGATCGCCTGCCCCGGTGCAGCAGGCGCCGACACGGCAGTCCGAGCAGATCCGCGACGGCCCTCGCGATGAGTTCGGCGGGGTCGAAGCCTCGGTCGGCGATACGCCGCGCTGACGTGGGGGCCCAGGTAACCACGTCGAACAGCCCGGGATCCCGAACGCTGCGGGCCAGAGGCAGTGCTAACTCAGCGGCTACCTGGCGCGCGTTGCGGTACTTGAGGCCGAGCACCATGCGTCGGGCATGGCCCGAGTGAACAAGCGCCGCTCGACCGGTGTCGCCGGAACGGAGAACCTCAAGGTGCTCGGCACAGACAACGCAGCGACCGATGCGAGGCTGCTGACAGCCAGGGCAGAACTGAGGAAGGAGCATGCCCGAGGTCTAGCGGAGGGGTGCTACACGGTTCCCCAGGCTTCCTCAGCACGGTCCGTGGAGTTCGCGGTTTCGCTGACGGTACGGCTCGAGGAGATCGGGGTGGGTGAAGATCCAGAACTCGTCCTGCACGATTGCGGTCAACACCTTGGATGCCACGTCCGCCGGGTCAATCGCTGTCTCGTTGACGAGACGGATCATGTCCTCGTTCGCCGTTCGTGCAGCGGCCTTCTTCGTTGCATTGCGCAATTCCTGCGGCCGGTTCCTCTGGCTGGTGAAGATGTTGGTCTTCACGAACCCGGGGCAGAGCACGCTGACCCCCACGCCGGTGCCGCGAAACTCCTCCCGCATCGTCTCGCTGATGCCCACTACGGCGTACTTCGACGCCGAGTAGGGGGCAGCGCCGGGCAGGGGGCTGAGCCCCGCCATGGACGCGGTGTTCACGACATGGCCGCCGTCGGGGTTCGCGAGCAGCATCGGGAGGAAGCTCTGGAGACCGTGGATGACGCCCCAGAGGTTGACGTCGATGACCCATTTCCAATCGCGCATCGTCAGTTCGTGCAGTAGACCGCCGCCACCGACACCGGCGTTGTTGCAGAGCACATGACAAGTCCCGAACTCCTCACGGACGGTCTGCGCCAGCGCCTCGAGGTCCTCGGGCTTGGTGACGTCGACACGTACACCTCGAACCCCAAGTTCCTGTGACGTCTGCTCCAGTGCGGTGGCCTCGACGTCGGCGATAACCACCCGCATGCCGGCAGCGGAGAAGGCTTGGGCCATCGCCCGACCGATGCCACTGGCCCCGCCCGTGATTACTGCAACTTTTCCTCGTACGTCCTGCATAGCAGCGAACGTAGTACCACCTCGGCGCGCCGACTGGTTTAGTAGCGGTAGTGCTCGGGCTTGAACGGTCCCGACGGGTCGACGCCGATGTACTCGGCCTGCTCATCGGTGAGCCGAGTGAGCTTCACCCCGAGCGCATCGAGGTGGAGCGAGGCGACCTTCTCGTCGAGTTGCTTGGGCAGCACGTGGACGCCGAGCGGGTACTTCTCGAGGTGATTGAAGAGGTCGATCTGCGCGATTACCTGGTTCGAGAACGAGCAACTCATGACGAAACTCGGGTGCCCCGTAGCGCAACCGAGGTTCACGAGACGTCCTTCGGCCAGCACGATGACCGAGTGGCCGTCAGGGAAACTCCACAGGTCCGTGCCTGGCTTCAGTTCGTCCTTGACTGCGCCGCAGCGGGCAAGTCCGGCGATGTCGACCTCGGAGTCGAAGTGGCCGATGTTGCAGACAATGGCGTTGTGCTTCATCTTCTGCATGTGGTCGATGGTGATGATGGCCTCGTTACCGGTGGCCGACACGAACACGTCTGCCTCGCCCACGACGTCTTCCATCGTGGTGACCTGGTAGCCCTCCATGGCTGCCTGCAGCGCATTGATCGGGTCGATCTCGGTGACGATGACGCGTGAACCCTGCCCGCGCAGAGACTGAGCGCAACCCTTGCCCACGTCGCCGTAGCCACACACCACGGCAACCTTGCCGGCGAGCATGACGTCGGTGGCACGCATGATCGCGTCCACGAGCGAGTGACGACACCCGTAGAGATTGTCGAACTTGCTCTTGGTGACCGAATCGTTGACGTTGATGGCCGGGAAGAGCAGTTCGCCCATCGAATGCATCTTGTAGAGGCGCTTCACGCCGGTGGTGGTCTCTTCGGTAACGCCGCGGATCCCCTTCGCCATCCGAGTCCACTTGGTGGGGTCGGACTTCAGGGAGCGCTGCAGCAGACCGAGCACGATGGCGAGTTCGGGGTTCGATGCCGTGGTGGGGTCGGGAACTGCGCCGGCCGCCTCGAACTCCACTCCCTTGTGAACAAGCAGTGTCGCATCGCCACCGTCGTCGAGAATCATGTTGGGACCGTCGCCGTCAGGCCAGGTCATCATCTGGTCGGTACACCACCAGTACTCCTCGAGCGTCTCGCCTTTCCACGCAAAGACGGGCACCCCGGCGGGGTTCTCCTCCGTGCCGGTCGGACCCACAGCAACGGCGGCGGCGGCATGGTCCTGCGTGGAGAAGATGTTGCAACTGGCCCAGCGCACCTCGGCGCCAAGTTCCACCAGTGTCTCGATGAGCACGGCGGTCTGGATCGTCATGTGGAGCGAACCGGAGATACGTGCGCCCTTGAGCGGCTTCGAGGGTCCAAACTCCTTGCGGAGCGCCCGAAGACCGGGCATCTCGTGCTCGGCAAGGTGGATCTCCTTGCGACCGAACGGGGCGAGTGAGAGGTCTGCTACTCGGAAGTCGCGACGATCAGCCATCGAAGACGTGGGCATTCAGGCTCCAGGGGTGCGTGGGATGCCGAGG
>CANIBN010000033.1 GCA_947465505.1 Acidimicrobiales bacterium | reverse complement strand
CTCCAGGTCGTCGTCGATCAACTGTGTGCCACCTTCGATCTCCGCGGTGCCGCAGTCCTCGAGCATCAGCACGGCGACACCCGCGTGCTCGTGACGGCCGGCGGAGACCCACCCCTTCAGACATCCCCTACCGATCTCTCGGTCGCGGTAGCCGATGGCATCACGGTCGTCACCCGAGGTCGGACACTGACCGTCGACGAGCACCGCGTCCTTCGTATCTTCTTCGGCCAGATCGCACAATTGGTCGAACAGCACCACGTCGCCGAGCTCGCTGCGGAGGCGGACGCCCTCGCACGAGCAGACGAACTGCGCACGTCGATCCTGCGCGCTGTATCCCACGACCTGCGGTCCCCGCTTGCCTCTATTAAGGCGTCTGCCTCGAGTCTGCGCCAGTCGGATGTCGACTGGCCAGATGAGGTGCGCAACGATTTCCTTGCGGCGATCGAGGATGAGACCGATCGCCTCACCACCATCGTCACGAACCTTCTCGACATGGGACGGCTGCAGGCCGGCGCGATTCGACCGGCGATTCGGACCACACCGCTCGAGGAAGTCCTCCCGGCTGCGATTCACAGCCTCGGCTCTCGTGGGTCCCTCGTCGACCTCGTGCTACCCCCGGACCTCCCCGACGTCCTTGCCGACCCGGCGCTCCTCGAGCGTGTCCTGGCGAATGTCGTCGGCAATGCCGTGGAGTTCTCGCCACCGGGCGAGCGGATCCGCGTCTCCGCCGCGGCGCACCGCGACGATGTCCAGATCTACGTTGTCGACCACGGCCCCGGAATCCGGGCAACAGACCGGCCTACGGTGATCCAGCCGTTCCACCGCCTCTCGGACTCCGCCAGCAACAGCGGTGTTGGCCTCGGGCTCGCAATCGCCGACGGCCTCACCTCGGCGATGGGAGGCGCGCTCGAACTGCGTGACACGCCACGAGGCGGTCTCACCGTGGTCGTCTCCCTGCCCGCTGCTACCCGTACTGCGGACGAGAGGATCACCGGGTGACCCGCGTCCTCTGCGTCGACGACGAACCGCACCTGCTGCGAACCCTGGGGGCAAATCTCCGGGCACGCCACTACGACGTCGATCTCGCCCCGAACGGTGAGCGTGCGCTCGAACTGGCCGGCGCAAACCGTCCCGACGCCGTGATCCTCGACCTCGGTCTGCCGGGTATCTCGGGTCTCGAGGTGATCCGATCACTTCGCCACTGGACGACCACACCCATTGTCGTCCTGTCCGCACGTGACGGCGAGTTCGACAAGATCGCCGCGCTCGACGCGGGCGCCGACGACTACGTCACCAAACCGTTCGGGATGGGCGAACTACTCGCCCGCCTCCGCGCAGCGCTTCGCCGTGCCGCACCGGCCGACGAAGCCCCGGTGTTGGTGTCCCCCGACCTCACGATCGACCTCGCCAACCACCGCGCTCTCACCGTGCGCGGCGAGGCCAAACTCACGCCGACGGAGTGGCACGTCGTCGAGGTGCTCGTCCGCAACAGCGGACGCCTCGTCCGGGGAAAGGACCTGCTCCAGCAGGTCTGGGGGCCCCAATACGGCGAGGAGACCAACTATCTGCGGGTCCACATGGCCCACATCCGGCGCAAACTCGAACCCGACCCGGGACGACCCCGGTACTTCATCACCGAACCCGGCTCCGGCTATCGCTTCGAACCACCGACGGACGGCCCCTCAGAGGAGCGCTAAGAATCCGCTAAGAACCATCACCGGTCGCCGCCGGGAGGGCATCGTGTGGACACCGGATACCGGACCACTATGCCTGCACTCAAACGATTCCTGATCGGCGCACCCATCTCGAGCGCCGACGAGGCTCACCACCGCCTCAGCAAGAAGATCGCCCTACCCGTCTTTGCGTCGGATGCGATCTCCTCCACCGCCTACGCCACCGACGAGATCCTCGTCGTGATCCTGCTCCAGGCGGGCGTCGGCACGGTCGCCTTCCGACCGCTGATCCCGATCGCGATCATCGTGTCGATCCTCATGGTCATCGTGGTGCTCAGTTACCGCCAGACCATCTACGCCTATCCGTCGGGCGGCGGCGCCTACATCGTCAGTCGAGAGAACCTCGGCATCGTGCCGTCGCTGATCGCTGGTTCCTCGCTGCTCGTCGACTACATCCTCACGGTGGCGGTGAGCGTTGCGGGTGGCGTACTGGCCATACGAACGGCTACGGGCTTCGACACCAAGTGGACCGTGCCGGTCTGCCTGTTCTGCGTCCTCTTGATGACGGTGGTCAACCTTCGAGGTGTGAAGGAGAGCGGAGCGGTATTCGCCGGACCGACCTACTTCTACATCCTGATGCTGCTCATCCTCATCGTTGTCGGCTTCTACCGAATCTTCGTGCAGCACATCGGACCGATTCCCGAGTCCATGCTGAGCAACGAGGCCGTGGAGCTCAAACGTCAGACTGCGACCCTCGGACTGTTCATGCTGCTGCGAGCGTTCTCCTCTGGAGCTGTGGCGCTCTCGGGCGTCGAGGCCGTGTCGAACGGTGTGCCCGCATTCGAGAAGCCGGAGAGCAAGAACGCTGCGACCACCCTCATGTGGATGGGCGCCATCCTCGGCAGCTGTTTCCTCGGCGTGTCGGTCCTCGCGGCCAAGTTGCGTCCGTATCGAGGCGAACACGACGGCAACGGCCTCGGCCTCATTGCCCAATACCTCTACAACGGCAAGGGCGTCATGTTCTGGCTGACGATGATCGCCACGTTCATGATCCTCATCCTCGCGGCCAACACTGCGTACGCGGACTTCCCACGCCTGGCTTCGATCATCGCCAAGGACGGCTTCCTCCCCCGGCAGTTCTTCAACCGTGGTGCTCGACTGGTCTTCTCGAACGGCGTGCTGTTCCTCGCAGTCGTCGCCTCCGCACTGATCGTCGTCTTCAACGGCGACATCTCCAAGCTCATCCCGCTCTATGCGTTCGGTGTGTTCACCGGCTTCACCCTGAGCCAGACCGGCATGGTGCGACATCACCTGCACGAGCGGGAACCGCGCTGGCAGATCGGCATCGTCATCAATGCTGTCGGTGCGCTCACCACCGGACTCATTGCGGTCATCGTCGTGGTCTCGAAGTTCACCGAAGGTGCCTGGATCCCGGCTGCCCTGATCCCGATCATGGTGATCGGCTTCCGCTCGGTGGGCAAGCATTACGAGCGCACGCAACAGGCCGTCCGTGTCTCGCCCGACTACAAGGTGCCGCGCGAGACCCACACCATGGTGGTGCTCGTCGGCGGCATCAACAAGGGCGTCCTGCACGGCATCCGTTACGCCACCTCGCTGAACCCCGACCGCATCATGGCCGTCACCGTGGCGAGCGACGACGAGGACCGCAAGCGTCTCGAACAGCAGTGGCTCGACTACAACATCCCGATCGAGCTGAACACCGTGTACTCGCCGTATCGAGAGCTCACCCGCCCGGTGCTCAAGTTCCTGGACGAGCTCGACGCGAAGCACGACGACGACATCATCACGGTGATCATCCCCGAGTTCGTGACGTCGTGGAAGTCCCAGTGGCTCCACAACGGAAGCGCCTTTGCGCTGAAGGCCAGGCTGCTGCAGCGCCCGCACACCGCTGTCGTCTCTGTGCCGATCCATATGCACGGCACAACCACCGAGGAGGACTGAACCAGATGCACGCAATCATCGTGGGCTGTGGCCGGGTGGGCTCCACCCTCGCCCGCCAGCTCGACGCAGACGGCCACGACGTGGTCGTCGTTGACCGCAAGCCCGACGCGTTCCGGAGGCTCGGCGAGGGCTTTGGCGGACGCACCACGGTAGGCGTGGGCTTCGACCGAGACGTCCTTTCCGAGGCCGGCATCACGCCTGACAGTGCCGTGATGGCAGTCACCAGTGGCGACAACTCCAACATCCTCATCGCACGCGTGGCACGCGAGATGTTCGGCGTCGAGCGTGTCGTTGCCCGTATCTACGACCCCCGCCGGGCGGCCATTTACGAGCGACTCGGGATCTCCACCGTCGCCACCGTGGCGTGGACCACCACTCGCATCCTGCGCATGGTGCAGCCGAGTCACGGCAAGGTGGAGTGGACCGACCCCACCTCGTCGTTCGTTGTCGCCGAGCGAAAGGTGACTGCCGCACTTGCTGGCACTGCGGTGTCGGCACTGGAGAGCAGTGGCATCCGCGTGGTGCTCCTCACACGTCACGGCAAGGCGCAGATTCCTGCCCCGACTCTCCTTCTCCAGGAGGCGGACTCCATCCATCTCGTTGCCTCCACGGATGCAATCGAGGCCTTCGACCACAACGTCTCCTCACAGCAGGGAGCACACTGATGAAGATCATTATCGCTGGTGCCGGAAGCGTCGGTCGCTACATGGCGGACCAACTACTGGCTTCCGGGCACGAGGTAACGCTGATCGACAACGATCCTGCGATGGCCCGCAAGACTGCCGGAGGCAAGGGTGTTGCCGTCACCCTCGGCGACGCGTGCGAACTCGACACGTTGACGCGTGCCGACGCCGCGAACGCCGATGTGGTGGCCGCCGTGACGGGAGACGACGAGGACAACCTCGTCATCTCCCTGCTCGCAAAGCAGGAGTTCGGCGTCCCGCGTGTGGTTGCCCGTGTCAACAACCCGAACAACGAATGGATGTTCAACGACATGTGGGGTGTCGACGTGTCGGTCTCCACGCCGCACCTCCTCACTGCACTGGTCGAGGAAGCAGTGAACGTCGGTTCCTTTGTCCGCCTCCTATCGCTTGAGCAGGGCAAGGCAAGGATCTCCGAGGTGACGCTCGCTACGTCATCGCCTGCGGTTGGCCGCTCCATCTCCGAACTCGGCCTGCCAAGAGAGTCCACCATCGTGGCGCTCGTCCGGGACGGACACGTGGTGGTGCCCCGCGGCGACACCACGTTGCTCACCCACGACGAGGTGCTCGTGCTCACGGCGGGCGATGCCGAGGATGCGGTGCGCGAGGTCCTGGTGGGCTCCAAGCAGACCCCCGCTGGGAGTTGAGCGATGGCCGGTCTGTTCCGCCGAAAGGCCGCCCAAGCGAATCATCACGACTCCGCTGCCGACGACATCATCCCGATTGCTCAAGTACAGACGCGAGAGATTGTCCGGGTGTGCGGTCACGTCACGCGTATCCGGCAGCGACCCGCCCAGGGACTCCCGTCGCTCGTCGTCACGCTCAGCGATGACAGCGGACGTGCAACGGCTGTGTGGAGCGGTCGCCGCTCCATCGGCGGAATCGGGCTCGGCCGCACACTCGTCGTCGAGGGCATCGCCGTGCAGACCCCAGATGGCCCCACGTTCCTCAACCCGTCGTACACACTGCTCAACGTCGCCGGTCACTGAGCACCGACGCTCAAAAGCAGCGGCGGATCAGCCGCCGATCTGGCTCATCGAGCGCTTCGGGCGGATGAAGTTCACCTGATTGATCTGGTGTCCTGCCCACTTCGTGCCCACGGCCCGCTCGATTTCCGCAGCAAGGTCGTCGTCGCTCGCGCCGTCGCGGAGCAGCGCGCGCAGGTCGAACTCTCGGGTCTCGAACAAACAGGTACGGAACTGGCCATCAGCCGTGAGACGCACCCTGTCGCAGTCGCCGCAAAATGCCTTCGTCACCGTGGGCACCACGCCGACGAGTCCACCGCCGTCGAGATAGCGCCAACGGTCGGCAGGTGCGGCACCGCGTGCCGGTACGGGCTCGAGCGGGAACACCGCATCGATCGCTGCCACGATCTCGTCCTGGCTGACCACCTTCGACCGGTCCCAACCACCCTCGGCATCGAGCGGCATGAACTCGATGAAACGAACCTCGACACCGCGTTCCCTGCCGAACCGGGCGAGATCCACCACTTCGTCGTCGTTGGAACCTCGCTCGACGACCGCATTGATTTTCACCGGGCTGAAGCCGGCTTCCTTGGCGGCCTCGATGCCGTCGAGCACACGCGTGAGTTCGTCCCTCCGGGTCATCTGGAGGAAGCGATCGGCGTGGAGCGTGTCGAGGCTGATGTTCACCCGGTCGAGACCAGCAGAGCGGAGATCGTGGGCAACGAGGCGGAACGTGGCGCCGTTCGTGGTGAGGGCAAGATCTGGCTTGCGGCCGGCGAAGGCCGAGGACGACGTTGCGGGCACACGAAGGTGCGACAACTTCTCGACGAGCACCGGCAGATGGGCACGTACCGTTGGCTCGCCACCGGTAAGGCGAATGCCGTCCACCTCATACCGCTCGACGAAGATGCGCGCCAGTCGCTCGATCTCCTCGAAGGAGAGCACCTCACTGCGGGGCAGCCACTGCATTCCCTCGGCCGGCATGCAGTAGGTGCAACGGAAGTTGCAGCGGTCGGTGACAGAAATGCGCAGATCCCTAATGGTCCGTCCGAAGGGGTCCACGAGATCCATGACCGGAGTCTAGGAGCGACTGCAGGTCAGGCGAGCAGCAGTACCTCAACCGGGCCGCCCGCAGCCACCCCGTGGCCGTCCGGGACGACGGCGAGGCCATCGGCCTGAGCGGCGGCCGCCAGTTGGTGGCTGCCCTGGGGACCAGTGCTGCGCACGTGGAGACGTCCGTCTGGGGCAAAGGCGCCATAGACGCGGGTGAGGTGGATCTTGCCGTCCGTGTCGCGACGGATTGCCTCATCGGCGATCGCCCAGATCCGGGGCCGGTCGGCGCGCTCGGGCGTGTGCCCCATCATCTGTCGGATTGCAGGGCGCGCCAGCACCTCAAAGCTCACCATCGAGGAGACCGGATTCCCCGGCAGGCCGAACACCGGGATCTGTCGGCCGTGACGATTGGCGAGCAGGCCGAAGGCGAAGGGTTTGGCAGGCTTGATGGCGATCTGCATCCACGTCATGTCGGCGATGCGGGAGAGCACGGCTTTTACGACGTCGTAGTCACCCATGCTGACGCCGCCGCTCGTGACGATCGCATCGCACGTGTCGGCCGCGCTCCTGAGTACCTCTTCGAGTCGCTGCTCGTCGTCCACGACCACACCGAGATCGACGGCCTGCGCTCCAGCAGCCTGGACCATCGGGAGCAGCATGGTCTTGTTGCTCTCGCGGATCTGCCCGGGAGCGAGCGGACCGCCATCGGTAATGAGTTCGTCCCCCGTCGAGAGCACCGCAACCCTCGCCTTACGGACAACACTGACGGTGTTTCGGTTGATGCTCGCGAGGACACCGAGCGACGGACCGTTGAGCACGGTGCCGGCGCGAAACACCGTGGTCCCTGCAACCACGTCGCTGCCCGCGGCTCGCACGGCATCGCCAACGCGTACCGACGACCGGACACGAACGAGCGCTCCGCCGTCCAGACGTTCTGTCTCCTCCACCATCACCACTGCGTCGGCGCCCTCAGGCATCGGTGCTCCGGTCATGATGCGCACCGCCGTACCGGGCCGCACGACGTGTGTAGGTGCAGCGCCAGCAGCAAGTTCACCCACCACCGCTAGCTCAACCGGGGTGGTTGCCGTGTCGGCGGCCTGCACTGCGTAGCCGTCGACCGCCGTGTTCGGGAACGGCGGGACGTTCTCGGCTGCCGAGACGTCCTCGGCCAGCACGAACCCATCGAGTTCACCGATGGGTAGCGTGACCTCGTCGAGTCTCCCCACGGATCGGAACACCAGTGCCCGAGCGTCATCCAGCGCAATCACCCGATGGACGGTATCGGTGAGCGAGTCGGTCCTGCACGTGGTCTGGGCCTCTTGGGAGGGCCACACATCCGAAGACTTCGCCCTGCGCTGGGACAACGGTGGATGGGTGGCAGAGGGAACGGTGACCGGACTCGACGTGCAGTACATCATGCGACTCGGCCCGGACCACGACCTGCGCCAGTTCCTGTTGTTCCGCGATCTCGAGGACCCCGATCTCTGGCTCGTCACCGACGGAGCCGGGCGTTGGGGTGAGATGAACGGCGGCGAGCGAGAGGACCTGCGCGACTGCACCACGGTGTCACTCGGCTGTTCCCCGTCCACCACGCTCACCACCATCAGGGCGCTCACGCTCGACATCGGCGAACAGACGTCGGTGCTTGCTGCAACCATCGACGTGGAGACCCTCTCGGTAGTGCCTGCCGAGCATCGCTACACACGCCTCGACGAACGGCGATGGGAGCTCTCCGTCCCGAGGTTCGACTTCGCCGTCGTGCTTGACGTGGACGAGACAGGCGTACTCATCGAGGCACCCGGGTGGTTCCGGCGTACCGCGTCCCCTGGCTGAGCGGCCTACCCTGCAGGGGTGACCAAGAAGAACTACGACCTGATCATCGTGGGCACCGGATCGGGTAACTCGATCCTCACTCCCGACTTTGACGACTGGTCTGTCGCCATCGTGGAGAAAGACGTCTTCGGCGGCACCTGCCTGAACCGCGGCTGCATCCCCACAAAGATGTTTGTCTACGTGGCCGATCTCGTCGAGGGGATCCGTCACGGGGCCAGGCTCGGCGTCGACGCCGACCTTCGCGCCGTGCGCTGGCGGGATGTTCGCGATCGCGTCTTCGGCCGCATCGATCCCATTGCGGCGGGCGGTGAGGACTACCGCACCAATCGCTGTGCGAACATCACCGTCCACAAGGGCGCTGGCCGCTTTGTTGCGCCGCACCGGGTGAGCGTGAACGGCGAGGTCATCGAGGGCAAGCACATCGTCATCGCAGCCGGTGCGCGCCCGATGATCCCCGACATCCCCGGTCTCCACGATGCGGGCTACTACACCTCGGACACCATCATGCGCGTCGACGAGGTGCCCCGCCGGCTTGCCATCATCGGCGGCGGTTTTATTGCGTGCGAGATGGCCCATGTGTTCGAGGCATTCGGTAGCACCGTCACACTCATCAACCGTGGCCCGGAGCTATTGCGCCAAGAGGACCACGACCTCCGCGCTCGCTATGTCGATCTCGCGCGCCAGCGCCTGGACCTGCGTTGTGGCGAGAATCTCCTTGCTGTCCGCAAGTCGTCGAGTGGACTCACACTGCTACTCGAGCACACCGCAGATGTGGAGGTGGATGCCATCCTCGTCGCCACCGGCCGGGTGCCGAACACCGACGAACTCGATCTCGCGGCGGCCGGCTTCGCGCTCGAGGCGGACGGTCGCCTCAAGGTGGACGCCCGTCAGGAGACCTCCGTGCGCAATGTGTATGCGCTCGGCGACATCTGCTCTCCCGAACAGTTGAAACATGTCGCGAACCACGAGGCTCGGGTCGTGGCCCACAACCTTGCCCACCCACACCGGCGCATTGAGAGTGACCACCGGTTCATCCCCCACGCAGTCTTCGGCTCACCACAGATTGCCGCCGTTGGCCTCACCGAGGAGCAGGCCCGCGCGGCGGGACACGACGTGATGGTGACATCGCGTCCGTACGGTGACACTGCCTACGGCTGGGCCATGGAGGACCAGAGCGGGTTCTGCAAGCTCGTTGCCGACCGAACGTCTCGACTACTGCTCGGCGCCCACATCATCGGCGCAAACTCGTCGATGCTGGTGCAGCAACTCATCCAGGGCATGGCGTTCGGCCAGACCATCGACGAGATGGCACGCGGGCAGTACTACATCCACCCGGCCCTCAGCGAGGTGGTTGAGAACGCGCTACTCGGGTTCCCCGCGGCTTGACCTGTCGCGGCCGACACGCTGTGCGAGGCTGAACACATGGCATGGCTGGTGAGTGGCGCGCGTGTTCTCGCGTCCGCAGACATCCTGACGGGGCGCCGCCAACGTGCCCGGGGTCTGCTCGGTCACGACGGCGCGGAGGGCGCCGTGGTATTTCCCCGCTGCCGCTGGATACACAGCCTCGGTATGCGATTTGCGCTCGACGTCGCCTACCTCGACCACGCAGGAACGGTCATCAAGGTCGTTCGTGTCCAGCCACATCGTCTGTGTGTCCCGGTGTTTGCTGCACGCACCGTCATCGAGGCCCAGGCCGGCTCGTTCGCCCGATGGGGTCTGCACTTCGGTGACACCGTGGAGATCAGGGACTGACCGTGGGAGGCCTCGTCCTTGTCGCCACGCCTATCGGGAACCTCGGCGACCTATCGCCGCGCGCTGTCGCCGCATTGGCCAGTGCCGATCTCGTGTGCTGTGAGGACACTCGCCGCTCCGGTCGATTACTGCAGCACGCTGGAGTTGTCGCCCGGCGACTGCGACGGGTCGATGACCACACCGAGCATGCGGCCACCACCGAGGTACTCGACGTCCTGAACGCCGGGGGCACGGTGGCGGTCGTGACCGATGCCGGTACGCCGGGAATCAGCGATCCCGGCCAACGACTGGTCCAGGCGGCCATCGCTTCCGGCCATCTCGTGACTGCGGTGCCCGGCCCCGCCGCCCTCGTGATGGCCCTTGTCGTGAGCGGCCTCCCCACCGAGCGATTCGTCTTCGAGGGGTTCATCCCTCGGTCGGGTAGGGATCGGACCGATCGTCTGACCGAGATTGCGAGGGAATTGCGCACGGTGGTGCTCTACGAGGCGCCGCACCGCGTTGCACGAACCGTTACCGACCTGTCAGCAGCGTGCGGCGGCGACCGTCGTGTGGCACTGTGCCGCGAGCTCACCAAACTGCACGAGGAGGTGTGGCGCGGAACACTCGACGAAGCATCGGAGCACCTCGCCGCTCACGATCCGATCGGCGAGTACGTGGTCGTACTCGACGGCGCACCTGCCGAGGACCCGCCGAGCGACGACGACGTCGAGTCCCTGTTGCGCGCAGCACTTGGCGCAGGGATGAGCAAGCGCGATGCATCGGCCCATGTCGCAGCACAGACCGGTCGCGCCAAACGAGAGGTGTACGCGCTGGTGCTCACGCTCTAGCGATCAGGAGCGCGCAAGGAGCCCGTACTGGCGGGAGATCGCCACGAGCCGGCCCGCGCTGTCCCACAACTCGCCGTCCTCGTGCAGTACCCCGCCCGAGAGGAACCGCGTCTCGAACCGGCATTGCAGCGGACCGGGAGACGGCACGCCGCGTACGTGCACGGTGAACTCGACCGTTGGCACCCATCCTCGGATGAGGTTCGGGATGTTGAACACTGCGGGAGGGAAGGCATCGGCAGCCAGGAGCAACGCCAGCGTGTCCATCGGGCGGCCGTCTCGGAACTCGAACCAGCCCCGGCTCAGGCCGCTGCCCGACGGTTCGTCCTCGAGCGCGGAGGCATCGTCGGGATGGAGCCACATGTTCAGGCGATCCGCCAGACCGACGAGCGCGGTGCCGCCCACCGGAGTGCGCCGGATGCACTGGTCGAGAGGAGGGAGGTCCGGGGGCGCACCGTTGATGAAGGTCTGTTCCATGTCGGGGTCGAGGTCGCCGAACGCACCGAGCAGTCTGATGAGCTCTCGTCCATCGCGCCGGATCGAGCCGGTCATCGTGGCGAACCGCTTCCCCTGCTTCACCACCTGGGTATCGAATGACACTGGTCCCGCCGTGACCGGTGCGAGGTAGTGGGCCGTGATGGTAAGCGGATGGGCGCGCCCGCTGGCGGCACGCATAGCGTTGGCGCCGAGCGCCAAGACATAGCCGCCGTTGGCATTGCCGTTGATGTCCCAACCGTCGGGGACCGTCGCTGACCAGCCTGAATCGGTCTGATCGAGGGCGACTGCGGCGTCGAACTCAAAGGGCGTCATGGCCCCACTTTGGCAACTGGAGACCCCCGATTGGGAATTGATGGGTCTGAACCCCCGCCAAGGCCCTACCCTGCCCACCGTGGGTCGGTTCTACGTCACTACTCCCATCTACTACGTGAACGCGCAGCCCCACTTGGGCCATGCGTACACCACGATCATCGGTGACGCCCTCACGCGTTGGCACCGTCTCCTCGGCGACGATGTCCACTTCCTCACGGGCACGGACGAACACGGCCTGAAGATCCAGCAGGCGGCCGACGCTGTCGGCAAGACCCCGAAGGCGTTCGCTGACGACATTGCTCCCCTCTTCGAGGCAGCGTGGCAACGGCTCAACATCGCGAACGACGACTTCATCCGCACCACCGAACCTCGTCACTACACGGCCGTCGAGACCCTGCTGAAGGCGTGTCACGACGCCGGAGACATCTACCTCGGCAAGTACTCGGGCCTCTATTGCGTCGGTTGTGAGGAGTACTACGTCGAGGACGACCTCACCAACGGCACCGACTGCCCGATTCACAAGCGTCCGGTTGAGCACTTTGAGGAGGAGAACTACTTCTTCCGCCTCTCGGCGTTCGAGCAGCGCTTGCTCGATTGGTACGACGCGCACCCGGGGGCCATCGTGCCCGACTTTCGCGCCAACGAAGTGCGCGGATTCATCAAGGGTGGACTGCGGGACTTCTCCATCTCGCGGACATCGCTCGACTGGGGTATCCCGATCCCGTGGGATCCCAAGCACGTCACGTACGTCTGGTTCGACGCCCTCACGAACTATCTCTCGGCAGTCGGTTACGGACGCGATCAAGAACGCTTCGACCAGTGGTGGCCCGTCAACTACCACATGATCGGCAAGGACATCATCCGGTTCCACTGTGTGTACTGGCCTGCGATGCTCATGTCTGCTGGCATCGAGCCACCGAAGGGGTGGGCCGTCGGCGGTTGGCTCCTTGTCGGTGGCGAGAAGATGAGCAAGACCACGGGCAACGTCGTCAATCCGCTCGACCTCATCGACGACATCGGCCTCGACGGTTTCCGCTACTACGTGCTGGCCGACACGCCCTACGGCCAAGACGGCGACTTCACCTATGAGGGCCTCATCTCCCGGTACAACTCGGACCTCGCGAACAACCTCGGCAACCTGCTCTCGCGCGTCGCGACCGTGGTGGGCAAGAAGTGCGATGGGATCGGCCCTGCACCCGCAGCCGACTCACCGCTCGCCGAGGCCGCTGTGGCTGCATACGACGGTGCGGCAGCAGCCTGGGACACCGTTCAGCCGAGTCGCGCACTCGAGTCCACCTGGCACCTCATCCGTGCGACAAATGCCTACCTCGAGGCCAACGAGCCGTGGAAGGCCGAGCCCGGCGAGGCCGTCAACCGCGTAATGGGCGACGCGCTCGAGGCGCTCCGTATCGTCGCCGTGCTGTGCTCGCCTGCGGTTCCCGAGACGGCACAGGCCGTCTGGGAACGAATTGGCCTCAGCGGCAACGTTGCCGACCAGCGTCTCCCGGGTGCGGCCGCCTGGGGTGCCTACCCGGGCGGACTCGATGTCGTGAAGGGCGAGCCGCTGTTCCCCCGCCGTCAGGCATGAGCAGCACCGACACCCTCCGGTTCACCGACAACCACTGCCACCTCTACGACCCACGCGTCCCCGAGGGAACCGACGGGCTCGTGCAGGCAGCACGGGCCGCTGGCGTGCATCGCATGATCACCGTCGGGTGCGACCGGACGACCTCCGAGCAGGCGATCGACATTGCGGGTCGCTACGACGACGTCTGGGCCACCGTTGGACTGCACCCTCACGAGGCGCGGCACGGAGTGAGCACCATCGTCGACCTCATCACCATGCCGAAGGTCGTTGCTATCGGCGAGTGCGGACTCGACTACTTCTACGACCACTCGGCACGGGACGAGCAGAAGCAGGCGTTCGCAGAACAGGTCCGACTCGCGCACGACTATGCACTCCCGCTCGTCATCCACACGCGCGACGCTTGGGACGAGACCTTCGAGATCCTTGACCGCGAGGGCATGCCCGTGAGCACGATCTTCCACTGCTTCACCGGCGGGCCGGACGAGGTCGCCGCATGTCTCGAACGCGGGGCCTTCGTGAGTTTCAGCGGCATCGTGACGTTCAAGAATGCCGAACCTGTACGGGAGGCCGCCCGACACTGTCCGCTTGACCGAATGCTCATCGAGACCGATGCTCCCTACCTCGCGCCGATTCCGAATCGAGGCCGGCCGAACCAACCGTCGTGGGTGACACATGTCGCAGTCGGCATCGCTGAGGCCACCGGACACTCGCTCCAGGCCATCGCGGAGGCCACTGACCGCAACGCGGTCATTGCGTTCAGGCTGCCACTTCCGTAACCTTTTCGTCATGCGGGAGGACCGATGAGCTGGCTCTCCAGCGCCAGCATCTACGAGCGGCGGCGCATCATGCTCGTCTTCGTCGTCACGATGGTCATCATCCCGCTCGCGTGGTGGACCCAGCACTCGCCCAAGACCGAGCACCCCAAGGAGGAGACGTCGGTTGGCGAGGTGTCGCAGAACCTCACCCCCGGGTTCCTTTCCGGCTCCAAGCAAACGGTGCCGCTCACCACGGTGGCCATCAACCAGGCATCGGCAGAGGACGCTCTGATCCGCACCGGAATGGCCACCTACAAGAACTTCGGCATCCGGCCCGTGAAGATCCCCGGCAGCACCACCACGAGCACCATCGTGCCCACCACCGTCCTCCCCAAGGACGTGTGCATCCTCAACTTCCTGCCCGAGGGCACGAAGGTGACCATTGAGAACACCGACAACGGGCGTTCGGTCGCCTGTCACGTGCGCTGGCAGACCATTCCCTCCGGGATGCTCGTTGTGCTCAACGCACCGCTCTTCCAGAAGATCTCGGAACTCACCCAGGCACCGATCCCGGTTCGCATCAGCTGGTGAACCCATGACACTCGGACGCACGCAGGCAGCCGCGCAACTCGAGTCCCGCGGGCTCGCCCCCCGGCGGTCCCTCGGCCAGAACTTCGTCGTGGATGCGAACACCGTGAGGCGCATTGCAAGGCTCGCTGGGGTCGGCCCCGGTGACCACGTCATCGAGGTGGGCGCCGGCCTGGGTTCGCTCACGCTCGCGCTCGCCGAGACCGGTGCCGAGGTGCTCGCTGTCGAGATCGACAACCACCTGGTCCCGATCCTTCAGGACAACACCGCCGACTGCGCCAACGTCACCGTGGTCCATGGCGATGCGATGGAACTCGACTGGCACACGCTGCTCGCCGCCTCGCCGAAGTGGACACTCGTGGCGAACCTGCCCTACAACGTCGCGACGCCACTCATCGCCGACCTGCTCGACTTCGTGCCGGAGATCACCGCAATGCTGGTGATGGTGCAGAAAGAAGTGGGCGAGCGACTTGTTGCAGCGCCGCGAGCCGAGGCGTACGGCGCAGTCAGCGTCAAGGTTGCCTATTGGGCAACGGGATCGGTCGTTGGAATCGTGCCGCCAACGGTGTTTCTCCCGCGACCGAACGTGGACTCAGCACTCGTGCGCATCGACCGACGGACCGAACCTGCCGTGGGCCCCGAGGTGAGTCGGGACGACCTCTTTGCGCTCGTGCGCGCAGGCTTTGGCCAGCGACGCAAGATGCTGCGCCGCTCGCTCGCCACGCTCGTTGACGCCGCAGCGTTCGCTGCTGCAGGTGTTGACCCAACGGCCCGCGCCGAGGAACTCGACGTGCATGCGTGGGGGCGCCTCACCGCGGCATCGGTTGGTGCGCGATGACTGTCGCCGTTGTCGAGGCCCACGCAAAGCTCACGCTCTCGCTGCGCATCACCGGCGTGCGCGAGGACGGCTACCACCTCATCGACGCCGAGATGGTGACGCTCGACCTGCACGATCGCCTCCGCATCGACACCGAGGGCAGTGGCGTGTCCGTAACGGGCCCATATGCCGACGGCGTGCCGACGACGAACGACAACCTCATCGTGCGGGCACTCATGCTGTCCGGTGCGGAGGCCAGCGTCCACGTGGAGAAGAACATCCCCAGCGGCGGTGGCCTCGGCGGCGGGTCTGCCGATGCTGCGGCCGTGCTGCGATGGGCTGGATGGACCGATCATGTGCGGGCGGCCAGCATCGGGGCCGACGTGTCCTTCTGCCTTGTGGGAGGTCGTGCCCGGGTGACCGGCGTCGGTGAGCAGATCGAACGCCTCGAACACGTTCCCGCCACGTACACCCTCGTCATCCCGCCGTTGCACTGCTCGACGCCGGCGATCTATCGGGCTTGGGACGAACTCGGTGGGCCGGCAGGCGACCTCGGCAACGACCTCGAACCTGCAGCGATCTCGGTAGTCCCCGACCTTGCCTGGTGGCGGGACCGCATCACCGATGCTGCGGGCGTGCGCCCCCGTCTGGCGGGAAGCGGTGCAACGTGGTTCTTGGAGGGCGACCACGCGGACCTGCAGGCAAAAATGCCAGCGGCCACGGTGGTGGTTGCCCATACCGTGGCCTGAGGCTCAAACGGGCAGGAAGCCCGTGGTGGAAGTGTTACTTGCGACGCTGGTGACGCGTGCGGCGGAGCATCTTCTTGTGCTTCTTCTTGCGCATGCGCTTGCGGCGCTTCTTGATCAGCGAACCCATAAGGCTGGCAACGCTATCGGCCCGGAGCCCGGAACACCCCATTCACAGCGGCCGGACGCCAGTCCCGAGCATCCGTACAGCTCGGGGGAGAGGGCTCGAACCCCTATTCACGGAACCAAAATCCGTTGTCCTGCCAGTTGGACGACCCCCGAAGGTCCCCAGCAATGTAGCGGCACCCGGAGATGTCCCCCATCGGTGGCCCGCCGCGCTAAAACCGTTGTATGCCGGTGTCCGCGATCGTCCTTGCTGCTGGAGAGGACGCTCGGATGCAGTCTGAGCGCCCCAAACCGCTCCACCTCATCTGCGGCAGGCCCATGGTCATGCACGTCATCTCGGCCCTCGAGGACCTCGACATCGAGCGCACCGTTGTGGTGGTTGGCGCCGACGCTGAGCGCGTCACCAAGAAGGTGCAGGAGCAGGCGCCGGTATGGGCAAACGTCACCTTCGTCGAGCAACACGTTCGGCACGGTTCCGGAGACGCCACGCTCGTCGGGCTTTCCGCCTTTGAGTCCGACGACCTCGACGACACCTCGACCGTGGTCGTGCTTCCCGGCGACCGTCCGCTGCTGCGCCCCGACACCATCAGTGCGCTCGTTGCCCATCACGAGGCCGGCGGATACGCCTCCACCGTCGTTACCGTCCACCTCGACGATCCTCGCGGCGAGCGCCGCATCGTGCGTGCGCCTGCCCGGCAGGGTGCCGGACGCGTGCTCCGTATCGTCGACGAGGTGTCTGCATCGGCTGACGAGGCGCAGATTGCCGAGTGCAGCACGTCGATCTTCGCCTTCCGCAGGGACCTCCTCGCCCCTGCCCTGCGCCGTCTTCGCCCCTCGAGCGTGTCCGGCGAGTACTCGCTGAGCGATGTGGTCGAGGCGCTTGCGTCGATGGGTTACCAGATCGGCACCATGTCGCTCGACGACGAGACCGAGGTCCTCGATGTCGACGACCGCTGGCAGCTGGCGATGGTCGAGCGCGAACTCCGCGCCCGCACGAACCGCACCTGGATGCTCCGGGGCGTCACCATGTTCGACCCCCGCCAGACCTTCATCGACGTCACGGTCGAACTCGGTCGGGACGTCACGCTCTACCCGGGCACCATTCTCCAGGGACGCACCGTTGTCGGCGCCGGCTGTGAGATCGGTCCCAACACCCGACTCGTGGACTGCGTCGTGGGCGCCTCGTCGGTAGTCCAGAACTCTGTGGCTGTTGAGGCCGAGATCGGCGAGGGCTCGATAGTTGGCCCATTTGCCTATCTGGAGTCAGGTGCCTCGCTCGGTGACAGCGCGCGCACTGGACCCTTCTACACTGGCCGCGCGGAGTGAGAAGGGGACCTTGGTCATGAAGGAACAGCCGATGGAGATGGAAAAGGTCACCACCAAGAGGCTGGCGCTGTATTCGGGGCGTACCCACCGTGCGCTGGCCGAGGAAGTCGCCAGTTGCCTCGGAACCGAACTTGGTGACGCGCAGATCGTCGACTTCGCCAACACCGAGATTCGACCGCGGTTTGCCGAGAGCATCCGCGGCTGCGACGTGTTCGTCATGCAGAGCCACTACGGCTGGAACGGCCACTCGGTGAACGACTCCATCATGGAGCAGCTCATCATGATCGATGCTGCCCAGCGCGCCTCCGCCAAGCGCATCACGGCCGTGTGCCCGTTCTACGGCTACGCCCG
>CANIBN010000032.1 GCA_947465505.1 Acidimicrobiales bacterium | reverse complement strand
TGATGCTGCAATCAACTGGCTCTACGCCTGGGCGGCTGTTGGCGACACCGTCGTCATGATTGCCTAGCGACCCTGTCGGGCAGCGCGCGCGGCTCAGAAGCAGCGTTGAGGCAGAGCAACGGCCCCAGGAAGCCGATTGCAACCATTGATCGTTCCCTCACGCTGGTTCACCGCCACGACGGTGATCACCACCGCAACGGCGATCACCACTACGGCAACGACCGCAGCGATGAGCAGGTTCCGGCGTCGACGACGGGCACTGCGGCTCGGACCAGATGGAGTCAAGGACGAGTCGATGGAGTCGGACTCGATGGATTGGGACATTGCGCAACTCCTCACCGTCAGAAGCGTTGGTGAGAATGTAGTGAAGCGTCGCCCTCCGCTGCCGGTTTGCTCTAACCTTTCGTCATGACAAAAGAGGTGTCGATAGCGGGTGGCGGGGAGCGGAGATGTGGATGGTGTCGCACCCGACTGCCCGAGGCGAAGGCCACTGGCCGTCCGCGGCGCTACTGCAGCCAGGCGTGTCGTCAATGGGACTACGTCACCCGACGCGGATCTCGGGACGTCCGGATCACCGAGGAACAGCTGGTGCTCGCACGCAGCGAGGTCGAAGCCCTGCATGACGCCGTGTACGTGCTGGCATGCGCAGTCAACGACGCCGACCGGGATCTCGCCAGTTTGGGCAGTCGCCCGGCGGCACGCGAGGTACGAGAAATCCTGGACTGGGTACTCGAGAACGCCCGGCCGCTCGCCGGCGTTCGACTCCGACCGAGCTGACGCACTCTCGGCGTACGCCCATAATCCTCGTTATGTCAATACTTGGGCGAATCCTGATGGGCGGTAGGTTCACCTCGTGGTCCAGCTCGACGTCCTCTACAACGCCGCTACTCACTCGTGGCCCAGCCTTCGAGACCGCGTTCGTGACGCCGAGGCACAGGGCTTTGGTACCGCCTGGGTGTACGACCACCTGAGTGGCTCGGTGTTCAACTCCCCCCGCATGCTCGAATGCTTCACGCTGGCGGGTGCCCTTGCTGCCGCAACGAGCACCATCGGGATCGGCACGCTCGTCGTCAACGCTGCGAACCGCACGGCCGGCATGACGGTGTCGGCGGCGGCATCGGTACAAGAGATCAGTGGCGGTCGATTCGTCTTTGGCCTCGGCGCTGGTGCAGCCCCGAACACCAAATGGTCCGAGGAGCAGGACCTGCTCGGCATCGCCCTACCGGGCTCCATGGCGGCCCGCCACGAGCGTCTCGTCGAGGTGCTCGACCTCTGTGACGAACTGTGGGACGCACAACGGGACCCTCAATGGACGGGCTTCCCGCTGCCTTCGCCCCGCCCTCCGGTGCTGCTCGGGGTGAACAGCGTTGCACTCGCCCAGGTTGCCGGCCGTCGGTGCGAGGCCCTCAACGTTCGGCTCGAGCACCCCTCCCTCTCCGACTTCTACGCCGCTGCACTGCAGGCGCGTGCGGAGTCCGATCGGGCGGGCACTCCCCTCACGCTGACGGCATGGACGTCAATGAACGACGCCTCGCTCGATCCGAACGGCGAGATTCAGGGGAATTTCGCTGCGCTCGGTGGCGACCGGTTGATCTTGATGAAGTGACCCGCGCCGACTGACTGGGCCACGGCAACAAGTCCCCCACACGCTCGCGAGCGAAGCGCGGCTTCGCGTTTCGTCATGACAGAACAAATGAAGAACGTGGTGTCGCAACGACGCCTACTTGTTGGCGTCGAGCGCAACCTTCGCCGTTGCGATGAGGCCAACGAGTTCGCTGCGCTCCGAGGGGGTCAGCACCTCGTAAAAGCGGACGAGCATGCGGTCGGTGTCAGCCTCTGCAGCCTCCCGGCGGGCCGCGAACGTCGTGGTGTCGGGATACGGCTCGGACCATCCGAAGTTCTTGGCGCGAGCAGGTCCGCCAACGGCATCGGCCAGGATCGACTCAAGGGCGCTGAGGCCCTGCGCCGTGGTGGCGATGATGTGAACGCAACCGCGCAATTCCCGGAGGAGATGAATATTGAAGTACGCGTGAGCGCCGGCGTCTGCTGGGCGTTCCTCCGCGCGCCATCCGGCAAACAGCGTGAGGCCCTCTACGGACGCCTCGTCAATGACCTTGTCCGCCAGTGTTGCGAGTCGGTCCATTCCGGCGACGCCAGCGAGTCGCTTCTGGCCCCAGTCGGCGCAGGCCTTCGCATAACGCCTCCCGGCAGCGCGGGCACCTTCCACTGCGGTACCGGCGTCCCACATCTTGCGGACGAGTGTCGGCTCGAAATAGGCAAACGAGGACACCACTACATCTGCATCGACATCACCCAGCACACCACCTCGGCCGGCCGTGTACCACGCAAACCCGTTGGCATACCCGGCGTCGGTTCCTGCCTGGAGCGTCTCGGGATGGAGCATCCAACGCGCACCGAGGTCGCCCACGGGGCCAGTAAGTGCACGGACACAATCTGCAGCGGTCATCTCAGCCATGAAACGAAAGTTACCCCTCCCGCAACCTCCGCGCCCCAAGGTGCCGAGGCGGATAGTTTGGTGGATGCCGTACATCCCAACCGGGAGAGACCGCCGGGCAGCCAGTCCGGAGGCGCCGAAGGAGCAATCTCCCCAGAATCTCTCAGGCACACGAACCGGTCGGGACAGGCAACGCTGGAGAGTGGGAACGGGCTTGCCCGAACCCCACCGAAGGGGAAAGCGGGTTCGCCCGTGAAGCTCTCAGGTCAACCACAGCGGGGGAATCAATCGACGAACCCCGAAGGAAACCATGAGCACGCGCCCGTCCCTCGACGACCTCTTCGACCACCACGAGTTCCGCCGCCGCCATCTGGGTGAGGACTCGTCGGATCGCCGTCGAATGCTCGAATTCGTCGGCCAGGAGAGCCTCGACTCGCTACTCGACGCTGCCGTGCCCGAGTCGATCCGTCTGCGTGATCCCCTTGCTCTCGGTACGCCACGAAACGAACGTGAGGTGCTGCAGACACTTCACGACATTGCATCGCAGAACCGAGTGCTCACGAGCATGATCGGCATGGGTTATTACGGAACGGTCTGCCCACCGGTCATCCTGCGCAACGTGCTGGAGAACCCTGCGTGGTACACGTCGTACACGCCGTACCAACCAGAGATCAGTCAGGGTCGACTTGAGGCGCTGCTCAACTTCCAGACCATGGTGACCGACCTCACGGGCCTCGAACTGGCGAACGCGTCCTTGCTCGACGAGGCAACCGCTGCGGCGGAGGCGATGACCATGGCGCGCCGCGTGAGCAAGCACCCCGGCGACACCTTCTTTGTTGACGAGGACACCCATCCGCAGACGATTGCTGTGCTGCTCACACGCGCCGAGCCACTCGGCATTGCGTTGCGAATCGGGTCGTTGGCGGACCTCGATGCAACGACGGTGTACGGGGGACTGATCTCCTATCCAGGTTCGTCGGGTGCGATCATCGACCCCTCCCCCGCCATCGCCGCCCTGCACGCCGCAGGGGCAATGGCGGTTGTCTCCACCGACCTGCTCGCCTGTGTCTCGCTCACACCTCCCGGGCATCTCGGGGCAGACATCGTCATCGGCTCCGCACAACGATTCGGCGTGCCGATGGCATTCGGCGGTCCGCATGCAGCGTTCATCGCCTGCAAGGAATCTCATGCGCGTTCGCTACCCGGTCGGCTGGTTGGTGTGTCCGCCGACACCGAGGGGAGGCCGGCACTGCGCCTTGCGCTGCAGACCCGGGAGCAGCACATCCGCCGCGAGAAGGCCACGAGCAACATCTGCACGGCACAGGCATTACTCGCAAACATCGCAGGCCTCTACGCCGCGTGGCATGGCCCTGAGGGTCTGCGAAGGATTGCGACCCGCGTCGAGCGACTTACGTCGCTGGTGGCAGCAGCCGTAGGGACCAGCGGTTACCAGGTCGTGAACGAGGCATGGTTCGACACGCTCACCATTCGGGTTCCCGACGCCGACCGTGTGATTGAGGAAGCCGCCCACCGAAGGATCAATCTCCGTCGAGTTGACGACCGAACCGTCGGGGTGAGTATCGACGAGACCGTCACACTCGACGACATCAACCGCCTGCTGCAGGCGTTTGGAATTCAAACGGAGGCTGCCGCTATCGATCGCGACGCCGTGCAGGGAATACCGGACTCGCTTCGGCGCCGCGGGGAGATTCTGGAGGAAGCGGTGTTCCGTCGCTATCAGACCGAGCACGAGATGCTTCGTTACCTCCGCCGTCTCGCAGACAAGGATCTGGCGCTCGATCGTACGATGATCCCTCTCGGGTCCTGCACCATGAAGCTCAACGCCACGAGCGAGATGGAGCCAATTACCTGGCCGGAGTTCGCGAACATCCATCCCTTCGCTCCTGAGGACCAGACGCTCGGCTATCGCCGTCTCATACTCCAACTCGAACAGATGCTCATCGCGGTGACCGGATACGACGCCGTGTCGTTGCAACCGAATGCAGGCAGCCAGGGTGAACTTGCGGGTCTTCTCGCAATTCGCGCCTATCACCTCAGCAGGAATGATTCGCAGCGAAGGGTGTGCCTGATCCCCTCCTCGGCTCACGGCACCAACGCGGCAAGTGCGGTAATGGCTGGCATGGACGTAGTGGTTGTCGCCTGCGACCCACGGGGCAATGTCGATCTCGCCGATCTCCGAGCACAGGCGGCCAAGACGGGCGACCGTCTCGCCGCCATCATGGTGACCTATCCCTCCACACACGGTGTGTACGAAGAGGGAATCACCGAGATCTGCGCAATCATTCACGAGCACGGTGGTCAGGTGTACGTGGACGGTGCGAACATGAACGCACTCGTGGGCGTTGCACAGCCAGGTCGTTTCGGAGCCGACGTCAGCCACCTCAACCTGCACAAGACCTTCTGCATCCCACACGGCGGCGGAGGTCCAGGTGTCGGTCCAGTCGCAGTGCGTGCCCACCTCACACCCTTCCTCCCCGGCGACCCCCTCGCTCCGCTCGGCTCACAACCGGTCGGCCCGGTATCGGCCTCGCGCTTCGGATCGGCAGGCATCCTGCCGATTAGTTGGGTGTACATCTCGCTCATGGGAGCAGAGGGACTGCGGGAGGCGACCGCCGCGGCAGTGCTTGCTGCGAACTACGTGTCACGTCGGCTTGCGCCGGCATTCCCCACGCTCTACACGGGCGCAAACGGTCTCGTCGCTCATGAGTGCATCCTCGACCTGCGGGGCATCACGAAGGACACCGGCGTCACCGTCGACGACGTTGCAAAGCGATTGATCGACCACGGTTTCCACGCGCCGACTGTCAGCTTTCCGGTAGCAGGAACCCTCATGGTGGAACCCACCGAGAGCGAGTCGCTGGCGGAGATCGACCGATTCTGTGAAGCGATGTTGTCAATTGCCGCTGAGATCGACTCCATCCGATCTGGCGAGATCGAGCACGATGCGAGTGCGCTTGCCCATGCTCCGCACACGGTCGCAGACCTCGCAGGCGATTGGACCCGTGCCTACCCGCGCTCCACCGGCGCGCTCACCACCGGACGCGTCACGAAGATCTACTTCCCCCCGGTCTCACGCATCGACGCGGCCTACGGCGACCGTCATCTCGTTTGCAGTTGCGCACCGTTGGAGGCCTACGCAACGCCCACCGCGTAACGTCTACACATGGCCGATGCCCAGTCCGCGCTCTCCGATCTGCTGAACCTCCTCGGTACCTCTAACCCATTAGGGGCAGTCACCAAGAACCTCGATGGCATGAAGAAGGGTGTTGAATCGCTCGTCACTGCGGTGCAGGCATTCACCCGCACCATGGAGTCTCTGGAGGTGGCGACGAAACGGGTAACCGCCCTGCTCGACGAGATCGAGGCACCACTGCGCTCGGTAACGAGCCAGCTAGCGACACTGCCTCCTGATGCGCTCCCCAAGGCAGTTGCCAGTATCAACAGCCTGAGCACTCAACTCTCGCAACTCGCCACGCCATTGAGCGGGGTGGCTGGACTGGCTGGCGCATTCCTCGGCAACCTCAGGCCGACGACCGTCACCGACACGACACCAGCAGCAGCGGGAGGCGAGGAGAAGCCAGTGAAGAGCGACACAGCAGGCAAACCTGCCGCGAAGCGGCGCGCTGGCGCTCGTTCGAAGAAGGACACCTGAACCACCCGATCAGGCAGCAGGCCGTTCGACTACTTCTTCGCTACGAACGGAATCTTCGTCACCACACCGGGCAGCGACGATCCACGGACATCAATCGCCACCTCGGTGCCATCGGCTGTATCGGGTGGGAGGAACGCGAGCGCGATGCCGTGGCCGAGCACTGGGGAGAAGTTCCCACTGGTGGTGACACCAATCGGTTGACCGTCCGCGAACACCGAGCAGTCCCCACGTGGCGGTCGTCGTCCTTCCGTACTGATGCCGCGCAGCAACCGACGAACGCCGGTTTCTCGCTGACGTTCCAGCACCTCCCGGCCACGAAAGCCGGCCTTGTCCCATCCGATCACCCAACCCAGACCAGCCTCGAGCGTGGTGATACCGGGGCCGAGTTCGTGACCATGCAACGGAAGTCCTGCCTCCAGGCGAAGGGTGTCACGTGCTCCGAGGCCCGCAGGCTGAACACCCGCTCCGGTGATTGCGTTCCAGAGTGCCGCTGCCGAGTCGACAGGCACCGCGATCTCCACCCCGTCCTCACCGGTGTACCCAGTACCGGCAACGGTGCAGGGCACACCGTGCCAGTCGAGCGTCGCCACCCTGAAGCGCGCTACCTCTGCCGCTTCAGGAAACACGTCGGATAACCGTCGTCTCGCGTCAGGACCCTGGACCGCAACCACGGCACGTTCACCGGTGGTTTCGCGCCCACCGATTGCAGCGATCACTCGCTCGGTGTTCGAGGCGTTGGGCATGACGTCGAATACGTCATCAGCAACCCACCACACAATGATGTCGTCCAACACCGAACCATCGGCGGGATCGAGCAAGTGTGTGTATTGGGCGCGCCCGGCAGCGATCTTGCGGAGATCGTTGGTCAGTGCATCCTGCAGGAGATCGAACGCTGTCGATCCCTGCAACCGGACGGTGCCGAGATGACTCACGTCGAAAGCGACCGCCGACGACCGGCAGGCGAGGTGCTCGGAGAGCGTGCCACCTGAGTACTGCAGCGGCATGTCCCAACCGCCAAAGGGCACCATCTTGGCGCCGAGCGACCGGTGTACTGCATCAAGTGGGGAGACGTTCACTCCCCCGACCGTAGTGCCTGCTAGGCGTTCACGACTGCGGCGAGTGCACCGGCGCCAGCGGGGAAGAGCGTCACGAGTTGTGCGTCGACGTCGTCCTTCACACGGGCCAGAGGAAGCACGTTGAGCACGCCCTGACCACGGCGAACGACGTCAATGAGATCCTCGCCGTCACAGAACACCACCGACGAACCGTCGATAACGAGGTGAGCAGTGACAACGTCCTCATTCAAGTGCGAACGGAGGTATTCGAACACGTCCCGCACGGACTCCAGCTTGATACCGGCGTCGAGGAGATTCTTGATGACCTTCAGTTCGAGCAGATCGCGATACGAATACTGGCGGCGACTGCCGCTGCCCGCAGCATCAACCAGCGAGGGACGCACGAGGCCGGTACGCGCCCAGTAGTCCAACTGGCGGTAGGTGATTCCGACGACCTGGGCGGCCTTGGTTCCGCTGTAACCCTGCTCTGCCACGAGTACTCCCTGTAAAGCCGATTAACAGCGGCGTAGTTACGCCGCTGTTACTCCGCTTGCAGCGTAGGGTACGGAACCCTCGCGCGCTCGTCAAGGATGCCTGCAGAGCCCGTCAGGCGTGCCGGGCCTCAGACGAACTCAGGACTCGAAATCCTCTGGCTTCACCGACTCGATGAAATCGTGAAACTCGTCGAGGATCTCCTCCTCGTTGTCGTCGTCCTCATCGAGTGCCGGTTCGACCTGACCTACCTCGTCAAGCAGCGTGTCCTCGGCAAAGATCTCGGACCCAAGGCGTACTGCGAGGGCAATAGCGTCCGAAGGCCGTGCCGAGACGGTGTGATCCCCAGCGGCCCCCGAGAGGTGCAGCGTTGCGTAGTAGGTGTGATCCCGGATCTCGGTGATCACCACCCTGTCGAGCGTCACGCCGAGCGTGTTCAAGGTATTGCGGAACAGGTCGTGGGTGAACGGCCGGGGAGGGAGTTGGCCCTCGAGCGCCGAGTGGATCGCTTGCGCCTCGGGGCTCCCGATGAGGATGGGCAGAAGACGACGACGACCAGTTGCCTCCCGTAGGAGTACCACCGGCGTATTAGCCGGCAGCTCCACGCGCACTCCTACCAGGTCCAACCGCTGCACATTTCCGAGCGTATCGGCGGTGTCGGTCAACCGTCAGACGAGCACGCCCGCGGAAGGGATTCACCCAATGAGATGGCGAAGCGCGCGGGCAGCGAGCGCCGAGCGGAGGTCCTCCCCTAGACGCTCCACGTCGCGGGCAACAGCACCGGCGTGATCCCGTGCGGTGGGGTTGCTCTGGCGCAACAGCGGGAGCACCAACTGCTCGATCAGCGCCATCTCCCGGTCCACGCTTTGGCGCCAGATCCGCAAATGACGAGGCTCAAGGCCGCGAGAGCAGAGCTCCGCGGCGGCAAGGACAGCCCGGACCGAGTCGGCGTCGTAGGTCCGCCAGCCGCCCACCTTGCCGCTCGTGACCAGACCGAACTCCTCCAGACGGTCCAGCAGACCGGAATCAACGCCCGGATAGGCACACAGTTCGTCTGCCGTGAGCCCCGTCTCTGGCCGGGTTGGCGACTGGGGAGTCTGCGCACCGTCCGTCACGGTCTCTTCGTTCGATGCAGGTTGCACGGTAAGAGCATGCGACGCGGCAGGATGCGCTCGGGCCGCAGCACGCAACGGTGCGGTGTCATCGAAACCGGAGGCTGCGTCGCGAACAGGTGGGGAATGCCGGTTGACGGAGGGAACCGAGGTTCGCACCTGAGGGGTCTGGCTACTCCGGGGAGTTGCGGCGAGGGGCGGTGGCGAGCCGGTGCGACCGGTCGATCGCGGCAGTCGGATCGAACCAGTTGGCGTTGGATCAGGGCGAGCAATCTCACCGGTGTCCATACGGTCCTTGATAACGCGGAGCGGCAGAAAGTTCTCACGCTGCTCGCGCAGGATCACTCGCAGCGTCTCGACGTCCTCGTCGTAGAACTTTCGGTAGCCCGACGGAGTTCGTTCGGGGTCGATCAATCCTTGGCTCTCCAAGAAACGAATCTTGGAGATCGTGACATCGGGGAACTCCTCGAGCAAGAGTCCGAGCACTTCTCCGATCGACAGGTACCGCCGTTCGCTCATCGAACGATCAGTCGGGTCCGAGCAGGAACAGGAAGTGGAACTTCCCCACCTGGATCTCATCACCGTGCTCGAGCGCGGAGGTCGTGATGCGGTGCTGGTTCACGTAGGTGCCGTTCAGGGAACCGTTGTCGTGGATGGTGAACCCGTTTGGTGTGAGCTCAAGTACTGCATGCCGACGTGAGACCGTGATGTCGTCCAGGCTTACGTCATTCTCGACGGACCGCCCAAGACTGGTGAGGCGGTCCGACAGGGCAAACCTCAGGCCGTCCTGGTCTCCCCCACGTACTACCAGCACGCCATGTTCCGTGGCTGACATCGGCCTCGCCGTGCCGGTGGGACCGTCGGAGGTCACCCTGGTGATCGAGGCCGTGTGTTCATCTGAATGGTCGAGCACCGTGCCACACGCGCTGCAGAACGACGAGTGCGGCGGGTTCCTGTGCCCGCAGTGGTTGCAGAAGACGTAGGCCATCAGGCCGTCACGAGCCGATCAGAGCCTGATACCCAGCGGCGTCGAGCAAAGCGGACACCTCGGACGGTTCACTCATCTCCATCACACAGATCCAACCGCTGCCGTAGGGATCGCTGTTCAACTGCTCGGGCGACGCCGACAGTGCCTCGTTGACAGACACCACCGTGCCGCTGACCGGGGCGTAGATGTCGCTCACGCTCTTGGTGGATTCGACCTCCGAGAAAGATGCACCAGAGGCCACCGCCACGCCCACACCGGGCAACTGGACGTAGACGACATCACCGAGGGCGTCCTGCGCATAGTCGGTAATCCCGATGGTGACCCGATTGCCGTCAACACGAATCCACTCGTGGTCGCTCGAGTAACGCAGTTCACCGGGCACGTTCATGAACCTCATGCTAGTCCCACGGGTAGGAGCGGGTTATTGCAATCAAGCAAAGGTCGACGTTGAGGGTTGGGCGGCTGCCAAACCGTTCGGTGGACAGTGAGGGACCCTCAGCCCGTCCCCACAGGGATCAACGAACCACCCTGCGAATCCGCTTCACCCATTCTTTCGCGAGACTCTTCGCCTCCGCCTGCGTCGAGGCCTCTGCCCACACGTGGGTCAGCGGGGCATCGGGATCAGGGAGGGCCAGCGCCCACCGCCCATCGGGGTAAAGCGCCTTGACCCCATCCACCAGTTCGAGTGGGGCGTCAGCGGACTCAACCAAGGTGCGCATGACGGTGCCCTTGGACTCCCAAGGGGTCGATACCGATTCCTGGGCAATGGATACCGAGGGGAGACTGCGGCGCACCTCAGACAGGCTCTTGTCGGTCCGGGCCAGCAGGTCCAGCAGTTTCACCAATGCAGCCGACGCGTCGAACGCAGGCAGAAACCCGGGCAGGATGAACCCGCCGCGACCATCGGCCGCGAAGCCGACGCCTCGCTCTGTCGATGCCGCCTGCAACACCGGGGCACTCAACTTGGTGTGCGTCACCGAGATTCCGGATCGTCGGGCAATCTCCACCGCACGGGCAGTGGTATTGACCGGCAGTGCGATGCGGTCGCCCACGAGGTGCTCGCGAACGAGTTCGACAAACACGAGAAGTGCCTCGGTATCGGTGAGTACCTCGCCCTCGTCGTCGACGATGGTGAGCCGCTCCCCGTCAGGGTCGAGCAGCGCTCCGAGATGAGCGCCCGACGCCCGCACCAGGGCCGACACTCGTTCGGCCGCTGCGATGGGGTCGCTGCTCAACATGCCAGCGGTTGACGCATAGGGGTTGACGCCCAACACGTCAGCCTGCAGGTTGGCGAGAACATTGGGCATTGCGTAGGACGTGGGCCCGTATCCGTAGTCGATGACCAGTTTGAACCGACGAGCATGGATGGATTCGGGATGGACGATCCCTCGGAGCGCCTCGGTGTAGTCCTCCAACGCGCGGATCGGGAAGGAGATGTCACCAATCTCCTCGGGTAATACCCGTCGATAGTCCTCACGTTGGTACAGGCGCTCCACCTTGCGTTGGACGTCCTCGCTCATGTCGATGCCACTGGTGTCGAAGAACCGGATCGACACCTGACGAGGGTCGTGGTGAGAGAGGCGAATGGTGATGCCACCCACAGCACGGGGGGTCTTCACCAGAAAGCGCGTGAGCGGCGTCGATGCGATCTCGAGGTCGAGGACGTTCACGCCGCCGGCGTTGAGACCGGCCATCATGGCCCGCTTGAGCATTCGCGCTGCTCGGCTCGTGTCTCGTGACGTCACCACGGTGACGTCCTTCTTCAGGGAGGTGGCGTAGGCAAGCGCCAGTTTGGTAGCGAGTTCGGGCGACACGTCGACGTTCGCGAGACCCTCCACTCCCCTCCTGCCGAACAGGCTGGAAGCGCCTCGGCTCTCCCAGACAATGGAGGAGTTCACCACGGCACCGGCTTCGACGATCTTGCCCGGGTAGACCTTTACGCCGTCGGTTAGGGCGGCGTAATCGCCAATCTGCACGTTGTCGCCGATGACCACGCCTTCTTCGAGACGCGCTCCGGTGTGGATATTGACGCCACGTCCGGTGACGACTCCACGCAGGCGGGCTCCAGCGCCGACAAAGGCATTGTCCTGGAGCACGCTGCGCTCCACCGAGGCGTTTCGCAGAACCCGCACATGCGACCCGAGCACGGAGTAAGCACCGAGGTGCACACCTGCCTCGATGACGCACTCAGGCCCCACCACGGCCGGACCCTCAATCGTGGCTTCGGGAGAGATATCGCTGCCCTCTCCCACCCACACACCGTCGGCAATCTGGAACCCCGGAACCCGCAGTTGAACCATCTGATCGAGCACGTCGGTGTGGGCTCGGAGATAGGCCTCCAGCGTGCCCACATCCTCCCAATAGCCGGTGGCGACGGCGCCAAAGAGTGGCCTGCCGTCACGCAGCAGGGCAGGAAAGACCTCGCTGCTGAAGTCGACCGAACGTCCGGGTTCGATGTAGTCGAACACGCTCGGCTCGAGGACATAAATGCCGGTGTTAATCGTGTCGGAGAACACCTGACCCCAAGTTGGCTTCTCCAGAAATCGCTCGATGGACCCGTCGTCCTTGGTAATCACGATTCCGAACTCGAGCGGGTTGTCCACCGGGGTGAGCCCGATGGTGGCCATGGCGCCCTTGTCCACGTGGTACTGCACGATTGCTGAAAGGTCGATGTCGGTGATGACGTCGCCCGAGATCACGACGAAGCGGTCGTCCTTGAGGAGATCCATGGCATTGCGAACACTGCCAGCGGTGCCGAGGGGCACTGGCTCATCGACGTAGGAGATCCTCACGCCGAATTCGCTGCCATCGCCGAAGTACTCCTTGATGGAGTTCGCCATGAACGCAACCGTCACCACGATGTCGTCGATCCCGTGATTGCGGAGGAGATCAATGACGTGCTCCATCATCGGACGGTTCGCAACCGGCAGGAGCGGCTTTGGGGTAGTGGAGGTCAGCGGGCGAAGGCGTGTGCCCTCTCCTCCAGCCATGATGACGCCCTTCATCGGGCCTGTCCTTTCTGCAGGGCAGCCCGCTCGGCGCGGCCCTCACGAAGGTTGGTCCGCATCTGGGGAACGTATGCGATGGCGGTGTAGTAACTGAGCACGAGACCTGGGACAGCAAAGAGCCACGCCCCGACAAGCCACACGGTGCGGCCGGTATGTACCCCGGCGTGCGCAAGGAACATCGGGAAGGCGAACATGAGGGCGAACGTCGCGCACTTACCCAGATAGGTCACTGCAAAGCGCTTCATGCCGAACGCAGTGAGGATCACCATGGCGAGGCCGATGACTGCTTCCCGGACCACCACGAGGACGGAGAACCAACCGGGCGCCGAGCCGTCGATGATGATGCCGAGGACGCCGACGATGAACAGCAGGCGGTCGGCAGTTGGGTCGAGCACCTTGCCAATCTCGCTCACCTGACGGAACCGCCGGGCAATCCAACCGTCGACCCAGTCGGTGGCGCCGAGTGCAGCGAGCAGCCACCCTGCTCCCAGTCGGTTGTCCCGGCCGAAGAGGAGGTACAGGAAGATCGGGATGCAGGCGAGACGCCCGATGGAGATCAGGTTCGGAATCGTCCAGAGACCGCCGTCGGCGTGTTCGGCCTGCTCGTTCTCGGTCACGTACGAGATCGTACAAGGCACGGTCGTGACGGCTGTGGCGGATTCCCTACGATGCGGTCATGGCAACCATCTTCACGAGGATCATCGACGGGCAGATCCCCGGCACGTTTGTCTGGCGGGACGAGGTCTGCGTGGCATTCATGTCGATCAACCCAATCGCCCCTGGCCACACCCTCGTCGTGCCGAGGCTCGAAGTCGACCATTGGATCGACCTCCCCGAGGACGTCGCCCAGCACCTCTACCGCGTTAGCCACCTCATCGGGCAGGCCCAACAACAGGCCATCCCGTGTGAACGCATCGGACTCATCGTGGCCGGCTTCGAGGTCCCGCACACCCACGTGCACGTCATCCCTACCCGGTCGATGGCCGACCTCTCGTTTGCGAATGCTGCGACCTCGGTAACCCGCGAAGATCTCGAGGCCTCGGCATCCGCCATCAGATCGTGCCTGAGGAACGCCAACCTCGCTGGCGTGAGCGACTGATCCTCACGTAAACGGACCACGATTTCGCACACTGTTCACCTCGGGCGATACTTCCCGCATTCGCAGCACTCCCTCGCCAGCGGGTACCAACAGCGACGAGAGTTCCTCCACATCGTGCTCGTCTGCATCCAGCCAATGAGCCCAGTGCTCCCGCTCGAGAATCACCGGCATCCGGTCGTGGACCGGCGCCATCGTTGCGTTCGCAGACGTGGTGAGGACCGTGCACGAGTGTCGCCACACCTGTTCCTCGCCTGAAGGGTCCGCCCATGCAGACCACAGACCTGCCACTGCGAGAAGCGAGCCATCGACACGATCGATAAGGACCGGTTGCTTTACCGCCTTGCCAGCGTGTCCCGCACCGCTTGAATTCGTGGAGTGCTTCCATTCGTAGAAGCCGGACATCGGCACAATGCACCGCTTGTTCCTGAAGGACTGACGGAACGCTGGCTTATCCCCCACGGTTTCGCCCCGGGCATTGATCAGCCTGCTTCCGATCGACGCGTCCTTCGCCCACACAGGGATCAATCCCCACCGGAAATTGCGCACGACCCGAACGTGATCCGGGCGTTCGAGCACGGCGTACACCTCGTGCGTGGGGGCCACGTTGTAGTTCAGGCCGAGGTCAACCTCAGGCTCCTCCGCCTCGAAGAGTTCGGCTATGGATGCTGCGCTCGCAGTCGAGAGGAAACGCCCGCACATCCTCCTGACCGTAGTCGGCCAAAAAACCAACGTGCCCGGACCCTAGGGTCCGGGCACCATTTCGTCGGGCTGACAGGATTCGAACCTGCGACCTCTTGACCCCCAGTCAAGCACGCTAACCAAGCTGCGCCACAGCCCGTGGCAGGTGTACAGCCTACCGCTACACCACACCGATGAGGGACACGAGCCGCCAACCGAGATACACGATGAGCGCCACCACGAGAAGCTTGAAATGCCAGGGGGCCTTCGCGTCCTTACCCGCTAGTTCCCGAAGCGTCTTGCCATCGATACTCCCCGGGGCAACCGCCGTTTGGGCACCGGTTCCCGTTCCGTGCTCGAGGGTGCGTCCACACGTTGGGCAGGACCCGTCCTCGCGCATCGCCGATGGTGCCCAGTACTTCGCGCAATCCTCGCAGAACGGCATGACTACTCGCTCCGGCGGCGGAACCGGAGCTTGATCGGGGTTGCCCCGAACTCGAAGGCCTCCCGGATAGACCGCTCCAGATACCGCGCATACGCCGGCGGAAGCTCCTTGTTGACGAACAGCGTGAACGTCGGCGGGTCTGTTGCACCCTGAAGCGCATACATCACCTTTGCGCCATGCGGACCGGGCTGCTTCTGCTGCGCCGCGGCGAGCACGCGGTTGACATCCCGTGTGGGCACCCGCTTGTGGTACTGCTCGATGGCCTCCTGGAGGACCGGGAGAAGTTTGTGAACGCCCTTGCCGCTCTTTGCCGAGATCTTCAGCACGGGGGCATCACCGACAAAGGAAAGTTTGTCCGAGAGCTGTGCAGTGATCTCTGCTCGCTGATCTGCATCTTCGAGGAGGTCCCACTTGTTGAGCAACACAACGATCGGGCAACCCGCTGCATCGACACGCTCGGCAAGGCGTTGGTCCTGACCCGTAACGCCCTCGGTGGCATCGATCACCAGGAACGCTATGTCCGATTCGTCCACTGCGCGGAGCGCGCGAACCATCGAGTAGTACTCGGCCGAATCGTCAATCTTCGATCGACGCCGCATGCCGGCGGTGTCCACGAAAACGACTGGCCCATCGTCGGTCTCGACCAGTGTGTCGATGGCATCGCGTGTGGTGCCCGCCATGTCGTGCACCACGGAGCGGTCCTCGCCCACCAAGCGGTTGAACAGGGTGCTCTTGCCGACGTTCGGACGGCCAACGATGGCCACCCGGGGCGGCTTCACCCCGCCGAGGTCGATGGGCGTACCGAACTCGTCGGTCTCGACATCATCGCCCAACCCCGTCGACGTCTCGGGGAGCAACGCAATGACCTCGTCGAGCAGGTCGCCCGCACGGCGGCCGTGCAGCGCACTCACGGGTACCGGATCGCCGCAGCCCAGATTGAGGAACGCCCACATCTCGGTCTCGCGGCGAAGGTTGTCCGCTTTGTTCGCAACCAGCATGACCTTCTTGCCACTACGACGGATCCAGGTGGCGACGCTCTCGTCCTCGTCGGTGATACCGGTCGATGCGTCGACGACGAATAGCACAAGGTCGGCCTCGCGCACGGCGGCCTCCACCTGGCGGCTCACCTTCTCCTCGAGTTCGCCACCGCTCGGGAGCCAACCACCCGTGTCGATGACCAAAAAGCGAAACCCCAGCCACTCGGCCTCGAGGGTCTTTCGATCGCGGGTAATCCCAGGGCGGTCCTCAACAATTGCTGCCTGCTCACCAACGATGCGGTTGAACAGCGTGCTCTTTCCCACGTTGGGCCTGCCGATGATGGCGACCACAGGAAGTGTGACTTCGGTCATGACTTGCGCTCCAGGCAACGTCGCAATGCGATCCCGTCGGTTGCCACGACTTCGACCGGACGAGGAAGGTCGTCCACAGTAAGACCGTCGAGGAACCGGCCCTCGGACAGGCACACATCGGGGAGAAGATAACGGTGCCCCTCGGGTTCGAGACGCAGCACTCTGGCGATGTCTTCCCCCACCATGAGGCCAGTGACGGCGGTGTTGCCACCGAAGTACTCGTTGGCAACCTCGATCACCCGAACGTCGCTTCGTGAGAGCGAGTCGACGAGTGGAGCGAGCACCTGAGCACCATAGGGCGCCGTGAGGATGCCGATCGGGGCATCACGGCGCGGTGCAAGCGCGACACGTACCCCGGTTGCCTGCGCCGATCGGAGTCCGGTGTCACCCGCCGGGTTTCTCGGTGCCCGATAGCCCTCTGCAGGGGCGCCGTCCACCCAGGCAAAGAACCCGCTCTGGGGCCCGCTCGGTGCTTCCACCTGTCCGAGGAACTCCTGCTCGAACGTGCGGGCCATGCCAATGCCGTCCTCGTACATCGAGAATCCGTCGTATCGCCCCGCAGTCGGGAACGGCTCTCCAGCAAGGAGGTAGTACTCGTCGGCGGCGTGCACGAGGCGACGACCAAGAATCGTGAGGAACACCTCTTGCCAGTCGTGCACTGCTGCCACGACCTGTCCCGCCTCCTGGGCGGTGTGCGGTCGCATCCCCGGCTCGGGATTGAAACGCGAGACGCCGAGGGGCACCACCGCTAGCGACACCAACTCCGGGTAGAGATCGAGGATTCCGGCAAGCGTTTCGTCGAGAACCGCTCCGTCGTTCACGCCCGGGCAGACCACCAATTGCCCCCGAACCTCAATGCCGTGGTCGAGCAACGCCCGAAGCCAGCGCAGGCTGGTGGCACCTCGGCGATTGCGCAACATCGTCGCCCGGAGTTCCGGGTTCGTAGCGTGAATGCTGACGTTGAGCGGTGACAGGCGCTCGGTGACCACACGCTCGAGATCCGCCTCGGTGAACCGGGTGAGGGTGGTGAAGTTCCCGTAGAGGAACGAGAGTCGGTAGTCGTCGTCCTTGAGATAGAGGCTCTTCCTCATTCCCGGAGGCAACTGGTAAATAAAGCAGAACTCGCAATGGTTGTCGCAGGTCCGCACCTGGTCGAACAGCGCGCTCTCCACGTCAGCACCAAGCGGCTCCCCGGGGCGTTTGGCCAGTTCGAGGGTCCTCACCAGACCGCCGCGACGCACCTCGATCTCCAGTTCTGGTTCGTCGACGAGCATGCGCCACTCGATCACGTCCCGGGGCACCTGTCCGTTCAGGCGCAGCACCTCGTCGCCAGGGGCCAACCCGCATACGGCTGCCGCAGAGCCGGGGGCGACCGAGATGACGACGGGGGCAGACATGGCCCTTCAGGCTACCCCTGACCCTTGGCAGCACCCCTCGGGAGCGGCGATGATGCAGGCATGATCGTGATCCAAGGCCACTTTGACGTCCAACCCGACCACTGCGCAGCATTCGAGGCACTCGTGGTGCCGATGCAGCAGGCAAGCAGTGCCGAGGACGGCTGCCACTCCTACGTCTTCAGCAAGGACCTCGAGACGCCCGGTCGCTATCGACTGGCGGAGTGCTGGGAGACCGAGGAGGCGCTCGCCGCGCATTTCCAGGCTCCTCACATGGCGACGCTGCAGGCGGGCCTGAAGGAGATCAAGCCCACTGGCTCGGTGTGGAAGCACACGGTGAGCGAGCGCACAAAGATGATGTAGCGGGGGCCGCCTGCCCGCAACTTCCCGACCGGCGGCGGCCGTATCCTGCTCCACGATGGACGTAGACCGCGTGCTACTCGCCGAGCCACGAGGCTTCTGCGCGGGCGTAGAGATGGCCATCAAAGCCCTCGCTTGGATGGTCCGTGCCTTCGAGCCGCCCGTCTACTGCTACCACGAGATCGTTCACAACAAGATCGTTGTCGAGCGCTTCCGGAGTCTCGGAGTGGTGTTTGTCGACGAGATCGACGAGGTGCCTGA
>CANIBN010000031.1 GCA_947465505.1 Acidimicrobiales bacterium | reverse complement strand
TCGGGCAACGAAGGGTCGGGTGTGTCGTTGCCGCTCATGGGGTCAGTCTCGCAGGCCACGACTACATTGCGTACCCATGCTCCCGCTCGTTGCCGTGGCCGGTCGTATCGGTGCGTCCGGCAAGGTGTCACGGCTCGAGGTGTCGTTTGCGGGCCGGCGTTATCTCGATGCGGTGATGCGCGCCGGTGGTGAGCCGGTGACGCTTGCGCCACGCGAACTCACTGACGCCGAGGCGGATTCGCTGCTGTCCCGGTTCGACGGCTTGCTGCTCATGGGCGGATCCGATGTGGACCCCGATGCGTACGGGCAGGAACGTCACGAGCGCACGTACGGCGTGGACCGGCGCAACGACGACTTCGAGATGGCGCTCTGCCGGGCCGCGGATCGCCTTCGGTTGCCAACGCTGGCAGTGTGCCGGGGTATGCAGGTGGCGAACGTGGCGTTCGGGGGCACGCTCCACCAGCACCTTGCTGATCTTGATCTCGCTGTGGAGGTTGCGCACGGCCCGCACGGCTTTCCGTCGCCGCCAGAGGGTGTCGAGCACCCGATCGATATCGCCGCAGGGAGCATGCTGGCCCATGCACTTGAGGGCTACGACACCCCGCCTGCCATCTCGTACCACCATCAGGCCGTCGACCGACTAGGCGAGGGATTCACCGCAACCGCGTGGGCCGCAGACGGCCAGGTGGAGGCGATGGAACGAGCCGAGGGCTGGTTTGTCTGCCTGCAGTGGCACCCTGAGGACACTGCACCGGACGACCCGTCCCAGCAACGCATCTACGACGTGTTCGTAGCGCGTGCGTCCGCCACGCAGGGTTAGGGTCTCGTCCGTGGCTACCGCGATCCCGTTCGTCCCACCGCTCGACGACGTCACCTATGGCATCGCCGAGCAGGTGTCTCCGCTCATCCGTCGGGTGATTGCCGAGAACCCGTCGAAGTATTCGTACCGAGGGACGGGTACCTACATTGTGGGCAAGGGAGAGGTTGCTGTCATCGACCCGGGTCCCGACCTGCCCGGTCACCGAGATGCGCTGATGGCGGAACTGATCGACGAGAAGGTGGTGGCGATCCTCGTCACGCACTGTCACTCGGATCACTCACCCCTCGCGCACTGGTTGAAGGAACACACGGGTGCGCCCACCTACGCCTTTGGTCCGCACGGCCCCACCGAGGATCCCGACGACGATCCGGAACCCGAGTCGGAGCCTGATGCGAAAGCGGAGACCGAGGTGGAGCACAAGGAGTCGGTGGACACCGACTTTGTGCCGGACATCGTGACGGCTGACGGCTTCGAGATCGTCGGACCTGGCTGGACCTTCGATGCGGTCTTCACCCCTGGGCACACGTCGAATCACACGTGCTTCGCCTTGCGCGAGGAGTACGCGCTGTTCTCCGGCGATCACGTGATGGGTTGGTCCACCACAGTCGTGTCGCCGCCCGATGGTGACATGCGGGCGTACTGCGCGTCGATGGAGAAGGTGATCGGTCGCACTGATCGCATCATTTGGCCCACGCACGGAAACCCCGTTACCGATCCGCAACCGTTCCTGCGTGCATTGCTTGCGCACCGGCTCGAGCGCGAGGCACAAGTGGTGCAGTTTCTGCGCAGTGGTCCCACCACCATCGAGGCGATGGTAAAGGTGCTCTACAAGGACGTGCGCGAAGAGCTGCACAAGGCCGCTGGCCGCAGCGTGCTGTCACACCTGCGCAAGCTGGTGGCCGATGGTGCCGTGAGCGTTGGGGGCGACGGACGCCCCACCAGCAAGGCCGAGTACCGCCTCGCCTAGCGGCCCCAGATCTCGCTATCGCTGCTTAGATCCCACTCTGTCCATGCCGCTTGGTAGCAATCGGCAAGATCGGCCTGGCGAAGCAACTCGATCGCCCGTTGCAGGACCTCCGACCGGGATGTGATCCCATGACGCTCGGCGTATGCATCCAGAAACCTGACGTCTTCATCGGCGAGAGTCACAGTCCACGCCATGCGGCGACAGTAGCCGTGGGGTCTCGTCAGCCGGTACTCACCACTGGGTCACGCCAGAGGAGTTCGAGGGCACTGCGGCGCGCGAACTCGGCGTCGGCTTCGTTGCGGCAACGTGTGTCGTCCCAACCCAGCAGCGGACCGACCGTGTCGGCGACCCGACCGATCACTGAGCGGCTCACGGGGCCGAGTGTGCCGACCACGAGCCTGCGATCGATGACGTCCGACAGCGTGCGAGCGCCCTCCGCGGTCACCGCATAGACCGCCTGGGCAAGGACATCGAGACAGCCGTGTTCGGTGGTAATCCGCTCGGCGAGCGAGGGCGTGGCTCCAATGAGGCCGATGATTGCTGCGTACTCGGTGCCGTACAGGCGGCCGAGGTGCTCACCGGTGGCGGCATCGAGCCCGAGCGCTGAGCCAGCGCTGGCCACGCCGGTGAGGAACGGCGCTGCATCCTGCGCCCAGGCGAAGGTGGTGCTGGTACCAGACCGCTCCGAGTCGAAACGACGTGTGGTGGTGCCCTTCAGCTCATGTCGGAGCAGTTCGTCAACCATCTGCTCGCCGGTGGCGCGCGCTGTGGTCCACTTACCCCCGCCGATCGACCAGAGGTTGGCCACCCCGCGGTCGAGGTGGTGGTACAGCTCGTGGCGACGACTGGCGGAGTACGTGTTGCCCCCGTCTCCTTGCTCGCCGCGGCGGATGAGGGGGCGCAGGCCCACGGTTGCCCCGACCACATCGTCAATCGTGAGCGCCTGCTCGCTGGCATTCATCGTCGAGTTCACGGTGGAGAGGATCGACGACACGTCATCGTTGTCCGCAACAACGGGTGCGCTGTCGTCTGCGAGCGGCGTGTCAGTGGGGCCGATGAACGAACCGCCCATCCACGGCGACACGATGACGTGCTTGCCGGACTTTGCCCGCGCAAACACCGCTGCATCGACGCGACCCGGTCCGCCGAGCGGCCGAGTGAGGACGTGCACGCCCTTCGAGCGGTTCACCGCAACGCCGAGCGGGCGGCCGAGGGGTTGCAGCACACGGTCGATCCACGGACCCGCGGCGTTTACGACAACGCGGGCGCGCAGCGTGTAGCCCACGCCGCCGAGCACATCGCGAGCAGTAACGCCGTCGATCACCACGTTGCCGCGGTCGCTGTGCTGAATGAACCCGGTGACCTCGGTGTGCGTGAGGAACACGGCCCCATCGGCCGCAGCAGACTTCACGTAAGCAAGCAGCAGGCGCTCCGGGTGCATGTTCAGTGTGTCGTGATAGGCAAAGCCACCCTGCAGCCCGTCGGTGTCGAGCCACGGAACCGAGCGCATGAGTTGCTTGCGGCTCAGCCAGCGCGGGTGTGGGATACGCAGCGCGTCTGGTGCACGGCGGTTGCGGTCGTACGAGAGCACGTCGTAGAGCGCGACACCGGCACCGATGAGCGCTCGAGGTGGCTTGCTCCATCGCCATGCCGGCATGATGAATTGGGTCTGGCGCACGAGGTGCGGCGCACCGAGCGCAAGGATGCGGCGCTCGCGGAGGCTCTCGCGCACCACCTTGAAGTCGTACTGCTCGAGGTAGCGAATGCCGCCGTGGATGTACTTCGTGGTGGCTGCACTGGTACCGCCACCGAAGTCACCGCGGTCGACAAGCAGTGTGCGCAAGCCTCGCCCGGCGGCCTCGCGCGCAACGCCTACACCGGTAATACCACCACCGATGACGAGCACGTCGAAGACTTGCGAGAGGTCGGCGTGGCTCGGGCCCTGCTGCGACAGCGTCATGCGTTACGCCGTCGCCAGTCGCGGCACCTCGCCGCTGAGGTCGAGTTGCTCGAAGGAGGTGATGGCCAGATGGCTGCCCACGCCTGCCTCCCAGTACTCGTCGCCCTCGCGACGCACACCAACGGTGTTCCAGCCGGCTTCGCGAGCGGCATCGAGTTCGGCAACGAGGTCGGAGAGGAACACGATCTGGCTCGCGGGAACTCCGAGCACGGCAGTCATCTTGCGGTAACTGTCGGCGATGCGCTTGTGCCCGATGTTCTCGGTGTCGAAGTGGTGCGAGAAGATCGAAAGGATGCTCCCCTCGGGCGTGTTGCCGAACCATGCGCGCTGGGCGTTCACCGAACCCGAGGAGAAAATCGAGAGATCGAGCCCGGACTCTTTCCAGCGACGCATCGTGGGGATCGCGTCATCGAAGAAGTGTGAGGTGAGTTCGCCCTTGGCAAACCCTTCGTCCCAGATCCAACCCTGGAAAGCCTTCAGGGGGGTCATCTTCTTGTCGCCGTCCAGCCAGTGGTACAACCACCACACCACGCGGGCGTCGTCCGCCTCGGGTTCCTCGGCGAGGTCACGAATCATCTGCACCATTGCGTCGACGTCGGGACGAGTGCGGTGCTGTGCCAAATAACCGGCAAAGCGTTCGCGCGAGTAGGGGTAGAGGATTCGCTGGACGAACCACGTGGACGACGTGGTCCCCTCGATATCGATGATGACGTGCGTGATCATGGCGTGTAGCGCGTGTAGCCGGGCGACGCAGCAGCGTCAGCGACCGGCGCCCACGAGTTCGTCGTAGGTGGCGAACGACGAGGCGATGGGATCGCCGGTGAACTCGCCCACCCAGCCCTCGGGGATGGCGAAGAAGCGGATGGCGGCAAACCGAGGGCGGGTACCCATGTCGAACCAGTGACGGGTGTTCTTCGGGACGAAGATGTAGTCGCCCGCCTCACACACGATCATGTGGATCGATCCGCCGACGCGGAGATAGAAGGCACCGCTCCCCTCGACGAAGAAACGGATCTCGTCGTCGGCGTGGGTGTGCTCGGCGAGGAACTTGCTGCGTGCCTCGGCGGCCTTGGCGAGAAAGGCTGGGTCATCGAGGTCGCCGGCCAGTCGTGCGACGTCGACGGTGCCGAAGCCCTGGGCCTTGATGCGCTCAACATCGGATGCGTAGGCCGCAAGCACGGCGTCCTGGTCGGCGCTGTCGGGAAGCGGGCCAGAGGTCCTCCACTGCTCGAACGCCACACCGATTCCGGCGAGGTGCGCAGTGATGACCGCGGGATCGGTGGTGTCGAGTAGGGGCCGTGTGGGGTCTGTTTCGGGGCAGACGACGAGCTTGGTCATGGCGCTCAGGCTATTCAGCACTGACCAGATCGCAGCGGCGCGATGGCTCCGAATGTGTTGCGGAGCGAGCCTGACAGCACGGATCGACGCACCGCCTGCACGGTGCGGTAGGTGTCGTGGCGAGTCGGGTCGGGTGAACACGCTCTGCCACCCGACACCCAGGTGCTCACTGCGGCGCCAAGATCAGTAAGGGCTCCGATTCCGTGTGCGGCCAGTGCAGCGTTGGCGAGGATCGCGCCGTCCTGCCGGGACGGGACCCGCCACTGCGCCCCGATGACGTCGGCCTTGATCTGGTTCCACACGGCGCTGCGGGCACCGCCGCCGACGGTGAGCACCTCGGCCACGGGAATCCCGTTGCTCGCGAACACGTCAAGGAAGTCTGCGTACTCGAACGCGATCGATTCGAGCACCGAGCGCCAGAGCGTGGCGATGTTCGTGCCGGCTGTCATGCCGAGCCACGAACCGGAGGCATCGGGGTTGTCGGGGTTCCCGCCGGAGAGGTAGGGAGTGAACAGGACTCCGTCGGAGCCGGCAGCCACGTTGGCGGCCAGTGCATCCAACTCGCGATACAGATCGTCGTCGCCGGGTCGGCGCAGGATCTCGTCACGCAACCAGCGCAGCGACAGACCGCCTGCCTTCACATAACCCCAATAGAGGGCCTGCCCCGGTAGCGTGCCGAGCGAGTAGAGCATGCCGGGCACTGAGGTGATCGCCGGCACTGGCCCCGTGACCCCGACGGTGAGGATGCTCGCCGTGCCGGCCACGTCGGTAGCCATGCCGGGGGCAACCAGGCCCGCCGAGAGATTGCTCTGCATCACGTCGCCGGCACCGGCCACCACGGGCGTACCTGCGGCCAGGCCCGTGCGACGCGCCACGTCTGCGGTGATCGCGCCGATGACATCGGAAGGGGCGACGATGCGCGGTGCATGCTCGACCGGGATCCCGAGTGCCTGCAACTGGCGCTCGCTGACTCGGCCCGTGGACGCATTCCACCCGATGATCCAGCCCGACAGGTGCGATGGATCGCTGAAGGCGTCAACTGCACGCAGACCGCACAGGCAGCCGGCGATGTACGGGGCGAGCGAGAGGATCTTGGCGATGCGCGCATGCACCTCGGGCTCGTTGCGGCGGACCCATTCGTACGTCGTGGCCATCACGTAGGTATCGAGGCTTGCGTTGGCCGACTCGCTCTCCCAGATCGGCTCGACCTCGTTGCGCAACCATGCCACCTCGTCCTGGGCCCGGGTGTCGAGGAACGGGATGATGGGGCGCACGGGCACCCAGTTGTCATCCACGAACACCGGGCCGCACAGGATGCCGGAGAGCGCAATGGCCCTGATCCTTGAGCCGTCGGCGCCGGAGGCCTTGACCGCCCGGGCGATGGCGTCCACCACGGCAGCCTCGATTTGGCGTGGATCCATCTCCACCCAACCGGGTCGGAGGTGGTCGAAGGTGTGCTCGGCGTAGGTGTCGGCCACGAGGGTGCCGTCGAGCGTGTAGAGGCCCGCCTTGGAGCCCTGTGTCCCCACGTCGACGCCCAGAACCAGGTCGCCAGAGGCTGCACGTACGGTGGTCATGGCCCGGAATCCTCGCACTCGATCACTTGACTTCGCACGGGCTCGGGCAGAATTGTCAGCCGTATGCCCGCACTGCTCCCCGCCTCGCCGCCGGTTGTCGCCGTCGCGGGTCTCGCCAAACGCTACGGCGGGGTGACCGTGCTCGACCATGTCGACCTGTCGGTGCGATGGGGCGAGGTTCGGGCACTGCTCGGCGAGAACGGTGCCGGCAAGTCCACACTCATCAAGATCCTGTCCGGCGTGGTGCGTGCCGACGATGGCACGGTGACGCTCAACGACGAGCGGGTGGACCTCCATTCGGCCCACGCCGCGCAGGAACTCGGCATCGCAACGCTCCACCAGGAACTCGCCATCGTGCCAGGGCTGTCCGTCGCCGAGAACATCTTCCTCGGACAACGCAAGGCCCAGACGTTCGGCGTGGTGCGCTGGCGCACGCTTCGTCGCGAGGCGGAGAGGCTGCTCGACTCGCTGGGTCAACACCTCAACGTCCGGCAGGACGCTGACCAACTCTCACCTGTCGGCAAGACCATGACCTCCATTGCGCGTGCGCTGTCGCGCGATGCGAAGGTGTTGATCCTCGACGAGCCCACGGCAGCCCTCACCGATCAGGAAACGGCACAGCTGTTCGCGGTGATGCGTCGCCTCAAGGAACGCGGTGTAGCCATCATCTACGTCTCGCACCGGCTCGAGGAAGTGGTGCAGGTGTGCGATACCTACACCGTGTTGCGCAACGGCCAGAAGGTTGGCGAGGGCGACATCGGCGACGTCACCATCCCCGAGCTGATCACCACGATGGCGGGTCGGCCCGTCGACACCATTTTCCCGTCGCGGGGCGGAGCCGGTACCGGTGTACTGCTCCGTGCCGAGGGACTCGGTGGCAAGCGTTGTCACAACGTGTCGTTCGAGTTGCACGAGGGAGAGGTGATCGGCATCGCCGGTCTCGCTGGTTCAGGCCGTAGCGAGGTGGTGCGTCTACTCGCCGGTGCCCAGCACCGTCGTACGGGCTCGCTTGAGGTGCGCGACGCTGCACCGAGCAACGTTGCAGCCGCGCCACTGCGGTTGACGCGACGACACACCATCGGCCGGGCACAACGTCTCGGCATCACGCTGGTTCCCCAGGAACGCCGGGCCGACGGCCTCGTTCCCGACAGCATCGAACGGAACATCAACCTCACGACACTCGGTCGTCACACGCTTGGCAGAGTGGTCATGGTGCCGAGGCGGGCGCGCCGTCATGCGGAACAACGACACACCGAACTTGCGGTGCGCTCGCGCGGTATTGCACAGCCCGTGCTGCGACTCTCGGGTGGGAACCAGCAGAAGGTGGTGCTCGCGAAGTTCTGGGCGTTGTCGCCGCGCATCCTGCTGCTCGACGAACCGACACGCGGCGTTGATGTCGGCACGAAGAGCGAGATCTATCACCTCGTGCGCCAACGCGCGTCGGAGGGAACCGGTGTGGTGGTCGTGAGTTCGGAACTGCCCGAACTGCTCGGTCTCTGCGACCGCATCCTCGTGATGCACGAAGGACGGATGGTGGGAGCCTTTGACGCAGCCACCACCACCGAGGACGAATTGCTACACGCCTGCTACGGGAGAACCCGATGACCGACACCGCAACCGTTCCGCAGGGCCAGGCGCCCCGCGGGATCACCTTCGACCGAGTGCGCCCGTTCCTCGGGCCGGGAGCACTTGTTGCCATGGTGGTGTTCTTCGGGTCGATCTACCCGGACACGTTCCTCACCAAGACGAACCTCGTGGAGAACATCCTCCAGCAGGTCACCGCGCTCGCCATCGTTGCAGCGGTACAGACCGTGGTGATGGTGGTGGGTGAGTTCGACCTCTCGGTGGGTGGACTTGCTGCGCTCGCTGCCGGCTTTGCCGCCACGATCCTCAACACGGCCACGATCGACGGTGATCCGAAGCAGCCCGGTTCGCTGCTTCTCGCCGTGTTCCTCTGCGTGGTCGTCGGACTCGTTGGCGGCGCTCTCTGCGGGACCTTGGTGTCGTACCTCGGAGTGCTGGCGTTCATCGCCACACTCGCGATGAACGAGGTGTTCAAGAACTTCGCCCGCTTCCGCGTGCAGGGCAAGCCGGTGTACGGCCTGGTGCAGAACAACTTCGTGGCCGTGGCGCAGGGCAAGACCTGGGCGGTGCCGAACACGATCTACATCTCGGCTGCCATCGCGCTGATCGTGTGGTTCCTGCTCGACCGCACCACGCTCGGACGCAAGATGTACGCCGTTGGCGGCAACCCCGACGCCGCCCGGTACAGCGGTATCAACGTGAAGTTCGTGAAGTGGGCAGCGTTCGCGATCTGCGGCGTTGGCGCAGCCCTGGGCGGTCTCATGCAGGCTGCATACAACGCAACGGCGAACACCACGGCACCCGAGCCGTGGATGCTCAAGTCGATCGCAGCAGTGTTCCTCGGCATGGCACTCATGCGCAACGGCCGCCCGAACCTGCCCGGCACGATTCTCGGTGTGGTCCTGTTCCGCACGTTGGAGAACGGTCTGAACAAGACCGACATCAACAACTACATCCAGGACGTCATCAACTGGGGTGCGGTCATCGTTGCGGTGCTGCCGCCGGCGATCGCTCGAATCCGGGAGAACCGTTGAGGGTCCTTGCCCTCGATGTGGGCACCACCACGGCCAAGGCTGCGGTGGTGGCCGACGGATCGATCGTCGAGGTAGCCGAGGTATCGGTAGACCTCGCGCACCCGGCGCCCGGTTGGGCTGAGCAGGACCCTGCACAGTGGTGGAGCGCCGTGGTGTCTGCGGTGCGTTCGCTGCGCACAGCGAACGATCTCGACGCACTCGTGGCCACGGGACAGATGCAGGACCTCGTGCCGGTGCGAGGAATCGCCGGTGAGGGCGGTGGGCCGGTGCGCCCCGCAATCCTCTACAGCGATCAACGTGCCGTGGAGGAACACGAGCAACTCGCAGCACGGCTCGGCGAGGACTGGGCGCGTGCCGCGTTGGCCCAGCCCGATGCAACGAACGTTGCAGCGAAATGGATGTGGTTGTGCAGCAACGAGCCCGACTCGGCGCAAGCAACCGATGTCGTGCTTCTTGGCGGCGCGGGCTACATCGTGTGGCGCGCCACCGGAGCAGCGACGTGCGACCCGACCGTTGCTGCTACCACCGGCCTCGCCGATGTTCGCTCGAACTCGTGGTGGGCTCCTGTTGTCGAGGCCTCGGCGATCCCCTTGCCCACCATCGTTGGTGCCACCTCGATTGCCGGCCACCTCTCGGCGAGCGCGGCTGCCGAGCTCGGTCTGCGGGTCGGGCTCCCAGTGGTCCACGCTTCGGGCGACGCCGTTGCTACCTCCATCGGCGTGCTCGGCGACAGCACCGAGATGCCGTATGCCTACCTCGGAACGTCGGGGTGGGTGGGCGTGTTCGCCACTGCCCCCGATCCACGAGACGGAGTGATCGTGCTGCCGGGTCCATCCACTGATCGCTGGCTGAGCGTGATGCCCGTTGCCACTGCTGGAGGAGCGGCTGACTGGGCGCGTGACGCCCTGTTCGGCGGTATCGACATCACCTCGTTCGACCGACTGGCCGGCGAGGGGTTTGCAGCGGCCGAGGGTGTTGGCTTTCTCTCGCAACTCGACGGCACGCGGTTCCCGGTCGCTGACCCTCACGCAGCAGGAGTGCTCATCGGTGCCCGTCGATCGACAGGCCGTGATGCCGTGGCTGCAGCGGTGTACGAGGGCGTTGCTCACGTGCTGGCAGCGATCGCTGACGTCGTGGTGCGGCCGACGACGGGTGCTCCTGCCGATCTGGCCGTGTGCGGGGGTGGCGCCCGCAGTGACGTGTGGTGTCAGGTGATCGCCGATGTCACGGGTCGAACGGTGCGGCGGGTGAACGACGACCACGCCTCGTTGCGCGGCGCGGCGTCGTGTGCCGGTGTGGCGCTCGGGGGTATCCCGGTCGGGGCCGCCACCACGTTGGCCACGTTCGAACCCCGCCGCGAACGTCGGGTGTCGCACGAAGCGATGGGTCGAGTGCTCGACGGATTGTCGAGATCGCTCGGCCCCGAGTTCGCGGCACTTGCCCATATCCGGGCAGGTCAGCCCAAAAGGTGACTTGTCCGGTCGGGATTGATTCCCGATAGAGTCTCACGCCTCGTGAACAAACCGGGTCGCTCTGCGTTCCCATTCTTTCCTCCAGGAGACATTGCATGTCCAAGATCACTCGCCGCCGAGTGCTTGCTGGCGTCGTAGCACTGGCCGCAACGGCCGGCCTCGCTGCGTGCGGTAGCAAGAAGGCCGAAGAGACCACCACCACGGCTGCAGCAACGGAGACCACCGCCGCTGCCACCGAGACCACGGCTGCGGCCACCGGCACCGGCAAGACCATTGCCATCGTGTCGCCGTACTACTCGAACCAGCCCGCCACCAAGGAAGTCGTCGACGCATTCAAGACGGCTGCCGAGGCCAAGGGCTACACCGTGACCCTCGTTGACACCAAGGGCGACCTTGCTGCCGTCAACGGCGAGATGACCAACGCTGTGTCGCAGAAGGCTTCGGCCATCGTGCTCGGCATGGGCGATCCCAAGGAGTTCTCGGCCGGTCTGAAGTCCGCCAAGGACGCAGGTGTTCCGGTGTTCGGCCTCGACGCCGGCTCGGCTGATGGCGTCACCGCCAACTTCACCTCCGACAACGACTTCCTCGGCAAGACCAGCGCCCAGGCGCTGCTCGACTCCATTGCCCCGGGCAAGAACGTCATCGTCATCCACTTCGACCCGTTCGAGCCGGTGCGCCTCCGTGGCGCAGCCGCCCGTGCGCTGTTCGCTGAGCAGGGTGTCACCATCCTCGAGGACATCCAGGGCGACCCGGCCGACTCGACTGGCTTTGCCAAGACCACCATCCTCGACCTCCTCACCAAGTACCCCAAGGGCAAGGTCGACGGCATCTGGGTGGCGTGGGACGCTTCGGCGCTCGGCGCATACCAGGCCACGGTTGAGGCCGGTCGTACCGAGGTGAAGGTCGTCGGCGTCGACGGTCAGGACTTCGCACGTGCCGAGATCAAGAAGGCCGACAGCAACTGGATCGCCACCGTCCGTCAGGACTGGGCTGGCATCGCCAACAAGGCCGTTGCCGACATCGACGCACTGCTCAACGGTGGCGCAGCCCCGGCAGCAGTCGTCGTGGTTCCCGGTGAGCTGATCACCGCAGCCAACGCCTGATCCATTCAGACAACGCAATAACGCAAGAAGGGGGCGGGTCCACGGACCCGCCCCCTTTGCTGTTCCCGCCCGGTGTCGGGCCTTTCGTTACTTGCCGAGCAGTGCGGGTGCCAGTGCACGCCACTGCTTCTCGGGCATGGCCATGCCGTCCTGCAGGACCTGCACGCAGACATGGTCGGCACCGGCATCGTGGTGCTGCTTCACCCGTGCAGCGATCTGCTCCGGAGTTCCCCACGCAACGATGGCGTCCACGAGGCGGTCGCTGCCGCCATCTGCCCGGTCGGCCTCCGTGAAACCGAGGCGGACCAGGTTGTTGAAGTAGTTCGGCAGGCCGAGGTAGATCTTCATGCCGGCGCGGGCGATCCGACGGGCCTCCACGGGGTCGGTCTCCACCACCACCATCTGCTCGGGGGCGAGCAGGGAGTCGTTGCCCATCTCCTTGCGGGCGATCTCGGTGTGCTCGGGCGTCGTGAAGTACGGGTGCGAGCCGTTGGCGCGCGATGCCGAGAGCTGCAGCATCTTCGGACCGAGCGCGGCGAGGAGGCGACCGGGGTCGTGCTCGGGGCCCTTTGCCATGAACAGGGCCTTGTCCATGCGATCGAGATACTCGACCATGTGGGAGTACGGCTTGCTCCAGTCGTGCTTGCGCACGCCGGCGACGAGGTGGCCGTGACTCACGCCGAGACCGAGCAGGAAGCGATCGGGGAAGGCTTCGGCGAGCGTCTTCTGCCCCGCCACCATCGCCATGGGGTCACGTGCGTAGATGTTGTTGATGCCCGTGGCGAGCGGGAGGGTCGTGGTGGCCCCGAGCAGGATCGACGACGCCACGAATGGGTCGCGGCCAACTGCTTCTGCAAGCCAGAGAGCGCCGAAGCCGAGCTCCTCGACGACCTGTGCGGCACGGCGTGCCTCGGGTGTCGGGAGGGCGTCGATGCCCCCGTACCAGATGCCGACCTTGCCGATATTGACGCGGGGCAAGCTCATGGGAGGTCCTTTCGTGGCGGGGTCCCGACCCGGGCCCCAGCGCAGTGTGAGCGGTGTTGGTGGGAGAGTCTGTCACGACTGCGCGTTTCGCCTGCAGAAATCCGTGCTCGGCGTAGGCAATCGTTGCGGAGAACGCAGGGGATCAGCGGTAGGCGTCGAGGCGTGCGCCGTCGTAGGGGATCGGGAACACAGCAGCCGCTTCGTAGGCGAGCCCACTCGACAGCCCGCGGTCGAGCGCGTTGCGGTAGAGGTCCTTGCATGCAGCGATGGTGGGACCGTGGTTGGGCAGCACCATGTCGATGTAGGACTGCACGAGCGCGTCGAGGCCCTCGCGCGGCGCCGAGGCAACGGCGAGGCCCCACTGAGCCGCCTCGGTACCGCTGAACGTGCGCGCCGTGAACGAGAGGTCCCGGGCGCGGGCAGGGCCGACGAGTCGGATGAGGCGCTGGTTCATTCCCCACGACGGACGGATGCCGAACTTCACGTGCGTGTCGCCCAACTTGGCCTCGTCGGCAGTGAACACGAGGTCGCAGGAGATGGCTAGTTCGAGTGCACCGGTGAAACAGAATCCGTTCACCTTGGCGATGGTGACCTTCGGCATGCCGGCAAGCGCAGTGGTGACGCGGCGGGCGGGGATGTCGAGGATCTCACCCACCGAACCGTTGATGATCTCGCGACCCGCGAGCGACTTGAGGTCGACACCCGCCGAGAAGGCTCGGCCCTCGCCGGTGAGCACGACCACCCGCACGCTCTCGTCGCCGGCCAGTTGCTCGAGCGTTTCGGCGAGGCGGTAGAGCATGGCGGGCGTGAGCGCGTTCAGCGCGTCCGGACGGGAGAGTGTGACCGTGGCGGTGGGGCCGTCGATCTGGAGAGCGATGCCATCTTGGACTGAAGTCATGGAAGCGTGTCTAGCAGCACGGGGCGCGCGCTGCGGTCGAACGGGTGATCCTCGCCGGCCTGTGGGTCCTCGAGCAGCCGAGACAGGTGAGTCTTGGCCTCGTGGATATTCACCGACTTCGTCGTGTTGATGAGTCCGGTGGTCGTACTCAGAGGTAGCCGGGGTGGTGCCCGGGTGTACTCGATGGCCGTGGCCGAGGGTCGGGTACGGCGTCGGCCGTGATGGTGCGCAGCACTGTTGGGTCGAGTGGCGTCGTGTCGGGGCCCGCGGTGGGTCCGGGTGGCGCCAGCACGGGATGCACGAGCACGGCGTGCTTGCGGGTGATCTCGTGGAACAGGTTCCGTACGTCGCGTGCGTTGCCGAAACCGGGCCTCCGTCGCATCTGCACGAGGTTCGCCCGCACCTTCTCGAGCGCGTCGTCCGTCACGTCGTAGTCCTTGCTCGCTGCGAGCCGAGAAAAAATGGTGACGAGCTCGTCCTCCTCGAAGTCGTCGAACCGGATGACCGTGTCGAAGCGGCTTTTCAGCCCGGGGTTCGAGAAGATGAACTGCCCCATCGGTGCCGGATACCCCGCCACCACCACGGCAAGTTGGTCCCGGTGTGTCTCCATGAACGACAGCAGCGTGTCGATGGCTTCCTGCCCGAAGTCGACCTCACCGCCGTAGGCCAAGGTGTAGGCCTCGTCGATAAGGAGCACACCGCCGAGCGCACGCCGGCAGACCTCTGCCGTCTTGAGCGCCGTCTGGCCGACGTAGCCGGCCACGAGGTCAGAGCGATCTACCTCGACCACATGGCCACTCGGCAGCAATCCGACGGAGCGGTAGAGCTCGCCGAGCAGCCGAGCCACCGTGGTCTTGCCGGTACCGGGGTTCCCCACGAACACCAGGTGCGGTGAGGGTGCCACCGCCGACAGTCCATTGGCGAGTCGCTGGTCCGCAACTGCGCGCGCCGTGACGAGCGCCTGCAGTTGCTCCTTAGCCGCCTCGAGGCCGATGAGGGCCTCGAGATCTGCGAGTACCTCGGCGGTGGGCCGGGGTGACTCCATCGCGCTACCCGTCGTGATCGTCTCGCCCGCTGGTTTGGTGTCGCCCTGCAGCGCGTGCTCAGTTGCTGTTGCACGTGCCGGGTTGTTGCGAACGTGATCGTGCGCGAATTCGTCGAGACGAGTCCGGGCGCGACGTGCGAGCGAGATGATGCTGTCGAGTACCTCGTCAACCTGTCGTGCGTCGGCGCTCTCGGCGACGAGAGCGTGCGATACAAGGAGGTGTGCAGCACCCGACTGTTGAGCGATGTTGACGTTTGCCATGCGCAGAGCGGCGAGCGGTTCGGTGCCCGAATGCTCGCTCATCCACCGACGGAGCGGCTCGGCAATGACGTCATGCACCTCGTCGACGAACACCTCGAGCACGAGTACCGGAGCGCCCTCCGCTCGGTGAACCAGCCGCGCTGAGACCGATTCGCCACGAATGACGAGTTCGAGAGGATCGCAGTCGCTGAGATCGCCGCCGGACACTCGGTCTGCCCGGCCGACCAGCAGTTCGAGCAATTCGGGTTGTTCGCAGCGATGGCTAGTCAAGCGGTGTGCCTTTCGTGGGTGCTGAGGTGGCGATGAGTGACGAGGTGAGTTGTTCGAGTGCTGCGGCAACGAGGCCCCATCGGTCGGGACGGTCGATGTGGGTGAGGGCGAGGCGCAGCGTGTCGCGGTCTGGGCTGCCGAGCGGGACGCCCCCGCGCAGGGCGCTGCGTGCGGCAGCAGAACTACCCGGGGCCGCAAGCGTGTGATGGTCGAGGATGGTTGCCCCGAGTTCGCGGACCGACGAGCAGAACGTGATGGTTCGTTGGTGCTCGAGGGAACCGGTGCGGGGCGAGCCAGTACGGGACTGTTGAGCCTCGAGGGCTTCCGCAAAGCGATCGAGTGCACGGGTTACTCGCACCGCATCGCGTCGTGACCCCTGTTCCAACGGCTCCTCGTTGGAACGGTCTCTGGTGAGTGCGTGGAGCGGAACGGTGAGTGTGGACTCGGTGCGGGCGGTGTAACGCGCAGCGAGAGGGAGCCCGAGATGTTGGTGATGCTCGTGGTCCGTGAATTGCCTGCCCGCCTCGCACAGCACGGCGGGGAGTGCCGGATCGCGGTGCTGTTGCCAGCGGGTGTGTGCATGGATGATCTCGAACGATTGCAGCACCGCCTGGCCGGTCAGTGGTCCGTCGTTGACGTCACGCCAGTACAGCCTGGTATCGGCGTCGGGTTGCTCGACTCGTTCGGTTCCGTTCGCCGTGGTGGGCAGCTCGATTGCCCCGATGAGCACGTCGGCCGCCGGTCGATACCGCAGGACGAGCCTCGCCATGGTGGCGGGCCCGACCTGCGGGTCGTGCTGGGCCGACGGATGCGGTTGGTGCTGGTTCACGAGGCATCCACCCCCTTGTCGTTTCCCGAGCCCGCAATCTGACGGGCTGCCTTCTGGGCAAGGTGACGGGCCTTGCTCAGCTCTCGGCTCACCGTCTCGCGGCGCAGCGCCACGAGTTCGGCCACCTCGACCACGGTGAAGCCATAGCCATCGACCATCATGAGGAACTCACGCTGGCGGGGGCTGAGGTTCTGCAGGCAGGCGCCGAGCATCGCACGGGTGTGCGCGGACTCGACGACGGCATCGTCGAGCGCCTCGCCGCAGTCTGCTGCAGTGTCAAGCAGCTCGCCGTCTCCGTCGAGGATTGGCTCGGAGCCCGACGCATAGGAACGCGCCTTGGTGGAGTAGCCCTCGGGCGAACCATCGTCGATGTGCCTGAGCCGCACGCCCTCGGAGCGCTGCACCCGCTCCTTGCGATCGAACGTGACTGCCACCTGACTGGTGGCCTCACGTGCAAAGCGCTTGGGGGTGTAGTCCCGCATGAAGCGGGGCACGTCGGTGAGGAAGCGCTCGAGCACGCCCTGGACGATGTCGTCGGTATCGAAGGGGTTGCGGCCCTTCGCTCCGGCGATACGTGTGACCTCGCGGATGAGGCGAGTGATGTAAGCCGTCTCCTCGGCGGGAGTGGGCAGGGGGAAGTGTGTTGCAGTGTTGGCGGGACTCTCCTTCTGTGAGTGGTGGATGGCGGTGAGCTGCACGGAACGCAGCATGACAGGGGGGTGTAACGGGGTTTCCCGGACCACTCAGAGCCCCTGGTCCGGGGTGCCCGGGGTGTCCTCGTAGTTGCTCTTGCGGCCGCGGGAGGCCGAACGGGACCGGGCATGGAGCTTCTTGGAGCTCTTGGCATCCCACATCCGGGAGTCGAGCCGCTGGATGTCCAACTGCAGGTCGTCGATCTCGCCCGACATCGGAGCAGCCATGCAGGCGAACACCTGCACGCTCGCCCGCAGGAGCGAGGAGGCTCCCTCGAAGTCGCCGGCTTCGGCGGCTTCGCGTGCTGCACGGCGGTTCTTTGCCACCTCGAGCACGAGCACCTCTTCGGTCACCCGCGGGTCTGCACCCGGGTCGCCCGCCTCGACGTCGCCGGCCGTCACCATCACCGGGAGGGTGACGGTGTGCAGCGCCACGTCGCCCACGGTCGAGGCCCAACGGATGGTGAACGTGGCAACGTCGACGGAGCCGTCCGCGTCGAGCGGCCGGAGGTTGAACCGGGCCACCACCTTGCGCGTCTCGCTGCCGTACGCATCGCCGAGTGCCACCTGCACGCCGCCGCTCGCGAGGTCCGTGATGGGGAACTCGTTGAGCACCTGGGCAACGGCCACTGCGTCGGTGGGAGTGATCTCGACCGACACGTTCTGCGCAACGACGCTTGCGAGCCCGGCGAACTCGTCGGCGAACACGGCAGCGGCCTGGTCTGGGCCGGCGCACCAGTAGTCATTGCCGCGGCCGGCGTCGGCGAGTCCGGCGAGCAGCGTCTCGTCGTAGCCGTCTCCGAAGCCGATGCACGACGTCGAGACGCCCTTCGCCTGGCCGCTGCCGATGAGCGGCAGCAGGTCGTCGGGGCTCGAGAGCCCCGCGTTGGCGTGCCCGTCGGTGAGCACGATGATGCGACGAAGCACGTCCTCGCGGCCACCGGCCACGAGCATCTCGAAACCCTTCAGCCAGCCGCCGGACAGGTTCGTCGAGCCACCCGGCTGGATGGCCCGCAAGGTGCGCCCCGCAGCAACGGCATCGTGCTGGCCGAGCGGGAGGACGAGGTCCACCTCGTTGTCGAAGGCCACGACCCCGATCCGATCCTCAGGGCCAACGAGACGCAACAGTTGCGCTGCGGCCTTCGTGACGGCCTGCAGTGGGTTGCCTGCCATCGAGCCGGAACGGTCGAGGACGAGGACGACATCGAGCGGCTTGCGCTCGATTGCCGGTGCCGGGGGAGCGGTGAGCTCGAGGAGGACATTGACGATCTCGTCGTTGCGGGTGGCGATGATCGTGCGGTCGAAGGAAAGTTGCGGCTGCATGGTCGGGGTGGTTGCTCCTGGTGGGTTGGTGGTGTGAGTTCTGGGCCGGGTGGATCGGCCGGGTGGATCGGCCGGGTGGATCGGCCGGGTGGATCGGATAGGCGGGAAACTGCTCCGCTACCCGTAAGACGGCAGGGGGCCGAGATGTGACATCTGGTAGTTCCGGTCCCGTGTGTGGCCGGCCAACTCGCCGGGGTCACGGTGGCGGTGCCCGTGAGCGTTGGAGTCCCTATGAACGACCGGGATGACGAGACGTGGAACGAC
>CANIBN010000030.1 GCA_947465505.1 Acidimicrobiales bacterium | reverse complement strand
GAGCAGCGTGGTGACCGGGCTCGATCGCCACACGTCGAGGCGCTCACGAATCCGTGAGGCGGGGCCGACGAGGCTGATCTCGTCGGCGAAGTCGTCGGGCACGGCAGCGATTGCCTCGTCCCGCTTGCCGGCCATAAACAGGTCCTGGATCTTGTACGCCTCGTCCTCGAAGCCCATTCGTGCCATCAGCTTGGTGTGGTAGTTCTGGCCCTTGGCGCCCATGCCCCCGATGTAGAAGCCGAGCATCCCCTTCACGGGCAACAGGCCGGCCCTCACGTCGTCGGTGATGTTCAGCGTGGCGAGTGCGTTGATCTCAAAGCCCTGCTTGGCCGGTGCCAACTGGTCGGCGTACACCTCCTGGCGGTACGGCGAGTAATAGAGCGGCAGCCAGCCGTCCGCGATCTCGGCGGTCTGGCGAACGTTCTTCGGCCCCTCGGCGCCGATGAAGATCGGGATGTCGTTGCGCAGTGGATGGACGATGGTGCGCAACGGCTTGCCGAGACCGACGGAACCCGGGCCGCGGTAGGGGTGTTGGTAAAACTCGCCCTGGAAGTCGAGCGGCTCCTCCCGGCGGATCACGCGCCTGATGATCTCGACGTATTCACGGGTGCGGGCGAGCGGCTTGTTGGACGGCTGCCCGTACCAACCCTCCACCACCTGCGGTCCGCTCACACCGAGACCGAGTTGGAACCTGCCCTCGGAGATGTGGTCGAGTGTGATGGCTGCCATCGCAGTCGCTGTTGGCGTGCGAGCCGACAATTGCACCACCCCGGTGCCGATCTTGATGCGCGACGTGTTCGCCGCGAGCCAGGTGGCGTAGGTGAAGCAATCACTGCCCCACGACTCGGCCACCCACACGCTGTCGTAGCCGTACTCCTCCGCTGCCTGCACGAGCGGCACCACGCCCTGTGGCTTGCCGGCTCCCCAGTACCCCAACATCATCCCGAGCTTCATGGCAAGAGATAATGGCACCTCGGCAGGTTTGGCGCGCTAGAAGTCCCGGTCGATCGAGCCCGTCTCCGGGCCCGGGCGCGTGGAGCACGTTGCGCCCGCTTGGCTGTCGATTGCTGCAGAGGAGGGCATCCACACCATCGTCGCTGATGGCTTCGGCGACTTGGAGTCCTTCGGGCTACCAGTGGCCTTGGCATTGGTAGCGATGCAATACGCCGTTCCGGCTGCCAGAGTGGGGCAGGGCGAGCCGATTTTGATGGTGACCACCGCTCCGCTCATGGAGATCTGTCCGTACAGCACTGCCGCCACGCGCTTGCTTGCGGATGAGTTCCACCCATCGACAAAGTCGGAGTTCAGCGCTACGTAGCCGAGGCCGGTGCCCTTGCCGAGGTTCGGGTTGGTGTTCGTGCCCACCCCACTGCACTGCATGCCCTTCTTGGCCGACGAGTCCCAGGACGTGCAGAAGTCCATGACGTCCTTCGTCTTCGTCGCCGTGCTGGTAGCCATGGCAACGAACTGACCGTCGAGAATGCGGATGAAGATGCTGCGAAGGCTGCCGTTCCAGCCCGAGATGATCGAGTTCGGCGAGACAGCCTTGGAGTAGGTGAGCGTCAGCGTGTCGACGCCGTCGATCTTGCCCGCAGTGATGGTGGTGGTCTTCTTGCGGGTGTCGTACTTATAGTGCCCGTTGGTCGCTTGCACATTCGCGCCATAGAGCGGCGAGTTGTCCACGTTGGTGGTGACGATGTCCGACACTGTCGTTGTGGCGTTCCGGCTGTCCACCATGGTTGCCTGCAGGCTGTATTCACCATCGGTGAGCCCAGTGGTGTTCCAGGAGCAGGAGAACGGAACAGTGGTGTCCGTGCAGATGTCGGTCCACGCACCGGAGCCAAACTTGTACTGGATCTTCACGCTCGTCACCGTCGCCGGACTCGGCACGTACGGGTTGGTGCCGATCGTCACGGTTCCCTTGACATACGCACCAGGGTTCTGGACCGAGATCGATGCGCCATTGTTGTTGATGCTCTGATTCGTGATGCTGTCGCTCGCCCAGTTGCCAGCAAGGTCACGAGTGCTCGCACGTACGTCGTATTTCACCGTTCCGAGATTCGACGGCACAAATGCAGTGGTGTCCCAATCGCAGGCGTAGAGCGATTGGTTTGCAGGGTCGTAGGGGGCAGTGGGCTGGCAGATCTCCATCCATGCATTGAGGCCGGCGGGGCTCACCTCGAACTTGACGAGCGAGATGCCGGTCTCGCCGTCATAGGCGTCTGCCGTCAGCGTCACCGTTCCCTTCAGCGGAAGCGCTCCCGGACTGTTCAGGGCGATCGCAGGGGAACCGTTGTCGATCGTGACACCCTCGATGACATCCGACGTTGCTTCGGTGCCATTCGAGAGCGTGGCGGTCGCCCGCAGCGAGTAGGACGCGCCGTTGGTGTACTTGGTGGTGTCCGTGGTGACCCACGAACAGCTGAAGGGCGAAACAATTGTCGTACACATGGTGTTCCAGAGTGGGTCGCCGTTCACGTCGGTGTCGCCGCCCTCCTCCCAGTACTGGATCGAGACGGAGGTTCCGGCGCCACCGCAGGTATCGGTAAGCGTTGCCGTGAGCGTCTTGGATCCGCTGACGTAGCTGCCGGGACTCGCCAGGGAGAGATCCGACAGCACGAGCAGTGAGTAGTCGGCAGACACGGCGAGACCCGTGTCGTCGACGACCCGCACGCGCGGGGTGAGCGACAGCGCACACTCAGGGGTGCCGGTGATCTCGCCGGTCACTGAGTTGATGGAGAATGGGGAGAGGCCCGTAGCGCTCCAGCGCGGGTTCACCAGTTGGGCAGCGCCGTCGCCGATCACCGAAAGCGGTGCGCTGTACGGCTGACCGATCACTGCGCTCGCCAGTTCGCTTGGCGAGATCGACATCGTGGGGATCGGGCCAAACCGGATGATGGGCACGGTGCTCACGGGCGCCAGTTGGCGAACCGGTGCTGAGCCCGAAGTGCTCACCGACACTGTCGCGGCGACAAGCGCACCGACGTTGATTGCGGCAGCGTTGGACGAACCGTTGAACACCACGGAGGATTTCGGTGCGTAGATCGTCCCACCGAGGCGCGTGATGTGATCTCCCGTGCCAATACTCACGGTCTGCTTGGTCGCCACCCAGATGAGGACATTGCGTTGGTCGCCGCTGCTCGCCGCAGTGAGCTCAACGGACGAATCCGGGTGGATGCTCAGTGTCCCGTCCTTTACGTACAGCAACACTCCGCCACTCGATGTCACGCTGGCTCCGCTGGCGATCTCGAGGCCGTTGCAGAAGATGTAGTTGCCCGTCGCAAAGGTGATCGGGCCGTCAACCGCAGCGATGGTGAGCTTGCTCGGGTACGTGCCCGGCGTTCCTGGTGTCGGATTGCTTCCCGACCCACACGTGTCCGAGGGCGTCGGAAGCGACGAGAGCGGGTCGAGCAGGTTGCCAGTGAGACTGGTGACGCCGTCGTTGGGGTGTGTGATGTCCGCCGGGTCGGGGGTCAGCGCGGTAGCGCCGCACTCGTTGGCAATGACCGCGTCGCCGAGCACGACGGCCTTCGCAGTAGACAGAGCGACGTTCGTGCACGGAGCAGCGGTGCCCGAGTCCCCGAGAGCGAGCAACGAAACGGTCGAGGCGGATGCCTCGGTGGGAAAGTCCTGGCCCCGCGGGCGAAGCGATGCCGAGAGCTTGGTGGTGTAGTCGGACTTCTGGCTGCGTCCGGTGACCGTCATCTCGATCGAACTCGGCGCGCCAGAGCAGTCTGCAGTCGGAAGACAGACGGCCGTCGCAGACACGATCGTGCGCCCAAGGACGAGCGGAGGCTTTGCAACACCGTCCACGCAGTAGTTACGCGTGAGCGTTGTCCCGTCGAGCGCCCATGTGACGGTGATGGTGCGTTGGACAGAGACTGTGACGTGATCGACCCAAGCGAACCGTGCAACCAGCGAGCCGTCCTGAGCGCAATCGCCCCAGTCATTGGCAAGGACGGAAACGAGGGCACGCGATTCGTTGGTGACCGTGCGCGGGTCGGTGCCGGCGGCGCCCTGCGCGTCTCGGGCGAGGTACGACGAGATGAGGCGGACATCGACGGCAGTCTTCAACGTGTCGCTCGTGGCGCCGGCAACGTTGAGCGATGTGATGAGGGCAGCGACGAGCACGGCGCCGAGCACCAGCGAGATGGTCATAGAGATCAGGATCTCGATGAGCGTCAGGCCGCGGTCCTGCTCGCGCTCGCGCATCATCCTCAAACGCTGTTGAAGGGAGATCCTCACCGGTTCACGCTCCATGACTGGATGTAGGTCTTGGTGACCTCGCCCGAGTACTTCTGCTCGAAGTTCACCTGCGCACGGATGATGGTGATGTCCTTGTCGCAGGCCGACCCAGTATCCGCGCAGGCGAGAAAGATCACGTTGCGCTGCGAGAGCACCTGGTTCTCCACGTTGCCGACCACCGTGACTGCGTAGGCACAATCGACGCGCACCGCAATGCCGTTGAGCGTGCTCACGTCGCCGCACACCGGATCAGTGGCCCGGTTCTGGCTGCGCACCTTCGTGATGGCGCTCTGGATGGCGGCGTCGGCGGCGTACTGCCGATTGCGAACCTGCTGCAGTGTGTTTCCCGTGGCGGTGCTCGAGATGATGAGTGCCGCCAGTGCTGCTGCGATTGCAGACACGAGCAGCACGAAGCCGATCGCAAGGAGCATCACGGCACCGGAGTCCCGGGCAGCGGTGTGGGGCTGGCGCGAGATCATGGCGTGCGCACCGCCAGTTGGATCGATGCGGGTGCGTTGCCGTTCGCTTCCACGGAGAGCGTGACGATCTGCACGGTCGCTACGGCAGGGCACGTGCCGGACTGCCCGTCGAACAGTCCGTCGTCAGCGGAGCCCGTCAGGGTGTAGCCCGATGGCGGTGTGTACGACAGCGAGTACGGGGCACCGGCCACGCAGGCCGACGTCGAGAGTTTCACTGCCTCGGCGTAGTCACGCACCACGACGTCGGTGTCTTGAGCGCGTCGGTGACTGAGCGAGCTACGCGAGGCGCTCGCCAAGCTGGCGACAAGGGCTGCCACAGCGACCGAGATGATCACGATGGTGATTACTACCTCGATGAGGCTCTCACCCCGGTCGCGCATCCTGGTCATCCCGGTACTTCCTCCCAGGCCCGACGTCACGCCGTGCCCGAATGCTGGCTGTCGTGCTTGGCGATCAGCTGCAGGCGAACGTCGGAGCGTTGCCGTTAACCCCGGCGGTCATCGTCAGGGTCCACTTGCCGTTGTTGCCGCTCACCGACGTGGCGCCGGCGATCGACGCACCGCTGGGGAGCACGAATTCCTTCGGTGTTGCGTTTGCCTCGCTGGTGAACTGGGCAAAGCTGGTCGGGTAGTTGCCGCCCTGGTTGGCGTAGTACGCAGCGGCAGCCGCCTTGGCAGCATCTGCCGAGGTCGTGCAGGCGCTCTTGTTGCCCGTGTCGGTGAGGCTGTTGATGCCCACGATGGCGACGGCGGCGAGGATGCCGACCACGACGATGGCGATCAGGATTTCGACCAGGGTGAACCCCTCATCGCGGCGGCCCTGCGTTGCGTGCTGGTTGTTGCTCATTTGATGGTTCACCTTGGTTGCTTGTGAGAGAAGATTGGTTGACGGAGACGAAGGGGATCAGATCGTCACTTGATCTGGCTGAAGACGCTGTACATGGCCGCCACCTGAGCGATGGCCACAAAGCCGACGACGAGACCAATAAACATGATAACGAGCGGTTCGAAGAGGTCGGTAAGCCGCTTGATGCGCTGGGAGACCTCCCGCTCGTAGTAGACAGCGGCGCGGCCGAGCTGGTTGCTCAGGCCACCGGTGCGCTCGCCCACGTCGATCATTTGCTGCGCCGTGTTCGGGAACAGTTCGGTCTTGCGCATGGAGTCCGACAGGCCCGATCCCCGGACGATGTCCTCGCGAACGCTCTCCATCCGACCGGCGAACACGCTGCTGTTGGTGCTCTCCGCAGCAACCTCGAGACTTTCCGTGAGCGGCACGCCCGCCCGGGTGAGGGCCGCAAGCACTCGACAGAAGCGCTCCACGGATACCGAACGCACCAGGGATCCGAGGCCTGGAGCATTCCAGAACAATCCGTCGCGCCGGCGCTTGTTGGCGTTCCCGCCCAGCGTGGCCATGGCGAGGACACCGAGGCCAGCAAGGGCGAGGAAGATGGCCCACCAATAGTTGTTGAAGAAGTCGGTGACGCCGAGGAGCATTCGGGTGGGGAGCGGCAGTTTTGCGTTCACGCTCTTGTAGAGATCGGCGAACTTTGGAAGCACGAATGCTGCCATGAGCACCACAGCGATGATGGCCACACACACCACCACGATGGGGTAGGTGAGCGCCGACTTGATCTGCTTGCGGGCGGCGATGTCTCGCTCGAGGTACACGCCAGCCTGGTTGAGCACCTCGTTGAGGTTGCCGGTGAAGTCGGCCGAGCGGAGCATGGCCCGATAGAAGGCGGGGAAAACCCGGGTGTGTTTCGCCACTGCATCGGCAAAGCTGGTGCCCCGCTCCACCGAGGATCGAATGTCGATGATCGTCGCCTTCATCGTGGCGTCGTCGGTTTCGCCAAGAGCAATGTCGAGCGACTCCACCATGGGGATACCGGCCTCGACGAACGACGAGAGCTGCTGGGTGAAACTGAGCAGCACGTCCATGGGGACGCTGCGTCCCACGTGATACTGGCGCTGGTACCACTTCTGGGGAGCGTCACCGCTCGTGGCAGACGCTCCGGGGCGGCTCAACGAGTTTGAGGAATCAACACTCTCCGCGGTCAATTTGCCGCGTCGGCCGAGGTTTCTTCCGCGGCGCTTCGGAGCGTCGTCAGGGTTTGCCTCGGGCGGGTGGATTTCCACAACCTTTACTTGTAGCCGATGTAACCCGGTACCGCAACACCGCGCGAAGTTCCTGACCGTGCACTTTGTGGCGGTCACCGGTGATGGTGCCGACCACCACGCCCCGCGCGAACATAGGAACATGCGGACCGTTCATGAGGCGTGGTTTCGGTGGTAATTCGTCGTAGCCGAACGTTCGACCCCACGCCTCCCGCCGGCACCCCGGTGCCCGCCATGCCCGTCACTTCAGATCCGGCCGCAGTGGTCGAGCGCACCGAGGTGCTCGACCTCAGCCGACGGCGACCGACGGCCGAGGCGCTTGCACTCGTGAGCGCCGAACTCGCCCGGGCACATCGGGTGCTGCCCCTGTCGATCGCCAACGACATCGTCGTGGTGGTCGCCGTCGATCCACAGAACGACGAGGTTCGGGCACTCCTCGAACGGCTACCGGCTGCAACGGTCGAAGTGCACCGCGCCGAGCAGCACGACCTCGAACAGAGTCTCAACACGCACTACCGCATCGTGTCCGCCGACGACGATCAGGTACGCCAGTTCTGGGCCGAGGCCACGCCGCAGGCCACCGCCACCACGGCGACGGTCGCCGACGCTCCCATCATCCAGTTGGTGAACCGCATCGTCACCCAGGCTCACAGAGACCGCTCGTCCGACATCCACATTGAGCCAACCGACGGTCGCCTCCGTGTGCGCTACCGGGTTGACGGAGCATTGCGCGAGGTGCTCAGCCTTCCGCTGACGGTGGGACCCGAGCTCGTGAGCCGACTCAAGGTGATGGCCGACATGGACATCGTCGAGCGCCGTCGCCCGCAGGACGGTCAGTTCCAGCTCACCATCGACGGTCACGGCATCGACGTCCGCGTCGCCACCGGCGCCACCATCTGGGGCGAGACCGCTGTGCTGCGTCTGCTCGACAAGAGCAGGTCGCTCAAGGCGCTCGGAGAGCTCGGCATGCCCACCGAAACACACCACCGCTACCTCTCGGTCATCCACCGCCCCTACGGCATGATCGTGTGCAGCGGTCCCACGGGTGCCGGAAAGACCACCACGCTCTACGCCACGCTCGCCGAGATCAACCGCGACGAGCTCAACGTCATGACCATCGAGGACCCCGTTGAGTACGTGTTCCCGGCCGCGAACCAGATGCAGATCAACCTGCAGGCAGACATCACCTTTGCATCAGGCCTGAAGACCATCCTGCGTCAGGACCCCGACGTCATTCTCGTCGGCGAAATTCGAGACCACGAGACCGCCCGCATCGCGGTGCAGGCCTCGCTCACCGGCCACCTCGTCATGTCGTCCATTCACGCCACCGACGCCACCTCGGCGCTCTATCGCTTTGTCGACATGGGGATCGAGCCGTTCCTCGTCGCTACTTCGCTCGTGGGCGTTGTGGGCCAGCGACTCGTCCGCAGGGTGTGCACCTCGTGTGCCACCACCTATACGCCGAGCGATGCCGAGTTGAACGACTACGCGGCACTCGGCGGTCCGGAGAAGTCCGAGTTCGTGCGGGGAACCGGTTGTGAGTACTGCGCAGGCACGGGATTCCGCGGACGTATCGCCGTCTACGAGGTGATGGAGGTCACGGAGGAGATCGGTCAACTCGTGGTTGCCCGTGCAACGCCACACGAGGTGCGTGAGGCAGCAGTGTCGCAGGGAATGCGACCCATGCGGGTGGAAGCAGCGCACCTCATCGCGAATGACCTCACCACCGTGGACGAGGTGCACCGCAACGTGTTCATTGCCGGCAGCACGTACGTCCCCGAGACGATGAGCCGTAAGTCCACTCGGCACGCCGCGAAGCCAGCAGCGGAATGACGTGAGGCACACCGGCGGCGCTCTGGCACTCGGCCTTGCGTTCGGTGTACTTGCAGCCTGCGGCGGCAGGTCGGTTCCGGCCGACACCATCGCAGATCCGACGACTCAACCGGTCACGTTCCTCGTGGTCGGCAATGTGCATGCGGGCCCAACGTGCCCTGTGGAGCGACCGGATCAACCGTGCGCCGATGTCCCGGTGCGGGGCACCGTCGAGGCATGGCGCGATGGTCTGGTGGTGAAGACGGCAGCCACCGATGCGAGCGGCAACTACTCGCTTTCGCTGCCCACCGGTCGCTACGAGTTGCGTGTGGACACCGGAGCACAACTGCCTCGGTGTGAGCCCGTCATCGTCGAGGGAGCCGGCCAGGCCGACCTCGTGGCCGACATCTCATGCGATTCCGGAATCCGTTGAGATTGTGGTGTGGCGCACCAGCGTCACCACGCCGGTGAGCAGCGCAGAGCGGTCGAGGTTGCAGATGTTCTGGGGCTCTGCGGTGTCCTCAGTGGTGTGAATGGCAACCGCAGGCTTGCCGAAGCCGCGGCTGAGCACCGCCCACGAGCCGTCCCAGTCGAGCCACACGAAGTTGTCTGACGCCGGCCCGAGCGTGAGCCTCAGCGACTCAGTGCCCTCGTCGGCCGTTGCAATGACCAGTTTCCAACTGCCCTTGCGCTTGTTGCCCTTCTTGGAAGGGTCGGGTCCCTCGAGCCAGGCGAGTTTCTTGCCATCAGCGCTGAGTACCGCCCAACCGAAGAACTGGGCCGAGCCATCCAGCGCAACAGGAGGCGAGTACCGCTCGATGGCTCCCTTGCCGTCGCTGGCCCAGGTGGAGATGACCTGACCGTTTGCATCAATTGCGGAAGCGACTACGGCACCGTTTCCTGCTGAGCCGTGCAGCGCATTGAACGAGTCGGCCTTCACCTCGGCGATGGAAGTGCTGTCACCCGATCCAATGTCGAACAGCAACACCGAACTGGCCACCACGGGATCGGCCGCTGTGTCGATCTTGCCGTAGAGAATCGCCGGTCCTTGCTTGGTGAGGACGAGATCGAAGAGCACAGCGTTCTTGATGGTGCCCTTCGGCCCGCCGCCACCCTTCGGCCCGATGCGGTACTCGATGGAGCGCGTGGAGCCACTACCTGCCTGAACCGCAACGGCGCCGCCTGCGGTGAATAGCGCGAATTTGCGCTCGTCGGTGGCGCCGAGTCCTTCCTGCGACTGCACACCGTCGTAACCACCAGATTCGGTGGCCACGAGAGCGGGGAGGTTTGTTGCGTCGAGACACTCGAGTGCCACGGTGGTGGTGGGTGCCTCCGTAGTCACGGGTGCCTCGGTCACCACAGGGGCGGTGGTATCGACCGGCACGGAGTCGGTGGTGAGCGGTGCCTCGGTGTCCGTCGGCACCTCGGTTGTGGTTCCACCGATCGCCACGGCGCCACCAGAACGGACGGAGGATGAGGCACCGCACGAAGCGAGCAGGCCTGCCGCCGCGACGGCCGCAAGCCCATACCGGAGGCGTGTGTTGCGGCTGCTCGGCTGGTTGTTCACGACGGAAATCCAAGCACCTCAGAGCCCGTTGGTGGTGGCACCCCGGGTGACACCTGCCAACTAGTGACTCGACGTGCCCTCAAGACGGCCGTCCACGATGTGCACCGTGCGGTCGCAGTAGCGGGTGTTGCGCTCGTCGTGGGTCACCACGATCGCGGCGATCCCACGGTTCTTCATCTCGTTGCGAATCACGGTCATCACCTGCTCGCCCAGCTTGGTGTCGAGTGCGGAAGTTGGTTCGTCGAACAGGACCAGGCGGGGCTCGTTCATGAGCGCCCGTCCGATTGCCACCCGCTGACGCTGTCCGCCTGAGAGCTGCGACGGGAGGTTGTTCGCCCGATCAGCGATGCCGAGCTCGCCAAGGATTGCATCGGCACGCTTGCGCGCTGCGCTGCCGGTGCGGCGTCCGAGTTCGTCCACTACGAGGAGGTTCTCCCGTGCCGTCAGGAACGGCACCAGGTTGACCGACTGGAACACAAATCCCACCGTGGACTGACGGAACGCGGTGAGTTCTTTGGAGGAGAAATCGCTGATGTCTGTGCCGCCGACGACGACGCGTCCCGAGGTGGCGGAGAGGATGCCGCCGGCGATGGAACAGAGGGTGGTCTTGCCGGAACCAGAGGGTCCCACAAGCGCAACGATCTCGCCGGGCGCAACCGTGAGATCGGCATGATCGAGCGCAACGATCTCCGAATCTCCGACTCGGTACACCTTGCGAACAGCCTCCATGCGGAGGGCGAGGTCAACAGCAACGTTGGTGGTACTCATGAGGTGCTCCCGATTGCAGAGGCGGGGTCGATCTTCAGGACGCGTCGCAGAGAGAAGGAACTGCCGACGATTGCTGCGAACAGCAGCAAGACAACGCTCGTAACGATTCGAGACGCAGAGAGTTGGTAGGGGACCGAGCCGGCCGGGATTACCGCATCAAGTATGAGCCCAAGGCCGCCCGCAATGATCGAGGCGATGATGGTCACCACGACTGCCTGGAGAGCAAGTCCAGCGAACAGCGTTCGCGAACGGGCGCCAATCGCCTTGAGCACCCCGTACAGCGCGGTGCGCTCCACGGTGAGCAGGGTGAAGAACAGGGCAATCACCACGAGCGCAATGAAGCCCGTCACGCCGATGATCGAGTTGAACGTGTTTCGTTGAGCACGAACCCCGCCCACCTCGTCGATTGCCTCGCGGACAGTGAGCGAACTCGTCGCACCGGTAGTGGTGTCGATCAACTGTGCGGCAGCGTGCGCCGCACCATCCACGTTCACCACGAGCGCTTGCACCACGTCATCGCCAAGCTGCTCCTGGGGGCGGTTGGCCCGAAGTGCAGTGCGCCACGTGGTGAGCGAGGCCCAGAGCGATCCCTGGCCGGAGTAGTTGGTCTCGCTCACGAAGCCGATGATCTCGACCGGGGTGCGTGCCGGACCGAGGAGGATGGTCTGACCCTTGCGCACGCCGTCAGCCTTTAACGAGCTGTCGGCGTATGCCTGCCCGTCCGGAGGGCTGGAAGGAACACCGCGCGGCGCGATCTCGTATCCGAAGAGTGCAACATCGGCAAGATCGCGCGGGCCGTTACCCGGCACGCGGGCACCCAATTGTGCAACGCCGAGTCCACCGACCTCGGTAACGCCGGGAACCGACGTGATGGCCTCCCGCAACGAACTGTCGATCCGGCTGCGCACGAAGGAGTTGCGGGATGCGGTGGAGAACACGAGCAGGTCACCGCGCTGTGCCTCGATGGCGTTGGTGGATTGCGCGATGAGGCCGTCGGCAAGACCGCCGAGGAACATCAGCAACAGCGAGATGAGCGTGAGGATGCCGGTTGCAGCAATAAACCGACTGGGTCGACGGACGAGCTCCCGCAGGGCAATCTTCATCGTCCGACTCCTGCTCCGGTAGTTGCAGCAATCGGATCGATGGCCAGAACACGTCGCGCTGCAACCAGCGAACTGATGATGCCGAGGACGAAGAGCAGCACGGCCCAGAACACCACGGCGCCGGGATTGAACTCGAGCGTGAGTGAGCCCACCTGCCCCTGAGAGATAGCGACGTCGCAGAGGATGCCGATACCAAGCCCACCGACGAGCACGATTGCCACCTGCACGAGCAACGACCTCACCAGACGGCTGCTCGGTGCGCCGATCGCTCGAAGCAGGGTGAGCGAGTTGGCCTTCTGGAAGGTGACGATGAGGAAGAACAGGCCGGTGACCAACGGGACGACGAGTCCGTAGAGCAGGAAGATCACGGCGAAGGACTGCTTCACCTGACTGACGCCGGGCGTCTTGTCTGCGGCTTGCTGACGCGTGAGGGCATCGAGGTTGAGGTCGACCGCGTTGATGCGCTCGGCAAGCACCTCAGGGGTGAGGCCGGCCTCGGGGGTCAAGGCGAGGACGTTGGGCAGCGGTGTGCGGGCATCGGGGTTGCGCGCCGCAACGGCATCCACGTACGTGTTGTACGCCGTGAACAGCGTCGGCACCACGTTCAACTGCGACTGTCGGGCGAGACCAACGACCGTGAGCGCACGACCGCCTGGCTCCACCGTCACGGTGTCGCCGATGTCGAATCCCTTGGAGCGGTCTTCCTCGGTGGCCACTACTTCGTAGCGGGCACTGGGGAGACGTCCGGCGACCAGGCGTGATGGCGCACCGAGTTCGGGCTGTTCGTAGCCGATGATCGTCGCGTCCACCCGCTCGCCATCTGCGGTCACGGTAAACGTGCCGACGCCGAGGCGACCCGAGGCCGCAATTCCTGGCACCGAGGCCACCTCGGCCTCGAGTTCGGGTGTCATCACGCTCGCCTGCAGCACGCGCTGGCCGTCCACGCTGTACACAAGAACGGGGGCGGTCTGATTCTCGATTGCACCCGTGAAGTCTCGAATCAGCGCCGACGAGATGCCCTGCTGGAAGAGGATCAGGAAAACAAGCAGTGCGACCGCCACCATGAGCAGCAGGAAGCGGACCTTGCTCCGCTTCATCTCCTTGAGCGCTAAGAACACGCGACGGTCAACGCCTCAAGGCGTCGGGGGATTCCCGCTGGGCGAGGATTCCCCCGACGCAGCAGGTCAGGGGTTGTGTGTGAAGTGCGAATCCGGTCGAGATGCTCACGTGACCGTGGTGAACTTCCACCAGGTGCCGTTGTTCGCCAGCCGGGTACCCGAACCGTTGACGGCCCGCACCTGCCACTCGTAGGACGTCTTGCTGGCGAGGGCATTGAGCGTGACGGTGCGAGCAGTGCCAACCGAGATCCACGATCCGTTGCAGACCGAGTTCCGGTTCGTGTCGAAGCAGTATTCGTACGACGCGGCGCCCGTACTGGCGGCCCAGGACAACACGAGTCCGTTGCGTGGCCGGTTCGACGAGTTGTTCGTGGGAGCCGACTTGTTGAACGAGGCCGGAATCGCTCCTGCAACCGTGATCGCCAATGCCTTGGCGTTCGTGCGCCCGGCACCGTCGGTTGCGGTGACGGTGAAGTTCGCCGTACCAGCGGTGGTGGGCGTGCCGGTTACCCGGCCCGTGCCTGTTGCGAGGCTCAGCCCGGCCGGCAGAGCGCCACCGGTCAGGGCCCAGGTGTAGGAGCCGGTGCCGCCCGTCGCTGCGATGGTTGCGGTGTAGGACGTACCAACCGTGGCCCCGGCAAGCGTGCTGGTACTCACCGACACCGGCGTGCCGATGACGATCGAGAGCGCTCGTGTTCCGATGAGCGCAGCATTGTCGGTGACTTTCACCGTGAAGTTGCTCGTACCAGCGGTTGTGGGCAGTCCGCTGATCTCACCGGTGGAGGCGTTGAGTGAGAGGCCTGCAGGCAGTGCGCCGCTCGAGATGCTCCATGCGTACGGGGTGGTGCCACCTGTCGCAGCCACGTTCTGGCTGTAGGTCGTGCCGGTCGTGCCGACTGTCAGCGATGAGGTGGTGACATTTGGCGAATTGACCGTCTGGTTCGTGCAGCGGCGAGCGGACGAGTCGCTAACTACGGACTGGTTGAGGCCGATCTGCGTGCCGAAACTGCCGTCGGCATTCTCGAGTCCGATGGTTGCCGAGGCGCCACCGTTCGAAGCGACCGCGCCCGTGACGGTGTCGAGGTACTGCAGGGTGACGGCGCCGGTGGCTTCGTCGAGCACGATCTGCGCGGAGATCTCCGATCCCGTGACGCCGAACATCGGAACGTTGCCCCAGGTGATGACGAACTGGCGAGCCGGGCTCGAGCCCAGCGTCATCGTCCACACCGTGCCGCCGGCACCGGGGTTCAGGTCGTCCCACCACAGGGCGATCATGTTGTCCGGGTCGCCCGATGTGGGGATGCCAACGTTCACATAGGACGTTGCGGCGCCAGTACCGAGGCGGAGGAATCCGTTCGATGCGACCTGCGCAGTGGTGTACGTGCTGTCGAAGTACGGGAACGAGAAGGGGATGGTGACCGAGGCCGAGGAGTCGTCGGAGAGGACAACCGTCGACGGCGTGCCTGCGGTCGTGTCGATCCACGAGAACGTGGTTGCTGCACAGACATACGGGGCCGGCGGGCTCGCAGTGGTACCGAGGGCCGAAGAACTGGTGGCCGAGGTGCCGCCACTGAAGTCGTTGATGGCACGCACTCGGAAGCAGTAACTCGTGGCTCCCGTGAGTCCGCCCGCCGTGAACGACGTGTTGTCTGCGCCCACGGTTGCGATGAGGGCGAAGGTGCCACAGACACTGTTGGTGGCGGGCGCCTGCTCGATCTCGTAGAACTGCTCGTCGGTGGCTCCGTCGGTCCACGACAGGTTCATGCGGTTGGCACCGGATGCCGTTGCGCTGAGCGACGTGGGAGTGCCAGTCACGCCGGCAGTAGGCGCCTTGCACGCGGCAACCATTGCGCCAACATCGAGGCGACCGCTGTTCACTACCTTGCCGACGAGCCCCGAGGTGGGCTTCACGCTGTTCACCACTGCACGCTTGAGTTGTCTGGCGGTGAGCGAGGGGTTGATGGATGCACAGAGCGCAATGGCACCCGACACGTGAGGTGTCGCCATGGACGTACCGCTCAGCGACGCGTACGAGTCAACGGGGTAGGTGGACGACACGCCCGAACCAGGCGCTGCGATGTCGACCGTGGTTGCGCCGTAGCTCGAGAACGACGACAGCACACCGGATGAGGTGATGGAGGCGACAGCGATGACGCAGTCCCAGCCCCGTGTACCGCCATTGGTGCACTCGTAGTTCGAGGGGTAGGAGCCGGCTGCATCGTTGTTGGTGGTGGAGTTACCGGCAGCAGCAACGAACAGGATTCCCTGGTTGCCTGCGCGGTTGATGGCGTCGAGCATCGTTGACGAAGATCCGCCGCCACCCCACGAGTTGCTCGTGGTGACGATGTTGAGGCCCTTGTTCACCTTGAGCGCGGTGAGGTAATCGAGACCACGTGCGGCGTCGGAGGTGTAGCCGCCGCTCGGCCCGAGGAACTTGGCGGACACGATGGTGACGGCCCAGTTCACGCCGGCCACGCCAGCACCGTTGCCACCGATACCACCGATGGTTCCTGAAACGTGCGTGCCGTGCGTGTCGGAACCCTCGGTGGAGTTGCCGTCGTACACCGTGTTGTTGTTGTTGAGGAAGTCCCAGCCGTGGATGTCGTCGATGTATCCGTTGGCGTCGTCGTCGATGCCGTTGTCGGCGATCTCGTCGGGGTTCGTCCAGATGTTGGCTGCGAGGTCGGGGTGGGAGAACTGGATGCCCTCATCGATCACACCAACAGCAACGCTGCTCGACCCGGTGTAACCCTGGTTCCATGCCTCAGCGGCGCCGGAGCCGTACTGGTTTGCCGGCGAGGTGGTGTCGCCGTACATACCCCAGAGGCTTCCGTTCGTGTAGTACGGGTCGTCGGAGGTGCTCGACGTGGTGAGCAGGTAGTCCGGTTCGGCGTAGCGAATCTTCGCCTTGCCCTTCAGGCGGGTGACCGCCGTGGCGACGGACTCGCCAGCGGCGAGGGTGAGCACCTCGGTGTCCTGAGCCCGGGGGGACAATTTCCTGGACTTGGCCGCTTTCGCGGTGGTCCGGGCACTGGCCCGGTCGGTCTCGGTGGCGTCAGTCGCGTAGCGCACGAGGATGACCCCGGGCCGGTGCGGTGCAAGGTCCGCATCGGTGAGCGCCTTGGCAGCAGGCCGACTTGGCGCCGCGGATGCCGTCTGACCGGTGGGCAGCACAGCGGCGAGAGTCCCCGCCAACGCCAGTGCGCCAATCGTCAGTGTCCGGACGGCCTTGCCGTTCCGATTCGTGCCCACCCGTGCCCGCATAACATCACGCTCCGCGTTTGTCCCAACACCCACGGTCAATCGTAGCGCGACTCCGGCGAAGAGGGAAGTCGGTCCTCGTCGAACGCGAAGATCTCGGTCAATTTCCCGCAGATGGGCCACCCGCCGTCCACGACGGCGGCGACCACAACGACGACCGGCGCAGGCGATCTGTACCTATACTCAACTGCGTTCAGGTATTCACCCCGGTTCGGAAACGGTTGTAGGGAGAAACTCATGCGTGGTCGGTTTGTGCTCGTCGCTCCGCTCGTCGCCGCTCTGGCGCTTGTCGGCTGTGGGAACGTCGACCGAGTTGGCACGCTGACCGATGCCGTACCGTCCTGCTCGTACTCGACCGGGCGCGCCAAGATCACCAACCCCCCGAGTTCCCTGTCGCGCGTGAACTTCAACTACGCCGCATCGACGCAGGGCGGTGCCCAGAGCGAGTACCACACGAGGTACAGCGCAACGGACTACGGCGTCCCGTCATGGGCCCGGGTGGTCAGCATCTTCGTCTACGACACTTCAGGTGGCCTGCTGCTGTCCTGGACATTCGTCGGCTGTACGTGACCGGGCGGTTCTTCGTCGGCTCCGACGCTTAGTCCGGTGACCCCGATCGGTTGGCAGCGCTCCGCCACGCCTCGCTCAACGACCTATTCAGGTTGACGATGGTTGCGGCGCGTCTGCGTATGGCGAGGACCGCCGCTTCCTCCAACTTGGCGGCAGACGGGGGCTCCTCAGCCACTAGGTCCTGCCAGGAGCCGAGGGCGTATCCATACCGATCAAAGTCAGAGGCATAGAACTCGGCAACCTGTGCTGCCACGGGTGCGTCGAAGAGGCCTCGACGGTCGAAGGGAATTGACCGGTTCCCGGAATACCGGGTGATGAGCGCGGCGAGATCGTCATCAGCGAGGCCAAGGTGTCGTGCCACGGGCGACAACGTTGGCACGAGACGCTCGACGCGGCCGATCACATCGAAGTCGATACGGTCGTGGTCGAGCAGGTGGAACATCGGCCGCCAGTGGATATCGCAGTTCTGCGGACTTTGTGTTTCGCAGAGCCAGGACACGAACTCCCGGAAGGTCGGGGGATCGTCTTCGGCGCGTCCGACCCACCGCGAAACCTCGCGCTGTGTCGGCAGCGCATCACCGCTCTGCAACCAGATCTTGCCGAACCACGCCGCGACCAGCCTCGTGTACGGGTTTCGGACAACGGTGAATCGCAGATAGTTCGCTCCCGTCAGCACAGCGAGTCGGTCGACATCGGCCAGCGAGCGGAGGCCCGGTAACGAGCCCGGCCCGCGAGCGTGGATATTGGGGACACCGGGCAGTCGTTCCGGAACCGGAACCCCCTCAAGTTCGTAGAGCAGTCGTAGGAGCGTGTGGCTCGCCACCTTTGGTACCGGGACGAAGAACAGTCGCCGACGTGCGGCCACAAAGCCGTCGCCCATCACCCAGTCGGCCCGATCCACTTCCCCGAGAGTATGCGTTCCGGGAGAAGCCGACGAACGTCCCGATCAGGAACGCTCGGATCCGCCCGCTGGCCTTAGAGTCCGGAGAGCCGTTTGATCTCGTTGAGGATGAGGTCGGCGAAGAAGCGTCGACCCTTCGAGACGACGTGGATCTGGTCTCGATAGAAGTAGAGGTCCTTGAACGCCACGCCGGGGACCGCGTCGTTGTACTTCAGGTACGGCTGCGCGAGTTGCTGCCAGTCGATGATGCTCACGTTCGGATAGTCCTTCTCGGCCTGCAGCAGGATCTCCCTTGATCGCTGCTCGAAGGAGCGACCGCCGGCTTCGGGTGTGATGAAGACCACGTGTGGGACGCTCCTCAGTACCTCCATGACCTTCGTCACCCGTTCCGCAGAGATGCCGCCCGCAGTGCCGAGGCCGATGATCACGATGTCGCCCAACTGTTCCTGGCGCCGGTATCGCTGAACCAGCGCGAGCGCGCCGGCGAAGCTACGGCTGATACGCGCGTCGACCCGCACGCCGGCCCGCTGGAGCGCTCCACTGGCACCCACCATTACCGAATCCCCGATCGCGAGCGGGGGCTGCGTACTGCGCTGTCGCCGAACGGTTGACGACGTGCTTGCACCGACCGCCGCCGACGTGTTGGCCACGGTGTCGATTGCCGCCGTCGCGGTACCATCCGCGAGCACAGTGTCCGCAACCCCGGTTCCTTCTGTGTCGGTGTTCAGCGAGGCCGGGATGTCCGCCGTGGAGTCCACAAGTGACTCTGGCGCATCACCGCATGACTCTGGGTGCTCGTTACATGCTGCGTCGAGCGCAAGCTGGTCCACTGCGCCGAACGACATCGTCGACGAGACAGCGACCAGTATGAGCAGCGGGACACACACCGCAGTGGTGGTGAGCATGCGCCGGCCGCGCCGCCGACCTCGTGCCCTCCACCAGTTGCCGAGCGCGCCCCGCCGGATGGGCATCTCCAGGAAGCGATACGACAATTCGGTCAGCACGACCGTGATGACGAGACGAAGCGCGAGCGCAGGGAGCCAAGAAAGCCGGAGGTCCGGGCGGTTTGCGTCAAGGAGCGACTGGTCACCGAGGGGCCGGGTGAGCTGAAAGATGGGCCAGTGCCAGAGATAGAGGCCGTACGAGCGCTTCCCTAGCCATACCAGCGG
>CANIBN010000029.1 GCA_947465505.1 Acidimicrobiales bacterium | reverse complement strand
TGGTCGAAGGCACCGATGTCGATCAACTGTTGAACCCAGGGAAGGGGAGCGCGGTGCGGTGCATCGGTGCGGCGCGCGTGATGAGCGACGGCGCTCGCAACCAGACGTGACTGGCGCTGCGTGGTGTGCTGGCGCGCGAGGTGCACAAGATCCGCCGGCTGCCACCCGTGGTCGAAGAGTTGGTCGATGCAGAACGCCAAGCGGTCGTCGATGTCGAGTTGCGGGTTTGCGTTGGTGGTCATGAGGGGAGGATGAACGAGGGGTGCGCGCCGGTTTCGGTTCACGAAACGGAGGCGTCCCACAGCACGCTACGAGGAGAGGTGGAACTCCCAGCGCCATGTGTCGTTCGCCCGGTGTGTTGTGCGGACGAAGCCCCGGGCGCCGGCAAAGCGGCCGCTCCCACCGGTGACCGGTCGCTCCACCACTACGTCGCGGTCAAGCGTTCCACCACCAACGGGGTAGTCGGCACTTCCGCCGAGTAGCAGTTGGCTGCCATCGTGGAACACGAACGACGCACGCGCCATGCGGACCTCCATCGTGTCGGAGATGGAGATCGTGGTGAGTTCCCAATCGCTTCGCACCGTCCTGCCGTCGTCATCGGTTCCGTTGCTCTCGAACACCCGCCGGTCACCGGGCCCGGCGCCCGCATCCCCTTCGTCGACGTAGGTAATTCCCTCGATCTTGGGTGCCTCCACCGCGACGACCTGGTCGGAGTCGCGCGCACAGCCAGCGAGGGTCAGGGCGGCGCAGACCGCGATGACGGGCGCGAGGGCGAGACGTCGACGATGGATTGCGTTCAACTGAGGTGCTCCGGGTGTCGAGCCCAAACCGGGGCGTCGGCGAGACTGCTAAGTAAATGCAGTTTAGGGAGGGCCCCCTCGATCAAAGTGCGACCCGTGGGCTGCAGTCGATAGCACTAGTGCTACAGTTGCGATATGACAACCGTCGGGCTCCGGGAACTCCGCCAGGAGGCGAGTGAACTCGTCCGGCGCGTTGAGCAGGGCGAGGAGATCGACATCACCGTGTCCGGTCGGCTTGCCGCCCGTCTGGTGCCCGCCTCCCCGCGGCGCTGGCAGCAGTGGAAGGACATCGCCGATCTCTTCGTCGGCCGAGCGGACACGGACTGGTCCCGGGACCGAGACCTCCTCGATCAGTCGGTGCAGAACCCTTGGGAGCGTTCGGATGAAGGCGATTCTTGATACCAGCGTGCTGCTGGCGACCGACGTATCTGAACTCCCGGGAGAACTCGCTATCAGCGCAGCCTCGTTGGCCGAGCTTCACTTCGGCGTCCTCGTGACGAAGGACCCGGATGTTCGAGCAGAGCGTCTCCGCCGTCTTGCTGTGCTCCAGCGAACGTTCGAGGCACTCCCCATCGACGCCGCTGTCTCCGCGAGTTACGGGGAACTTGCTGCGAAGGTGGTGAGCGCCGGGCGCCAGCCGAGGTCGCGGGTGATGGACCTCTTCATCGCCGCCACGGCGCACGCCCATGGCGCTCGGCTGTACACGCGCAATCCCGCAGACTTCGTCGGGCTCGAGCAGTTGCTCGACATCGTGAACGTCTAGCGAACGGGAACGCTGGCCTCGCAGTCCGGAGTCCAGCGCTGACAGACTTGACGTGATGTCCATCGACCACGCGGCCCCTGCCGAGGCGCGACCAAGCATGCTGCAGCGCGTGCCCGTATGGGTGCTGTTCTGTTCGGTCGCCTCGTTCTGGGGGATGAACACTGTCGCCATGCGTGTCGCCGGCCGCGCCGTGCCTCCGCTCACCGTTGCGGCCGCCCGTGCACTGATCGGGGCGGTGCTGTTGCTCACCATCGCACGGCGCAAGCGCGCCGACTGGCCACGAACCCTCGAGGAGTGGAAGGGCGTTGTTGCAATCGGTCTGGTGATGACCGGACTGTCCACCGCCTGTCTGTTCCTCGCGGCGAAGAACATCCCGGCCGGCATGGTGTCGATCCTCACCAACACCATGCCGATCTGGGTGGCGATCCTCGCCCCACTCATGCTCGGCGAGCGAGCCACCGCACGGAGCATCACCGGCCTTGCCGTCGGCCTGTGCGGAACGGTGATCGTTGCGTGGCGCGCCATCGAGGGCAACGTGCGCCCGATCGGCATCCTCTACGGATTGGGGGCAGCGGCCACGACCGCGCTCGGAAGCCTGCTGTACAAGCGGTATCCGCTCGCGCGGCTGGACCGAACGATGGTGGTGGCGATGCAACTGTTCGCGTCCACCGTGCTGCTCGGAATCCTGTCGATACCGAACGATCTCTCGCACGTGCACTTCCCGTGGACCTCCACCGTTGCGTTCGTCTACCTCTCGCTCATGGGGCTGGCACTCTCGTTCGTGTTCTTCAGTGAACTGATGCGCCGCGGCACCGGACTCCAGGCGAGCGCAGTGTCATACCTGGCCACGGTGCTTGGCGTCGGCTTCGGTGCAATATTCCTGCACGAACGGCTCTCATGGCTCACCCTGCTTGGTGGGGCCATTGCCATCGGTGGCGTGGTGATCGTGCAGAGCCCCTCGTTCGGTGCTCGACGACGCTCTACCTCGTGATCCCGGTGAGCCGCGCAACGAACACGAGCAGGATCGCAAGCGACAACGCGGTCTGCAGCATCATCAGCACCTTCACGTGACGGGACTTGATGAGTTCCGCAGTGGGTCCGAAGGTGGAGTTCGTGTTGAACGAGATGAACACGTAGTCGATGAGGTTCGGTCGGAAGTTCGGCAACACCTCTGCCTCCGGGAAGTCGAACGCACCACCGGGGATGATGTGGTCGTACAGCCAGTACCAGCCCGAGAACACGGCAACCACGAGGAGATACGCACCGCCGAGCACACAGAGCCCCCACACCAGTGATTCGTGGCGGGGCCGACCACCCGATACGAGCAGCACGATGTTCAGCACGACCTGCACGGTGGCCGCAACGAGATAGATCCGCGCGTACCGATTGATCGCCACGTTTCGCCGTCGTGCTACTCGAACAGCGATCGAAAGCGCCATCAGGAGAAAGAGGGCGGTCGGGAAGGCATCGGCCGACAAGAGCACCAGCACTTCGACGCGATGGAAGCGGTGTCCGGCAAGGATTCCCCAGGAAGCCAACACGGCGACAACCTGGAGAGCGAGCAGCCCCATGGCCACGCGAAATCCTGCTCCGCGCTGTTTGTCTGCTCGGCGCTCTCGTTTGGTCACGTGGAGAGGCTAGTCGGCTGCACTTTTTCGAGTGGAACCTCAGCTGGTGGAGATGGCCTCGAGAATGTTCACCTTGGTGGCGCGTCGTGCAGGGATGATCGCCGCTACGACGCCGAGCACGATGGCAATGACGAAGATCGACAGCATCTTGCCGACCGGAACCGAGAAGCTCTCGATGCCCCGATCCTTCAGCGCGGCGACTACGGCAAACCCGAGACCGAGGCCGATGGCGACACCCTCGACCGCGCCGATGAGCGTGACGATGAGTGCTTCCCAGCGGATGCTTGATCGCACCTGTGAGCGGGTCATACCGATGGCACGCAACAGTCCCAGTTCGCGGCGGCGCTCGTAGACCGAGAGCAGCAGCGTGATGATGATGCCGATGGCAGCGATAACCACCGAGAGAGCAAGCAGGCCGTAAATAAGGTTGAGCAGGGGGTCCACCTGAGCGGCCTGGTCGTCGATGTATTCGGTGCGGGTCTTTGTCTTGCCCGCAGGCGCGGCCTCCCGTACCACGGCGTCAACGGCGGCCTTGGCCTCGGCCTCCGACACGTTGTCGGCCTTGAACATGTAGACGCCGAAGTCGAAGAGGTTCTCGTCCGCCCCGGCGAACAAGCCCTTGGACACCGTGAAGTTCCCGGCGAGGCTGTCCTCCTCGTAGATCGCTACCACGCGCATCGTCCGTTGCTCGCCGGCGAGCGACGAGAAGGTGAGCGTTGAACCGAGGGCAAGGTCGAGTGAGTCGGCCTTATTGCGGCTGATCGCAAGGGTGTCGATGCCAAGGTCGTCGAGGGTTCCCTCGCTCACCTTGATGTCGAACAACTGCGACACGGTCTCCGGATCGACAACCGTGATAGGGGTGCCCTTCTTCCTTTCGGGGAGAAGGGCCGTGGTCACACCGATGCCGGTGGCGACGCGAATCTGCGGGAGTTCGTTGAGGGTGGGCGCGAGTGACACGGGGAGTCCGCCGAACCCGAACGACGACGCAGTGACGGTGAGGTCACCACGGAACTGGTCGCCGAAGATGGCCCGCACCGAGGCCTTGATGGAACTCGCCATCACCGTGACTGCGGTAACCAATGCGGCACCGACGAGGAGAGCGGCTGCGGTGCGCGCCGTACGCTTCGGACTGCGAGCGGCGTTCTCCGCACCCATCTGACCCGTTACGCCGCGCAACCTGCGCAGCGGAATGCCGGCAAGCCGGGCGAGTGGACGGGCCACGAGCGGTCCGAGCACGAACAGTCCGGTGAACAGCCCCAGAGCACCAGGTCCGAGCAGGTTGAGGTTCTTTCCGGTGAGTGCGCCGACGACACCGGCGATGCCGATGCCGAAGAGCAGCAGGCCCCAGATGAGGCGGGCGCGCGACCATCCATCAGCCTCGATGGCCTCGTCGCGTAGTGCCGCCACGGGCGGCACCTTGCTCGAACGGATGGCGGGGAGCAGGGCCGATGCGATGGTGACCAACAGGCCGACGAGCAGTGTGGTGATGATGGTTCCGCCACGGAGATTGACACCGGTCGAGGGCAGGTCGACCCCGATGGCCTTCAGCAGGCTGCGCAGGCCGACGGCGAGGCCGACGCCGGAGAACAGGCCGATGATCGACCCAACGAGGCCGATGACGATTGCCTCGACGAGCAGTGCGAACGTCACCTGACGGCGGCTCGCCCCAACTGCGCGCAACAGGGCGTTCTCACGCCGTCGCTGGGCGACCGTGATGGAGAACAGGTTGTAGATGACAAAGGTGGCGACGAACAAGGCGATGAACGCGAAGACAGTGAGGAACACCGAGAAGAAGCTCAAGCCCTTCTGGATGTCGCTCTTGTTCTCCTCCTCGATCGCTGTGCCCGTGATGGTCTCGACGCCATTCGTGCCGATCGCAGCCTTGATCCGGTCGACCAATTCGGTCTCGGACACCTTGCCGTCGCCACGCACGATGATTGCGTCGTAGGAATCCGGCTTTCCGTTGAGGAACTCTGCTGCCGTGATGTCGTCGAACAGCGCAAAGGTTGCACCTCCCGGCGAGGACACCGTTCCGAAGTTCGCGGCACCTACAAGGGTGAACTCTCGGGTTCCGCTCACCGCGGTGACCTTGACGCGGTCGCCGACTGCGAACTTCCCCCGCTCGAACGAGTTCACGTCCACAGCGAACTCGGTGCCGTCCTTGGGTGCACGCCCGTTCTCGAAGTTCCAGAAGCCGAGTGCTTCGGTGCCGACAGTGGCACCGAACGTCGGCGGACCGTTTCCTGGCTTGCCGACGGGCTTGCCGTCCTTGCCGATGATGACGGCGAACTGCTGCACCGATGCCTCGGCCGCGAGAACACCGGGCACCTGACGAATCTGCTCGAGGTAGGAGCCCGAGATCTTGCCGCGCTGGGCGTCGCCGAAGTCCTGCTCGATGACGTCACTGGAGCGAACGTACGCGTCGACGTTCTCGAACACGCTGGAGAACAGGTTGTTGAACGTGCTCTTGATGGTGTCGGTGAACACCGTGGTCCCGGTGAGGAACGCGGTGCCGAGCATGACGGCGAGCGACGTGAGCAACAGACGCGTCTTGCGCGCCAGCACACCCTTCAGGGCGATTCGGAGCACGTCAGCCGCCCAGGCGCTTGAGATGGTCGAGGATGCGGTCTGCGGTGGGGGACTCCATTTCGTCCACCACGCGGCCGTCGGCCAGGAAGACCACCCGGTCTGCGTAGCTTGCGGCACCGGGATCGTGGGTGACCATCACGATGGTCTGGCCGAAGGCGTCGACAGCGTGGCGCATGAACGAGAGCACTTCTGCACTGGACTTGGAGTCGAGGTTGCCCGTGGGCTCGTCGGCGAAGATGATCTGGGGCCGCGTGGCCAGTGCCCGCGCAACGGCCACGCGCTGCTGCTGTCCGCCCGACAACTCGGTGGGCTTGTGGGTAAGTCGAGGGCGAAGACCCACGGCGTCGATCACCTGATCGAGCCACGCTTGGTCGGGCTTGCGGCCGCCGAGCGACAGAGGGAGGGTGATGTTCTCGAGTGCTGTGAGGGTGGGCACGAGGTTGAAGGCCTGGAACACGAATCCCACCTGATCTCGCCGGAGCGTGGTGAGGTGCTTGTCGTTGAGGCTCGACACGTCGACATCGCCGATGAACACCTTTCCTGCGGTGAGTCGGTCGAGGCCGGCAAGGCAGTGCATGAGGGTGGACTTGCCCGAGCCGGACGGGCCCATGATGGCCGTGAACTTGCCGCGCTCGAACGACACGGTGACCCCGTCGAGGGCCCGAACCTCGGTACCGCCCTTGCCGTAGACCTTCACGGCGTCGACGGCGCCAGCGGCGGCAGTGGTGGTGGGGGTGGACATGGCCTCCAGTCTCGCCCCGAACCGGGCGACTGCCCCCGTCGGACCGGTGAAATTCCGATCCCCGTCCGAGGGGCCATTCGGCGTACGCTCGGGGTCCATGCAACCGGATCGCGGGTACCCGGCTGGCCGGTGGAGCAGCGAGGCGCCTTCCCCGTGCTGACCTGTTCGTCCTGTTCGAGCCCTGTGCCCGAGGGAGCCCGTTTCTGTCCCAACTGCGGGTCAGAGGTCAGCGGCGCGCTCGCCGAGGAACGGCGCGTGGTCACAGTGATCTTTGCCGACATCGTCGGGTTCACCACACTGTCCGAGCACGCAGATCCCGAACAGGTGAAACGCTTGGTGGACGGCATCTTCCAGCGGATGGTGGAGGACGTCGTGCTGTTCGGCGGCCACGTCGACAAGATCCTGGGCGACTGCATCGTGGCGCTCTTCGGGGCGCCGATCACTCACGACGATGACGCCGAGCGGGCGGTGCGCGCCGCGCTCAAGATGCAACAGACGCTCAGCGACCACAATCGTGAGGCGGGAACCGACCTGCAGATGCGCGTCGGCATCAATACCGGTGAGGTGCTCGTCGGCGCGTTCCGTGCGGGTGGGTCGTACACGGCGATGGGTGATGTGGTCAACACAGCGTCCCGGTTGCAGTCCGAGGCGCCTCCCGGCGGCGTGCTGGTGGGCCAACCCACCAAGGTGCTCACCGAGCGGCCAATTCGCTACTCGTGGTTCGCAACGCTCACGCCACGGGGTCGGGAGCAATCCATCGATGCATGGCTCGCCGAGGAGGTAAGCCTGCGGCCCGGTCGCCGCCGCAGGGAGCGGTCAACGCCGCTCATCGGTCGCGCCGAGGAAGCGCAACTTTTGCTCTCCGGTGTCGGGTACGCCGTCGCCCGTCGCAAGGCACTGCTCGTCGCAATCGACGGTGAGGGAGGCGTGGGCAAGAGCAGGCTCGCCGAGGAAATCGTCCGCAACGCCAGGGACACGCACCAACTGTCGGTGCTCGTCGGCGCCTGTGTCGCGTACGGCGAGGCCAACGTGTGGTGGCCGGTTGCCACAGCACTCAGCGACGCACTGCAACTAAACGACACCGAATCCGACGGCATCCGTCGTGCAGGCATCCAGCGGGCGGCGGACCTGTTGGGTCGCGCCGAGGACGACCCCGAGATCATCCGTATCGGGGAGGCGTTCTTGCATCTCGTGGGCCAGCCATCGGCCCTCGACCGCCTCGACGCGGTTCGTGCTCGCGAGGAACTCACCCGGGCGCTCATCACCGTCCTGCAGGCGCGCTGTCGCAAGGGGCCATTGCTGCTCGCCATTGCCGACATCCACTGGGCCGACACCGTGGTGCTGAACCTGCTCGAGCAGTTGCTCACGAACCTCGCAAACCTGCCGTTCGTGCTGCTCACCACCGCCCGCCCGGACGTCGAGGTTTCCTGGCCACCCAACAGTGCGCTGTTCACCTCGCTGCACCTGCGTCTCGAGCCACTAAGCCGCGCATCCACGGAGCAACTTGCTGCAGCGATCCTTGGCGAGGCGGCCGACTCGGCCATTGTTGCGTCGCTCTACGACCGCAGCGGCGGCAACCCGCTGTTCCTCGAGGAACTTGCGACGCTGGTGGCCGACGGCGGTCACGTCGGTGACCTGCCCGACTCGTTGCGTACGCTGGTGTCGGCACGCCTCGACCAACTCACGCCGGAACAGCGGTGCATGATCGACAACGCTGCAGTACTGGGTACCTCTGGTTCGCTTACTGCGCTGTTGCGTTTTGCCGAGGCCTTGGGGCAGCAGGCCGACAGCACCACGCTCGACGCGCTCGTCGAGGCGGGCCTGCTCTCGCGTGAGGGACGCCGCTGGCGCTTCCGCTCGCAGTCCGTGCGAGACGTCGCCTACAACACGCTTACCAAGGCAGTTCGTGCGGTACGGCACAACGGCATCGCCGAGTCGCTTGCCACCATCTACGAACGCTTCGTGCTGTCGTCAGGATCCACCGGCTCCACCACCACGAACGAGACATCACGTGAGGGCACGGCCAATCGGGACGAGATTGCCCATCACTACGCAACCACAGCAGAACTCATCGTGGAACTCGGTCCGGTGTCCGGTGTCCCCGAGGACATCATTGAGCGGTCGGTGAGGTGGCTCATCCTCGCCGCCGAGCGCGCCTCCGAACAGCACTACATGAAGTCCGCAGTTCGACTCGCGACGCGCGGTCTCGACCTGCTGGGCGAAGAAGTGGACGACGCGCTCGTGCCCTCGATGCTGCGGCTGTGCCTCATCCGTGCTGCGTCACACGCCGAGCAGCGCAACATCGCAAGGGCGCGTGCCGACCTCGACCGCGTGCTGCACTCCAGTGCCCTCCTCGGAGACCTCGAGTCCGAGGCCGAGGCACGACGAATCCTCGGCACGGTGGTGCGCCTCAGCGGCAACCTGCCGGGTGCACGTGGCGAGTTCTCCGAGGCGGTTCGCCTGTTCCGCGAGGTGGGCAAGCCCCTGCGCCTTGCCAGGGCGCTTCGCGACCGCGCATTCGTGGAGTTGCTCGGTGGCGACCTCAACCTTGCGGAGCAGTTGCTCGACGAGGCAGAGAAACTCACACAGGGTGGGGCTGACGCCATCGGCCTTGCGTGGGTGGAGTGGCACCGCGCCTGGCTGTCGTTCATCTCGGGCGATCTGGCGCAGGCCGAGGAACGTCTTGCGCTTGCCGAGCAGAGCATGGCGGTGATGGGAGACCGCGGTGGTCTCGGTTGGGTACTCGGCCTGCTTGCCTACGTGCGTTACTACCAAGGGCGCACCGACGAGGCGAGCGATCTGGCCGACCGTGTGCTCACGGAGGCGCTCGACCGTGGCGACGACTGGGCCGCCGGCATGATGCAGTCGCTGCAGGCGAACCTGTGGCTCTGGCGTGGTCGAACCGAGGATGCGCTCAAGCAGGGAGAGGTTGCTCGCACCCGGTTCAAGCGAATGGGCGACGGTTTCGGCGAACTGCTCGCACTGGCGCCGCTCACGCGTGCAACCGCTGCGCTCGGTCGTGCGTCAGCACACCAACGCACGGTCGAGGAAATGCACCTGCTTGGCGACGTGTACCAGATGCAGGGCCTGGTATTGCTCACCGAAGCCGCGAGTGCTGCTCAACTCGGTGAGTCGGACCGTGCGATTCGCGCTGCAGAACTCGGCGTGAACGGCACGCACGCACGTATCGGGTTCACCGGCGAGGCCTGGGTGGCCAAGGCGCTCGGCCTTGCGCAGATCGGCCGTGCCGATGATGCGCTCGCCTCGCTTGAACTCGCGGAGCGGGCCGTGGATGGGCTCACCTCGCCCTATCTCACCTCGGTGCGTGTGCTCGTCGACGTCAGCCTCGGGGATCTCGAGTCTGCACTTGCTCGCTCGGTGGCAGTAGCGGGGGACCATGCAGCGAGCTATCTCGACCATGTGTATGCCGGAGTCGGCGCTGCAATCGCCCAGGCCCGACTTGGCTCACCCCGAGCGGCGACCAATGCGCTCGACCGTGCCGAGGCCATTGCCCTGCGCACCGGCGATGTCGTGGCGAAGGCGGTTATTGCGCTCGCACGCTCGATCCTCGACCCTGAGTGGGAAGCCGGCCAGAGTCTCGACCTCGACGTGCCGCTGCACGGTTGGCGTCGACTCTTCGAGAGCGCGTTGGCGCGCCAGTGAGCGAGTGGCTCCGACGTGGTGACGACGGCCTCGACCGTTGCATGTGGGGTGCCGGCCCCGACCTGCAGTACCTCGACTACCACGACAACGAGTGGGGTCGCCCGGTGGTCGACGATCGTCGACTCTTCGAAAAACTGTGTCTCGAGGGATTCCAGTCGGGTCTGTCGTGGCTCACGATCCTCCGCAAGCGCGAGAACTTCCGTGCAGCCTTCGCGAACTTTCATGCCGAGACGGTCGCTGGCTTCGGCGAGGCTGATGTGGCTCGATTGCTTGCTGACGCGGGCATCGTGCGACACCGCGGGAAGATCGCTTCCACCATCAACAATGCCCGGCGCGTGATCGAATTGGTCGATGAGTTCGGCACTCTTGCCGCCTACGTGTGGGGCTATGAATCGGCGCCGCACCGACCTGCGGACGGTCCGTTCCCGATCCCGTCCAGTTCTCCGGCATCGACGGCGATGTCAAAGGACCTGAAGAAGCGCGGCTGGTCGTTCGTCGGCCCCACCACGGTGTACGCGTTCATGCAGGCAATGGGGCTCACGAACGACCACTTCGAGGGGTGTTGCGTGCGGGAAGCCTGTCTGACCGCCCGGACCTCCCTCGTCATCCCCTCCTGACGGGTTCGCCGGCGTTCGCTACGCTCTCCCCATGGGGGAAACATGGGTTCAGGGTGCGTCCGACTCGTCGCTCGAGGGCCTGCTCGCGCTGCGGCCCGACCTTGCGGAGCGGATCCTTGCGTTCGACGCCCACGCATCGGCGGCCATTGGCCCCAGGCTTCGTGCACTGCTGGAGATCCGCGCGGCCCAGTTGCTCCGCAACGAGGGCTACCTCCAGGACGCAGATCCTGCTCTCGTGGAGCAGGCAACGAATTGGTACTCGCACCCCGCGCTCTCCGAAGTGGAGCGCGCTTCGCTCGAGGTGTGCGAGACGTTCCTCATCGATCATCACTCGATCACCGATGAACAGATTGTTCGTCTGCAAGGTCTCGTGGGCGACCAGGGAACTGTTGCTCTGCTCATGAACGTGGGCATGCTCGATGGCTTCACCAAGTTTCGCCGTGTGTTCTCCACAGGAGGTATCTGATGTCCACTTCGCCGCGCCTTCGCGATGCCGACGGCAAGCCGATCAATGCGATCAATGAGTACTTCACCGCGACGCCCTACGGCGACCTGTACGGACACTTCTGGAGCCACGGCGAGGTTGAGCAGTCCATCAAGGAAGTAGCGCGACTGCGTAACGCCACCATCACCGACTGCGGCCTTTGAAAGAAGTTGCGCTTCGCGGTCGCGAGGCAAGAAGGACTCACCGAGGATCTCGTTGAGCAGATCACCGATCAGTGGGCCGACAGCGGCCTGCCGGAGCGTCACAAGCGTGCGCTGATCCTCGCAGACGCGTACCTCAACGAGACCGGTGCTCCGTCAGCCGCCCAGCAGGCCGAACTCCGCGCCGAGTTCAGCGAGCCCGAGATCGTCGAGATCGGTGTCGGTCTTGCACTTGTGCACGGACTGGCCAAGGTGCTGATCGTTCTCGGCCTCGAACCCGAGCAGATGGAAGTCACGGTCATCCCCTCGCCCGGCTCCTGAGTGCTCACAATCGCCGATCGGGGGATGCCGATCGGCCATCATGGAGACTCCATGTCTGAGATCGACGATCGTTATCGAACCGGCCTGATTGTCGGCCGCTTCTGCCCGCCTCACCTCGGCCACCGGTTTGTTATCGGTTGGGCCGCACAGCGCTGTGAGCGCCTCGTCGTGTTCGTGAACACGCGCGATGGCGAGGTGGTGCCCGGTGACCTGCGGGCGCAGTGGCTACAGGACATGACGCCCGAGGCCACTGTGGTGCACGTGCACCACAACCTCGAGACGAACTTCGACGACGAGGAACTGTGGGCACAGTGGATCGACCTGTTCCGCTCCAAGTGGCCGTTCCCCGGCGAGGGGCCCGATGCGGTGTTCTCGTCCGACTTCTACATCGACGAACTGGCGCGTCGCCTCGGCGCAGAGCCGGTGGTGGTAGACCCCGATCGCAGCGCAGTGCCCATCTCGGCAACGCTCATTCGCGAGTATCCAGGGGAGTACCTCGACTACCTCGCCCCCGCTGTGCGCGCGTGGGTCGAGGAGACCTGGGTGAAGAAGTAGGCGGCACGGCAGGCCGCCTCGAGCGCACTACCGGTTCGGCTGCTTGAGCACACGCAGGTAGGGCTTCACCGTGGTCCAGCCCTGCGGGAAGAGGGTCGTTGCGTCCTCGTCACTCACTGCTGCGCCGATGATGACGTCGTCGCCGTCACGCCAGTTCGCCGGCGTAGCGACCTTGTACTGAGCAGTCAGCTGTAGCGAGTCGATCACGCGCAGGATCTCGTCGAAGTTGCGACCTGTTGATGCCGGATAGGTGATCATCAGCTTCACCTTCTTGTCGGGTCCGATCACGAAGACCGAGCGCACGGTGAGGCTGTCGTTCGCGTTCGGGTGGATCATGTCGTAGAGCGTCGACACGGCACGGTCGGGGTCGCCGATCATCGGGAAGTTCACCGCAGTGCCTTGGGTCTCTTCGATGTCGTGCTCCCACTTCACGTGGGAGTCCACCGGGTCCACCGAGAGCCCGATGACCTTCACGTTGCGACGGTCGAACTCGGGCTTGATTCTGGCTACATAGCCAAGCTCGGTGGTGCACACCGGGGTGAAGTCCTTGGGGTGACTAAACAGCACTCCCCACGAGTTGCCGAGCCACTCGTGGAAGTGGATGGTTCCCTGCGTGGTGACCGCAGTGAAGTTGGGTGCGTCGTCGCCGAGTCGAAGTGCCATGAGGGTCTCCTAGGAATGTGCCGTCGGCGGAGCCGCGGCTATCTCCCTGTTCTATCAGGACAGCGCAGGAAAGCCGACTAAAGTAGTCGGGAATACGTTCGGTACGCTGACGACGTGTCCGACACTGCAGCAGCCCACAATTCGGTTTCCTCGGAGGCGGCCGCCGCCGCGGAGCAACACCGTCGCCAGGCCATCGATGCGAACAACGGTACGTGGGACTGGTTGGGAAAACCGGCCGGTGAGCGCACGACGAGCGACGACGAGGCGATGACGGCTTCGGCCTACTCGGCGCTTCATCACTGGCGCCGTGCGGCCCGCAGCACACCGGTGAACGAGGCTCGCGCGCAATGGCTTGTCGCCCGGGTGTGGGCGGCGCGGGGCAACGGAGCGCTTGCGCTCGAACACGCGGACCGTTGTGCAGCGGTCGTGACGGCCGAGGGCCTTGCCGATTTCGATCTGGCCTACGCGCACGAGGCGCGTGCGCGTGCCCTCGCTTGCCTAGGCCGACGCGACGAGGCTCGAGCGGAACTGCTGCTGGCGCGAGCAGTTCCGATTGCTGACGACGAGGACCGTGCACTCGTGGAATCCGATCTCGCTGATGCGGAGAGTTGCTGCTAGCGGTCGCGGTGCAGCGTACTGTCGGGCCATGACCCCGCCTGTTCGCTTCGGTGTTGCCCACGACTTCCGCTGTCCCCCGGACAGCGCGCACAGCATGCAGGACGTTTACCGGGAGAGCCTCGAGCAGGTAGCACTGCTCGACGAGGCAGGCCTCGACATGACGTGGTTCAGCGAGCACCACTTCATGGACGATGGCTACCTGCCGAGCGTGGTTCCAGCCGCCGGCGCTGTCGCTGCGATCACGAAGAACATGCGCATCTCCACCGACGTTGCGCTTGCCCCGTTCCAGCACCCGCTGCGGTTTGCCGAGGACCTCGCCGTGCTCGACCAGATCTCGAACGGTCGCATGGAGATTGGTCTCGGGCTTGCCTACGCGCCGCACGAGTTCCGCACGTTCGGCATCCCGCTGAAGAACCGGGTGTCGCTCACCGAGGAGATGGTGGAGATCCTGCAGCTCGCCTGGACCGGCGAGCGGTTCTCGTTCCGTGGCAAGCGCTATCAGTTCGACGACGTGCACGTCACACCGCATCCGGTCCAGGCAGGCGGTCCGCCGATCTGGCTGGCAACCACGAGTGCAGCAAGCGTGCAGCGAGCCGTGCGGTTCGGTGTGAACGTGCTCCCGCAGGGTGACGCGAACGTGGTGCTGGACGAGTGGCGTGCAGCCTCAATCGCTGCCGGTCAGCAACCGGCGGACAAGCGCGTCGGCATCATTCGCAGTGTGCTCGTTACCGATGACCCCGAGCGCGACTGGCCGCCGCTGCGTCAGGCCGAGCGCTATCGCGTAGCGGTGTACGCGAAGCTCGGTGAGGAAGCCGGCCCCGACTCGGCAGGGAACCTCACGGGCAAGGATCGCATCCCGCAGCGGCCGATCATCGGCGACGTGGCGACCTGTGTGGAGGAACTCACGGCGTTCATCCTCGACAATGGGTTTACCGACGTGATCACCTGGGGGTCGGCGCCGGGCATCCTGCCGCACTCCATCACGCCGAACCTGCTGCGCTACGCGAAGGAAGTCGTGCCACAGGTTCGGGCTCGCGTAAACGCCGCCCGTCCCTGAATCCCCTGCGTTCTCGGTCTCGAACCTGCACGAAACGTGCAGGTTCGAGACCGAGAACAAGGAAGCATCGCCTACAGTCGGGAGGGCGACGTCGGCCTTCCCGACGACGGCGTTCGCAGGAGCAGCAATGAGCATCCCGGTTCCGGTTGAGGGTCTTGCCGAGGCAATGGCCGAGCGTCCGTACGCGTATCTCCTGACGGTCAGCGACGATGGCCGTCCGCACGCAGTTGCGGTCACCCCGGTGCTGGTCGACGGTGTGCTGCGCGCCAGTGTCGGCCGCAAGACGGCCGCAAATGCAAACGCCCGCCCAGGTGCTGTGAGTCTGGTGTGGCCGCCGGCCGAGGCAGGCGGATACAGCCTCATTGCCGATGGCACGGCAAGCGCTTCGGGCGACGTCGTCGAGGTGCGCGCCACGAAGGCGGTACTGCATCGTCCCGCCCCGGCCGACGCAGGTCCCGCTGCAGCCGACTCGTGTGGGTCGGACTGCGTGAGCGTGACGCTCGACTGATGATCGGCACACGCCGGGCAGTCGCCTCGGCTGCCATCGCTGTACTGCTCACCGCGTGTGGCGGCGGCAGTTCGTCGGTCACCCTGCCCACTGCGGGCGTCGTCGTCTCGACGACGAAAAAGTCGACGTCGACCCCAGCGAGCAGCACGTCGAGCACCACCGTTGTCGCGTCGACGAGCACGTCCAGAGCGAGCACCACGAGCAGCACAGCGCCCGTCGGCCAGCAGGGGACGACCACCACGGCGGTTCCGTCTGGCATGGCACTGGCGACGGAATTGCTCGCCACTGTGGTCGTGCAGAACGAGCACTCCGGTGGGTACAGCCGGTCACTCTTCCCCCATTGGCTCGATCTTGACCGCAACGGATGCAGCGCACGCGAGGACGTGCTCATCGACGAGTCACTGAGCAAGGCGCAAGTGGACCCCTACGGATGCAAGGTGATCGAGGGCGACTGGGTCTCGGTGTACGACGGCGAGGAGACCACGACGCCGTCAGAGTTCGACGTCGATCACGTCGTTGCGCTGAAGGAGGCGTGGGATTCTGGCGCTTGGGAGTGGTCGCCAACGGCCCGCAAGTTGTACGCAAACGATCTCACCGACGAACGCACCCTCCGGGCGGTAACCGCTTCTTCGAACCGCTCCAAGAGTGACAAGGACCCGTCGAACTGGTTACCTCCTGCCGCATCGGACCTCTGTCGCTATCTCGGCGACTGGGTGTCGATCAAGGTGCGCTGGAACCTCACGATGGACCAGAGCGAGTTTGGGCGAATCCGCAACCTGTTGCAGTCGGACTGCGAGGGGTTGCTGGTGAGGATCCCCGAACCTCCGCCGGTTGATGTGCCGATCGCCTCGGGCGACGGGTCGACGGCAGGGGGAGACTCCGGACAGTCGGGTACTTCGGGAGACGTGTACTACGCCAATTGCTCCGAGGCTCGTGCGGCCGGTGCCGCCCCGATCCGAACCGGCGAGCCGGGCTATCGAACGGGTCTCGACCGAGACCGCGACGGTGTGGCCTGCGAAGGCTGAGCGCTCAGGCGTAGTCGACGGATGCGAAACCGCTCAGCTTGTCGAGGTGGTGCCTCGACGAGATGAGACGCACGGTTCCCGACTTGGAGCGCATCACGAGTGATTGGGTGGTGGCCACCTTGCCCTCGAAGTGCACGCCCTGAAGCAGTTCGCCGTCGGTGACACCGGTTGCGGCAAAGAAGCAGTTGTCGCCCTGCACCAGGTCGTCGGTGGTGAGCACCTGGTTGAGGTCGTAGCCGGCCTCGAGGGCCGCGGTGCGCTCGGTGTCGTTACGGGGCCACAAGCGGCCCTGGATCTCGCCGCCCATGCACTTCAGCGCCGCAGCAGCCGTAACGCCCTCGGGGGTGCCACCGATACCGAACAGCACATCGGCGCCGGCACGCGGCCAGCAGGTGGCAATAGCGCCGTAGATGTCGCCGTCGGTGATGAGGCGGATGCGGGCACCAGCGGCACGGATCTCCTCGATGAGTTCTGCATGGCGCGGCCGGTCGAGCACGACGGCAGTGAGGTCTCGTACCTCGGTGCCCTTCGCCTTTGCGATCCAGCGGAGGTTCTGCGTGGGTGACGCAGTGACGTCGATAGCACCGACGGCTTCGGGCCCGACGGCGATCTTCTCCATGTAGACGCACGGGCCGGGATTGAACATGGTGCCGCGGTCCGACACGGCGATCACCGAGAGCGCATTTCCACGTCCGAGCGACGTGAGCGTGGTGCCGTCGATCGGGTCGACCGCCACATCGCAACGAGGCGATGTGCCATCGCCGACCAGTTCTCCGTTGAACAGCATCGGGGCTTCGTCCTTCTCGCCCTCGCCGATCACCACGATGCCGTCCATGGCAACGGTGGAGAGCACCGTGCGCATGGCCTCGACGGCCGCGCCGTCGGCTCCGTTCTTGTCACCGCGCCCCATCCACCGGGAGGCGGCGAGTGCCGCCGATTCGGTGACACGGACGAGTTCGAGGGCGAGGTTGCGGCTGGGGGTTTCGCGTTCGGGCACGACAAGAAGGTAACACTGCGCACTCGCTACGGTGCCTTTCGTGATCCCCGTAAACCTCTGCCTGTCCGGACGGGACCTGACCGAGCCCATACCGTCCCCCGACGGGGTCTGGGTGCTGGTCGGTGTGCGTAATTCGGGGCGATCAGGCCTGTTGCTCGTGCCCGCGTCGGGTGGCCCCGAGCGTCTGCTCTCGGTGGATCCTGCGCCGTCACTCGGCCGGGGTCTCGGCGGCGGCTGTGCCGATTGGCTGCCGGACTCCTCTGGTTTTGTGTACGCGGCATCCGACGGTCAGGTGTGGCTGCATCGACTCACCGGTGACCGGAGCGTGCTCACCGCACTCGAGCCCGGACGTGAGGTGTCCGGCCCGGTGGTGTCGCCGGATGGTCAGCATGTTGCCTACGTGGTCGACCTCGCCGAGGTGCACGTGCTGTCGCTCGACGACCCGTCTCGTCAGCACGCGGCCAGCAGTGGCGCGGACTTCGTGATCGATCCCTCGTGGTCCGCCGACGGTAGCGAGTTGGTGTGGCATGCGTGGGACGTGCCGAACATGGCGTGGGACGAGTCGTACACCGTGCGGTGCAGCGTGCGGGCGCCGGGGTCCTCGACGACCGTCCTACGGCACGCCGATTCGCAGATCCAACAGCCGCGTTTCGCCAGTGACGGCTCGTTGTGGGACGTGTGTGATGTTGACGGATGGCTGAACATCCGCCGCAACGGCGTCACCGCTCTCAGCGAGCAGCACGAGCACGCCGGACCTACCTGGGGACCGGGTCAGCGCTCGTACGCAGTGTCACCCGACGGCGATGCGGTCATCGTGAATCGAAACGAGTCGGGCTTCGGTCGGCTGGTACTTGTCGAGCTCGCGAGTGGTCGTGTGAGCGAGATCGCCAAGGGTGTCCACGGACAGATTCGCTGGCTCGGCAATCGCGTAACGGCGCTGCGCACCGGTGGTCGTACGCCGACACAGGTGGTGAGCTACGAGCGCGAGGACAGCACTGGGCCGTGGCAACGCGCCACGCTTGCGGTCGGTCCGGTGGCGGAGTGGTCGAACGTGGAGCAGCACCTCGTCGAGCCCGAACTCATCGAGGTGAGCACCTATCAGGGCGCTCGCATCCCGGCGCGCGCCTACCGGCCTGCCGATGCAGCGGTGCGCGCCGAGGGGCGGATGATCTGTTGGGTGCACGGTGGCCCGACCGATCAGTGGCAGGTCACGTTCTTGCCCCGCATTACGTACTGGGTCTCCCGTGGATGGACAGTGCTCGTTCCCGACCACCGTGGTTCGACCGGACACGGCCGTTCGTTCCAGCAGGCAATGCGTCACGGTTGGGGGACCGTAGACACCACCGACGTGGCTGCAACGATCGCGTACGCGCAGGCGCTCGGCTGGGGAACACGTTCGCGCACGGTGCTCATGGGTGGTTCGGCCGGTGGGTACACCGCACTCAACGTGCTCGTGTCGAACCCAGAACTGGTGGCGGGCGCTGCGGTGGTGTACCCGGTTTCCGATCCGTCGGTGCTTGCTCAGGCGACGCACCGCTTCGAGGCGCACTACAACGACACGCTCGTTGGTGCCGATCCGGTAGTGGTGGACCCCGAACGTCTCGCGCGACCGGTGCTCATCCTGCACGGAGATCAGGATCCCGTGGTTCCCCTGAGCCAGAGCGTCTCACTCGTCGAGCGAGCTACCGCCTTGGGCAAAGATGTCGAGTTCCACGTGTTCGAGGGTGAGGGCCACGGCTTTCGTCAACCGACGAACCAGGCTTCGGAGTACGCGTTCATCGAGCGCTTCGTGCAGCGCATCGCACCCTGACCTCCGCACGACGAAGCAGGGTCGTCGCGTCGCTGTCCGCCTCGCGATCAGCAGCACTCATGCCGACAGGTAGTGTCGCTGTCATGGCGATCCGTGTGTGCCCGCTCTGTCAGGCAGAGTTCCTCGAGTTCAAG
>CANIBN010000028.1 GCA_947465505.1 Acidimicrobiales bacterium | reverse complement strand
GGTGTGCACTCCGAGGCAACACACGTGATGGAGCACGCAGAGTTCGGCTACACCACCAACGTGCCACTGCCCGACATCACGGTGGACAACGCCATCGTTGCCTACGCGTACGAGGGCGAGGAGATCGAACCCATTCACGGTGGTCCCGTGCGCATTGTCATTCCCCACCTCTACTTCTGGAAGTCCGCGAAGTGGGTTCGCGGTCTCGAACTGCGTGCTGGTGACGAGCCGGGCTTTTGGGAACGCAACGGCTACAACATGTACGGCGACCCGTTCCGGGAACAGCGCTACACCGGGCAGTAACGACGCAGCCGTCCGGCGCGTCCGGTGTCTACTCTCGCTCCATGAGTATCTGTTACGAATGGCGTGGGGGCTTCGACAACACCGAGGTCAATGCGCTGCATGCGGTGGCCTTCGAGACGCGAGTGTTCAGCGCGGAAGAGTGGGACTGGGTTGCGTTGACCGGGCGGCGCAGTGCGAGTGGCTGCACGTCGACTTCGATGAAGAGCTTCGCGATTGTTACTTCGGCGCCTGTGGTTTTGTCCCGACCACGGCGGGCTTGATCCGTCTGAACTAATTCGTGCGACGGGCGTTAGAAACTCGTCACACAGAAGGTGTCGCCCTGCGGGCGAGACGATTCGAGCGAGGTATCGACGTCGCCGTAGAGCGCACCGAGCATGCCGCGCACCATGCCGCGGTCGACAGCACAGATCACCGGGTGATCGATGGCAGTGTCGCCGAACGGGCAATGCGTATTGACGATTCGCAGTTGGTTGTTGCGGCTCTCGGTATGTGCGGCAAAGCCGTGCGCCGTGAGCGCGTCGGCCACCGCGTGCAGCGCCGAACGCAGCGATCGCTGTGCTACCTGTGCATCGGCGCCCACCATGCCTGCGGCCATGGCCCGTCCGTAGTCGGCCCCAACTTCTTCGGCCATGCGCTCGGCGGTCTCCCGAGGGAGTGCGGCGAGTGTCTTGCCGAGCAGTTCGAGCACCAGATCGTCGGTGCGAACCGGCATCTGCAGTTCGACCTTCTCGCCAACGGCGCGGTAGTGCTTCGAGGGACGTCCGGCCCCAGTGCCCGCGCTTCGCTCCACGGCCACCTCGAGATAGCCACCGGCAGCGAGTTTGTCGAGGTGATGTCGGGCGACGTTGGGGTGCAGTCCGAACTCGTCGGCCACCTGAGCAGCGGTTGCTCCCTCGGCGCGCCCTCGGGCAAACAGGTAGATCGCCCGGCGGGTGGGGTCGCCAAATGCCGACGTGATCGCCGAAACGGTCGCCGAGAAGGTTGCCGGAGTGGGTGCGCTTGCCGCCACGCCGGTATTCTACCTATGGCGATAGTGGTAATTCGGTGTCACCCCTGACAACGAGGCTGCTACGCCAAAACCCCCGCCCGCCTTCCCGTACGGAGAGTCCATGTCGCTCACCCAGGATCAGGTCGTCGACGCGCTGCGGCCCGTCGAGGATCCCGAACTCCGCCGCTCCATCGTGGACCTCGGCATGGTCCGAACCATCCAGATCGATGCTGGTTCGGTGCAGGTGCAGGTAGCGCTCACCGTGCCCGGATGCCCGCTACGCAGTGAGATCCAGCGTCGGGTCACCGAGGCGGTGCAACCGCTCGCTGGCAACCGCTCGGTGTCGCTCGACTTCACTGTGATGACCGATGCAGAGCGCGAGGGCGTTCGCCGACAGATGATGGGCGATCCTGCCTCGACGGCTGGCTCCCAGCCCGCTCAGGGGCATGCTCAGGGCCGCACGGTGCCGTTCTCGCTGCCGGGGTCCAAGACCCGCCCGCTGCTCATCGCCTCCGGCAAGGGTGGCGTCGGCAAGTCGAGCGTCACGACGAACCTTGCGGTGGCGCTCGCACAGCGTGGCCACACCGTTGGTGTCGTCGACGCCGACATCTACGGCTACTCGATTCCCCGCATGCTCGGCGCAAACGACGATCCGGTGGCAATCGACCAGATGTTGCTCCCCTCCGAGGCCTGGGGAGTGCGCTGCATCTCGATCGGCTATTTCGTGCCAGAGGGACAGGCCGTGATCTGGCGTGGACCGATGCTGCACAAGGCATTGGAGCAGTTCCTCACCGACGTGTTCTGGGACGAGCCCGACTTCCTGCTCATCGACATGCCGCCCGGCACCGGTGACATTGCGATCTCGCTGTCGCAGTACCTGCCGCGCGGCGAGGTGTACGTGGTCACCACCCCGCAGGCTGCCGCTCAGAAGGTGGCCAAGCTTGCTGCTGCCATGGCAGAGAAGGTGCACCTGCCGGTCAAGGGAATCATCGAGAACATGTCGTGGTTTACGGGCGACGACGGCAAGCGCTACGAGATCTTCGGATCGGGTGGCGGTCAGGAACTCGCCGACGAACTCGGTGTTCCGCTGCTCGGCCAGATTCCGCTCCTGCCGCGCCTGCGTGAAGGCGGGGACGACGGACGACCGATTACCGCCGTTGACCCCGACAGCGAGCCCGCACGGGCCTTCCGGGCGATCGCCGAGCGCGTTGCGGTTGAGCTGAAGCCCAAGAAGGTGTTCAGCGCTCAGCTGAAGGTGAACTGACGCCGCCGTCGGCCGCGCCATCGGGCCGGCGACGGACCTATCCTTTCGGTGTGGACGTTCGCATCGGAGTCACCCAAGCCCCCCGTGAGATCAGCATCGAGGTACCCGACGACGAGCGGGACCAGGTGAAGGCTGCAATCGACGCTGCGTTGTCGGGCGCGAAAGACACGCTCTGGCTGCAGGACAAGCGTGGCAAGCTCACGGCCATCCCGTCGTCGAAGATCGCGTACATCGAGATCGGTTCGCCCGACGGCGACCGTCGCATCGGGTTCGGCAGCTGAACCCTCCCCCCATGCCCGGGGGTGATCGCAGCACACCGCTGCTCGACCGCCGCCTGGTGGTCGTCACCGGCAAGGGCGGCACAGGGAAGACCACCGTTTCCGCTGCAATCGCAGTGCTTGCCGCGCGGCTGGGCAAGCGGGTACTGATTTGCGAAATGGACGCGAAAGGCAGCCTCGCCGCTGCATTCGACACTGGTCCGCTTCCGTTCGAGCCGCTGCAGGTAAGCGAGAACATCTGGGCGATGTCGATGAACACCGAGGACTCGCTGCGCGAGTACCTCCGACTGTTCGTGCACATCCCGCTCGTCGGTCGTATCGGGGTCCTCGCACGAACCTTCGACTTCGTCGCCGACGCTGCACCGGGCGTGAAGGAGATCCTGTCGCTCGGCAAGTTGTGCTACGAGGTTCGCGAGCGCCACTACGACATGGTGATCGTCGATGGCGTGGCCACTGGCCATGTCGTTGCTCAGTTGAGCGCACCCGACGCGATTGCCGAACTCATCAAGGTCGGCCCGGTGAAGGACCAGACGCGCTGGATGCAGGACATTCTGCAGGACACCTCATGTACCGGAGTCGTGCTCGTCACCACGCCCGAGGAGATGCCGGTGCTGGAGACCACCGAACTGATCGGCCGGATCGCGTCCGAGACCCAGGTGGATGTTGCGGCGGTGGTGGCCAATCGTGTGCTTCCCGAATTGTTCGGAAGGTCCGAGGAAGCGGTGTTCGACGCGCTCGGTGAGGGTGCCGCGCTTGATCTGCTCCGCCGTACCGCAGGCGAATCGGTTGACGCTGTCCTCGACGGTGCTCGTCTTGCGGTAGCGATGCGTCGCAGCGGGGCGGGTCATCTCGAGTACCTGCGGCAGAACGTGCCCCCCGGCATCGACTTCGTCTACGTGCCCGAGTTGTTCAACCGCTCCACGGGTAGGCGATCTGCCGAACTCATCGCCGACGCCCTTGGTGAGGAACTGCTGTGACCGCCGTGGTGACTGGCCTCGACGCGCTGCTCGCGTCGAAAGAGATGGTGCTCGTGTGCGGAAGCGGCGGCGTGGGCAAGACCACCACTGCTGCTGCGATCGGTCTGCAAGCAGCAACCGAACTCGGTGGACGCGTGCTCGTGCTCACGGTCGACCCGGCTCGCCGGCTTGCCGATGCACTCGGCCTCGGTGCGGCAGGAGTAGCGAACGACGAGATCAGGGTGGACCCTGCCCGATTGCCGGGCAAGCCGCGTGGCGAGCTGTGGATGGCGATGCTCGACACCAAGGCGTCGTGGGACGACCTCGTGGTGCGTCACGCTCCCGATGCGGCGACACGGGACGCAATCCTGAGCAACCCGCTCTACCGGAACATCACGAGTCGATTCGTTCACAGCCACGAGTACATCGTGATGGAGCGCCTGCACGATTTGCACGCATCGGGTCGATACGACCTCGTGATCGTCGATACGCCACCGTCACGGCATGCACTCGACATCCTCGACGCGCCGGCACGGATGAAGGAGTTCTTCGGCAGCCGTTTGCTGCGCTGGCTCACGGTGCCCGCTCGGTCCCGGCTGTTCAACGCCGCCAGCAAGCCGTTCTACCAAGTGGCCGACCGCATCCTCGGCAGCAACTTCCTGAAAGACGTCGCAGAGTTCTTCGTCCTGCTCCAGAAGATGGAGGCAGGCTTCGTGCGCCGTGCCGGTGAGACCGAGGCGATGCTGGCCGATGCGCGCACGACCTTTGTGGTGGTGACGACACTGGAGGCCGCTCCGGCCACGGAGGCCCGCTTCCTGCTTGGGGAACTCACTGAACGACGCCTTCCGCTCGGTGCAGTCATCGTCAATCGCGTGCTCCCGGAATCGCTCGGCGCACTTGCTGCACGGGAGTCCGCCACCCGGTTGGTGGAGGAAGCGGATGTCCTCGCGAGAGAACTTGGGCCGGTTGTCGGTGCAGAACCCGCGCTCGTGTCACGGGTGCTGGCTGAGGTCGGCGCACGATTCCAGGACTTCGGTGTCGTGGCTTCCCGCCAGGCGGAACGGCAGGCCGAGTTGACGGCACTCTGTCCACTCGTGGTGCCCGTGCCGTGGTTCGAACAGGGTGGGGACGACCTCTCCACGCTGGCACGAATCGGGATGAGTACCTGGGGGCGTACGCAATGAGCCAAACTCTCTGGTGTGGCGTCCCTCGCTGAACTGACCCGCCAGAACACCCTGCTCTCCAAGGAGGAGGTTGGTCACCTCCAGAGCCTTGTCGCCGAGTGGGGCATGCTTGCCGACTTCTGCTTTGCGGACATGTTGCTGTACGTGCGCACGCCCGACGGTCCTGCTGACGCACGGTGGCTCGTGGTCGATCAGGTGCGTCCGGCCACTGCGCAGACGCTGCACATCAAGGATTGGGTGGGCACCTGGCACACCGACACCGAACGCCCGTTGCTCCGTCAGGCCTACGAGTCCGGTACCGCGGCAGAGGGAACGGTCCCGGTCGAGGGCCTTTCGGAGGACGCACACATGACCGCCATCCCGGTGCGTCACGGCGACCGAGTGATCGCAGTGCTCACACGTGAGTGGTCGGAGCAGAAGGGTCGTCAACCCGGTCGTCTGGAGCGCACCTACCTGTCGATCTTTGATCGCTTCGCTGCGATGATCTCGGCAGGGTTGTTCCCGTTCGCCGGCAGGCAGGGCCCCATCACTGCTGCACCGCGTGTGGGCGACGGTGCCATCGTGCTCGACAGTGCGGCGCGTGTCGAGTTCGCGTCGCCGAACGCAGTGTCTGCCTTGCACCGTGTCGGTATCACGGCCAACGTGATCGGGTTGAGCCTTGCGGAGTTGGGCTTCAACGATGCAGCAGTTCGTTCTGCCTTCGAACGGCACGAACCGGTGCTCGAGGAATCGGACCAGTCGGCCGATGTGACCATGCTCGAGTACTGCATCCCGATCCTCGAGCGACACGGTGCAAGCGCGCCGGTGGCCGTGCGCGTCACCGGTTGTGTGCTGTTGCTGCGCGATGTCACCGAACTGCGCCGCCGCGACCGTCTGCTGCTCTCGAAGGACGCCACCATTCGGGAGATTCACCATCGGGTGAAGAACAACCTGCAGACCATCTCGTCGTTGCTACGTCTCCAGGCGCGTCGACTGTCGTCCGACGAAGCAAAGGCGGCGGTGAACGAGAGTGTGCGGCGCATTCGAACCATTGCACTGGTGCACGAGACGCTGTCCCGCGAGCCGGGCGACGATGTTGCCTTCATCGAAATCGTGCGACCACTGCTGCGACTCGCCGAGGAGGGCTACCAGTCGCCTGACCGTCCCGTTCGTTTCACCGTGCAGGGCGAGGGTGGAAAGCTGCCGGCAACGATCGCTACGCCCCTCTCGGTCGTGCTCACCGAACTGCTGCAGAATGCCGTGGATCACGAGTTCCCCATCGGCAGCACCGGTGGTCAGGTGAAGGTCGTCCTCGGTAATGACGGATCGACGTTGAGCATCCGTGTGATTGACGACGGATTGGGCGTTCCTGCCGACTTTGCGCTCGAGAAGGCCACGGGACTCGGACTCACCATCGTGAAGACACTCGTCACCACCGAACTGGGTGGCACGATCGCAATGCGACAGGGGCAGCCGGCGGACTTCGAGCTGTCAGGAATTGCGCCACCCGCGCGTGGCACAGGAACCGTGGTGGACCTCGTTGTACCGATCAGGGATTCCGAGCCGCTCTGAGTGCGACCGGGTGCTGTCACCAGCGGTCAGACGGCTACTTCGTCGTCGAACTCGTCGAGGTAAGGATCCGGGGTGATTTCCGGACGGACGAAGCCGAGGCTCTCCATCGTGGGGCGATCACCGCGCTTTTGAATGGCGACGTACTCGCGGCGCAACTTGCGGCGCTCCTCTTCAGAGGTGCCTCCCCAGATTCCCGAGTCTTGGTTGGTCTCGAGCGCGAACTCCAGACAGTCCACCTTCACGGTGCACTGATCGCACACCTCCTTGGCCCGATCGATCTGCACGAGGGCCTGGCCGGTAGTGCCCACCGGGAAGAAAAGATCCGGGTCGGTATCACGGCAGATGGCGTCACGACGCCATCCGTACTGTGCGTTGGCCAGGGTGAGGCTCGAGGCAAGAATCGTCACGGTAAAGCACTCCGGTGTTCAAGAGGGACCAACCTGCGGGGTGCACATCCGATGAACGGTGAATTACTTGCACCATGCAGGCATCTGAAAAAATACGGCGTGGGCTACGGTGAATCAAGAGGTGTTTTTCGGGAATGTCTCCGGTATGCGCGCGAGGAGTAGGGCCAACATGACGAAGATTCTCGCCCATCGCGGTGCTTCACGCGCAGAGCGTGAGAACACCGTCGCGGCGTTCACCCGCGCTCGTGAACTCGGGGCTGATGCGGTGGAACTCGACGTTCGTCTCACGGCGGACTCGTTGCTCGTCGTGCACCACGATGCACGGTTGGCCGACACGGGTCGTCCGATTACCGACACCCCGTTTCGCCTGTTGCCCGATTACGTGCCCAGTCTTGATGACGCCCTGGATGCATGCGCAGGCATGTGGGTGAACATCGAGATCAAGAACGACGAGAACGAACCCGACTTCGACCCGACCGATCACATTGCTGAACTCGTGGTGCACGCGCTCGATCGCCGTAACGAACCGGACCGCTGGCTGATCTCCTCGTTCCGCCTCCAGACAATCAATCGCTGTCGTCTCGTGGAACCCGCGATCAATACCGCATGGCTCACCACCGAGGTGCCGGCAGGAACCGCCGAGCGCGTGAGCGGCTTTGGACACAAGGCGTTGCACCCGTACTGGGAGCACGTCGACGAAGCATTGATCCGTGAATGCCACGAGTACGGCGTTGAGGTAAACGTGTGGACCTGCGACGACCCCGAAGCGATGAAGCGACTCGCGTCGTGGGGCGTCGATGGGATCTGCACCAATGTGCCCGACGTCGCGCTGGCAGCCCTGCGCAACGCCTAACCCGCCGAGCGGAGGCTATGGCCGAGCGTCAAGCTGACGAGGGAAGCGCCAGCGACGAGTCACACGAGGCCTATGCCGAAGCGGAGCGGAGGCTATGGCCGAGCGTCAAGCTGACGAGGGAAGCGCCAGCGACGAGTCGCACGAGGCCTATGCCGAAGCGGAGCGGAGGCTATGGCCGAGCATTAACAGGGCATGCAGAGGCGCACGGCGTCGGGGCAGTGCTGGAACGCAAGATGCGTGGATTCACCGAGGTAATCGCCGTCCACTTGGTACGGGAACGGTTTCGATGCGGTCATCTCGAAACTCGTGAGGTCCACTCGTTCGTCGAGGTAGTCCGATGGCTCGACGCCGCCTCCGCGGAGTGCGCCTGCAAGCGAGGAGAGGATGGCCCCGACCTTCATGGTGCGGAAGGTGATGGCTACGAGTCCGCGGTCGAGCGATGCGTCGTGCGACAGGTCGAGTGGGCGGTTACCGAGGTACGTGTACGGGTTCGTGTTGAGCACGATGGTGAAGTAACCATCGGGTACCGAAGTGCCATCGGGGAAGCGCAGCGAGAAGTGCGGGGAATGGCGGTCGTAATGCGTCGCCCACGTAGAGACTGCTGCGTAGATGAACAGGGGATGACCCGCCCACCGCTTCAGGGATGCGTGACGCTCCACCTGCTTCACCACAGCGGCGTCAAAGCCGATCCCGGTGTGGAAGCAGAAGTACCTGCTGTTCACGCGTCCGAGGCCGATCGGCTTCAGGTTGCCAGCATCCAGACCGCGAACCAGTCCCTTGACGGCCTCGACGGGGTCGTTGGGCATACCGAGCGTTCGTGCAAACACGTTGGTCGACCCTCCCGGCAGCACGCCGAGCGCGGTGTCGGTGCCCGCAATCCCCGTGGCGACCTCGTTGAGTGTGCCGTCGCCGCCGAACCCGACCACGAGGTCGACTCCCCGACGTGCTGCATCCTGGGCGATGCGGGTGGCGTGGCCCCGCCGGTTGGTCTCCACAACCTCTACCTCGTGGCCCTGAGCAAGCGCACGGTGCACGACGACCGTGTTGCGGGCCGTGACCGACGATGCGAAGGAGTTGACGACGAGGAGAAGCCTCAAGGCCCAAAAGCCTAGTTCTGGTGGAGTTCAAACCTCGTCGGAGCCCCGTCAGTTCGGACTCTTGGGGTTGGGCTGTCCCGTACCGCTGGGTAACAATGGAGTCCTTATGAACGTGATCGTCTGTGTGAAGCAGATCCCGGACCCGGCACTGCCGGGAGCGCTGGATCCGGCCACCAACACGCTCAAGCGTGACGGCAAGCTCATCTTGGATGAGTCCGACAGTTACGGCGTCGAAATGGCGCTGCAACTCGTCGATGCCGCCGGCGGCGGCGAGGTGAGCCTCGTATCGATGGCCCCCAACGGAGAGGTGTCGGGCATGCGCACGGCACTCGCCATGGGTGCCGCCAAGGGTGTGCTCGTATCGGACCCGGCATTGCAGGGTTCCGATGCACTCACCACCGCCAAGGTTCTCGCGGCGGCTGTCCAGCGTCTGGGTGGTGCCGATCTCGTGATCGCCGCTACCGAGTCGAGCGACGGCTACACGGGCACCGTTCCCGAGCAGATGGCCGAGTTGCTCGGCCTGCCGTCGGTCACCTTCGCGAAGAAGGTTGCCGTCGAGGGTTCGTCGGTGAAGGTGCAGCGCCAAACCGAGGCCGGTTACGACGAGGTCACGTGTTCGTTGCCCGCACTGCTCAGCGTTACCGCTGGTGTGGTCGAGCCGCGTTACCCCTCGTTCAAGGGCATCATGGCGGCCAAGAGCAAGCCGATCGAAGAGGTCAAGGCTGCAGATCTCGGTATCAGCCCGGTGGGCTGGGCCGGTGCGGGCCAGCAGATCACCAGCGTTGCGCAGGCCGAGGCCCGCGCTGCCGGTGAGGTCATCGAAGACGACGGCGAGGGCTTCACGAAGATCGTGGCGTTCCTCGAGAACCTGAAAGTCATCTGAGGAGGGACACGACCATGGCAGTGAACAACATTTGGGTCTTCGCACAGGTCAGCAACGGCGCACCCACCACGGGCACGCTCGAACTCCTCACGAAGGCACGCTCGCTCGGCGGCACCGTGTCGGCCTTCATGGCCGGCGACGGCGCAGCAGCCGCAGCAGCACTCGGTTCCTACGGTGCGGCCAAGGTGTACGCAACCGGAGACCTCGGCGGCAAGTTGCCGGGCGTGGCTGTCGCATCCGCGATGAAGGCTGTCATCGACGGCGGTGATTCGCCCGACGTCATCCTGTTCCCGCAGAACTACGAGGGTCGTGACGTCGTGTCCCGTCTCTCGGTGAAGCTCGATCGCACGGTGCTCACCAACAACGTCGAGATCGCCGTGAGCGGTGACTCGGTGTCGGTAACCACGCCGATCTTCGGTGGCAACACCCTCGTCACCACCACGTTCACCGGTTCTGGCCCGCACCTCGCAGTGTTCCGTCCGAAGTCCTTCGCCGCAGAGGCGTCGGGTGGCGGTGAAGCTGCGGTTGTGGCCGCTCCGGTTCCCGACCTCGGTGCCACCGGTGGCGCCACCATGACGGCATCGCACGTCGAGGAGTCCACTGGCCCCAAGCTCGACGAAGCAGACATCGTGGTGTCGGGTGGTCGTGGCCTCGGCGATGCCGGCAACTACGGCCTCGTGGAGACGCTTGCCAAGCAGCTCAAGGGTGCGGCGGGTGCGTCCCGCGCCATCGTTGATGCCGGCTGGGTGCCCTACAGCATGCAGGTTGGTCAGACCGGCAAGGTCGTGAAGCCGAACGTGTACATCGCTGTCGGTATCTCCGGCGCTACCCAGCACATGGTGGGCATGAAGGGCTCCAAGCACATCATCGCCATCAACAAGGACAAGGAGGCCCCGATCTTCGGGATCGCCGACCTTGGCATCGTGGGCGACGCGCTGAAGGTGATGCCCAAGATCATCGAGGCGCTGCAGGGCAAGTAGCCCAGGCGCACACCGAATCTCTGTGGGGGCGGCTCTTCGGAGCCGCCCCCACATCTTTTTTGTCGGCGGGAGTTACGACAGGTCTTGGGCGCTCACGGCCCAGGAGAGGCCCTCGACGGGGTCGCACACGGCGAGCTGCAACTGCCACCCAGACGGCGGTTCGTAAGCGTCCCACCAGTACCACTGCAGTCCGCGGGCGAGGTCGCCAAGGTCGTCGGGTGCGAGCGGCCAGTCATCGAGCACCCCGCACAGTGCAGCGATGGTCCACCATGCACCAAACCGTCCGGCTGCCGCTCCGCGACGCCTGCCGTGTGCGCCACCTACGGCACCTGCCCACGCCATCCACGCCAGGGCCTCGGTGGAGGTAAGGGTGGTGATGCGGGCACGGGCGGGGCCGAGCGCAGCGATTGCCTCGAGGTGGTCGCCCTCGACCACAGCCACCTCGATACGGCCGTTCGAGTGAGCGGTCCAGGGCGCGACGAGATCGCGAAACGCCTCCACCGTGTCCGGGTCGCCAATCAGCTCACCGGGCGGGGGGAGGGGCACCTCGATAGGCGTGCTCGGGAACGGCGGTGGGTCGAAGCGGGCCTCGTTGGGCTTGTAGACGGCGAGTTCGTAGGCGGGCTCCCACGGCTCCAGCCAGAGCGGCACGTCGAGCACCGGACCGATGGTGCCGTCGTCATCGATGGACTCGCCACGGAGTACCCGCTCGTGCGCCACGAAGGAGCGGGCGGGGCCAGGCGCAAGGAGTGGGCCGAGTTCGGCCCAGGTGTGGTTCTGGGCGATGACTTCGGTGAGCGGACCGAGCGAGAACTGGGTCGACTCGTCGGTGATCACTTGCGCTGCCCATTCAGCCGGTGCCAGAAGCGCCGTGCGGTACTCGGCGAGCGTTGCTGCCGGCCACAGCTGACGGCCCGTGAGCACCGCAGCGCGCGAGGCGGCGCCGATACGTGCGAGGCGCTCCCAGTCCTTCGTGTCGCAGGCTCCATCGATGAGACGGACGAGGCCATCGAGATCTGCACGGCTGACGAGCAGATCGAGTTCTTCGTCGTGTTCGTGGGTCATACGAGCGGCCAGGGGTAACGGCGACCACTGTGGTCGATGGGGAACGTGCCGGCATCAAGCAGTTCGGCGGCGCGCTCGCTGATGGCGTGCGCCTCGTCGGAGTCGAGCAGTGTTGCGACTCGAAGCGGCACGGTGGATGCGAGCGGCTCCAGCACGGCCGTGTGCGTTTCGTCGAGCGGCTCTCCGCCGAACTCCCAGATGACGGTGCGCAGCTTGAACTCGGCAGAGAAACACAGCCCGTTGTCGATTCCCCAGATCCTGCCCTTCGAGTCGAGCAGGCAATGACCGCTCTTGCGATCGGTGTTGTTCGCGACGTAGTCGAACACGGCCATGTTGCGGAACTGATCGTGCAACTCGGGCTGTGTCTCGTGCATCGAGAAGTAGTGCTGGCGAAAATCCGCTTCCACGAACCATTGCACCGAGCCATCACCGAACGGTCCGTCTCTCAACACCGTGGTGGGGACGAGGTGCAGACCCATTGCCTCCGAGAGTTCGTAGGCCGCAACCTCCCTCTTGTAGAGGCCCGAGGGGAAGTCCCAGAGCGGTCGCTCGCCTCGGTGCGGTTTGTAGATCGCACGGGCCTCGATGCCGTCATGGTGCAGCGCCACGAGATAGGTGGCGTTTGAGCTCCACGGCATGCGTCCGAGGATCTCGATGTCGCCAGCGGAGAGCACCGCAACCTCGTCCGTGCCTTCGGGGGCGGGCTGCGTGAGCTCGGTGCTGTCGTCGGCCATCAGTTCATCCGCGGACAGGGGTGCCCGTCCGGGTCCATCGGGAGGCCGCACCACACACACGGCGGGCGTCCTGCAGCCACAACGTCCTCGCTGTGCTCGGAGAAGGCGAGTGCCTGACCGCGGGTGAGTTGGAACCGAACTTTTCCGGCATCAACGGCGGCATCGGGGTCGGGTTCGCCGGTGTCGGGATCCGGAGCCACGAACTCCTCGAACATCACGACGAAGCGATCGAGTTCCTGGTCGAACGCGAGCCCAATCGCACCGATCGTGAAGGAGACCGGTTCCACCGGCAACTGCAGATCGAGTGAACGGTCGAGTGGGCGGTCGCTGGGGGAGGGCAGATCCTCGAGCAACCGCTGGAGGTACTGCGCCAAGGCTGAGACCTGTTGCTTCTCGCACTTGAGCGTGACTCGCTGCCCGTCGGCGCGTACCTGCACGAAGAAGGTTCGCTGTCCGGGCACGCCAACGGTGCCCACGCTGAAGCCGTCGACATCGCTGAACTCGAAGAGGTCGCCCATACCGCAGTCGGATCCGGTCAGGAGGGGCGAAGGTCGGCAAGCGACCCGCCCGTGGAGTTGACGGTGAGCACCACGGGACCGCCAGCGTGGTAGGCGATGGCGGTAACGGAGCACGGCGAAATCACGATGCGCTGGAACAGGTCGAGGTGGGTTCCCATCGCGTGCGCCACGGCAGCCTTGATGGGGTCTGCGTGCGACACGGCGACCACTACGCCACCGGGATGACGCTCGCGCAGACGGTCGAGGGCGCCCACGATGCGGCTCTGCATCTCAAGAAAGCTTTCACCGCCGGGGAACCGGAACGTGGACGGCGCACGCTGCACGGTTGACCACTCGGGCAACTTCATGAGGTCCTTGAGTTCCTTGCCGGTCCAGTCCCCGAAGTCGGCTTCCAGCAGGCCGCGGTCGGCTTTCACGGGCAGTTTGAGCGCCTTGCCGATCGGGGCGGCCGTCTCACGGGTGCGTTCGAGCGGCGACGCGTACACCGCATCCACGTGCTGCAACTCTGCGAGCCGGGCGGCAGCATTACGGGCCTGCTCGTTGCCGGTATCCGCGAGGTGCAGGCCCGGTGCCCGCCCAGGAAGGATCTTGCCGGTAGTGGGCGTCTGCCCGTGCCGAACGAGCAGCAACAGGGTTGCCGGGGGTCCCGAGGGTTTGCTCGGTTTCTTCGAGGTGGACGGAGAGGCAGCCATGGCTCCCCCAACCTACTGTCGGGCACCCGGAGACGGACTGTCTCCGGCTTCTCTGGCTAGGCGAGGCGGCTGACGAAGGCGTCTTCGCCGCCGCTCGAGTCCTCGTTCAGGGACCCAGCCGACCGACCGGCCAGATAGATCGAACCCGATGCGCCGCTGGACGCGCCGAAGGAGAGATCGTTGACCGTCGTTCCGAACTGCTCCGTGGAGGTCCGGGTTCCTGCACTCGTGAAGCGGGCTACGAAGACATCGCTGGCGCCCGAGAGCAACGCCCCGAGTTGGCCCTCGGTGGTCCCGACCACCACGAGATCGCCGTTTGCGAGCGCTACGACCCCGGTGGACGAATCGTTGTACACCGTGCCGAACTGGTGGAGCCACACCAACTCGCCGTTGTTCGTGAAGTGCCCCACGAAGGCTTCTGTGCCACCCTGGTTGGGCTCGTTGAGTGTTCCACCGGTGAGGCCTGCAACGTCAAAGCCTCCGGCTGGGTTCGATGTGATGCCGTTGATGACATCGTTGGACTCACTGCCGAATTGTCGGCGCCAGAGCGGTGTGCCGTGGTCATCGAAACGGGCAACGAAGGCGTCGAACGCGTCGTGGCTGTACTCGCCGGCCACGGTGCCCACGAAGCCAAAAGTGGTTCCCGCCAAGAGGATGTCGCCATTTGGGGCAACCGCAGACGAGGTGACGACATCGAGGTCGTCGCTCCCGAACTGCCTGGTCCACATGCGGGCGCCGGTGGGCGAGAACGACGTGATGAACACGTCCTGGGTGTCGGCGACGTTCGACTCGCCGGTGTTCGTGCTCATCGAGCCAAAGGTGGTACCCGACACCACGATGTCGCCTCGACCGGTAACGACCACACTGGTAGCACGGTCGGCGACAGCAGTACCGATCTGGCGCGACCAAAGGAGAGTTCCCGAGCGCGAGTACCTCGCCACGAATGCATCGGTATCGCCAAGTGCAAGGCCCCCGAGGGCACCATCGGTTGACCCGACGACGACGACGTCGCCGCCACGCGTCGCGGCGACAGCGAGGGCGCGGTCGGCGCCCGCTGTGCCGAACTGACGCACCCATGGATTCGTCCCCGCCGCGGAGTATTTCGCGACGTACGCATCCTCACCGCCGAATCCGCTACCAGCGAGCGAAGTGGAAGTAGTGCCTACGGAGTACACATCTCCGGTGCGGGCTGCAGCGACGGCGACGGAGGAATCCGCGCTGATCGGACCAAGTTGATGGGTCCACGGGCGGTTCTGACGCTCGTCGAGACGCAGCACGAACCCTTCGACCCCGCCGTTGGTGTCGCCAGCCAGAATGCCGTACGTGTAGCCCACGGCGTACACGTCGCCCGACGGCGTGGCCGCAACGCCGAGGACCTCGTCCATGGCGTCGGTGCCGAACTGTTCGGTCCACTGTCGCTGCCCGTTCAGCGTGAATCGGGAGACGAAAGCGTCGCCACCGCCACCAAGGTTCGCCTGATTCATCGAACCGAAGGTTGATCCGCCGAGGTAGAGGTTCCCGTTGCGTGCAAGCGCCATAGCGAGCGGACGATCAATTGCAGACGTGCCGAGTTGGTGGGTCCACTGGGGGATTCCGGATCGGTTCAATCCGACAACGAAGAGGTCGGTCTCGCCGCGATTGGGTCCGTCCATCGCGCCCGTCGTCTCGCCGGCCACGAACAGTTGACCTGACTTGTCGCGCGCTAGCGCGGATGGCTGTTCGTCTCCAGCACTGCCGAACTGGTGCGCCCAGGTGGGGCGGCCATGACGGTCGATGCGCATGACGTAAGCGTCGGTTGAGCCGGGACTTCCCTCGCCGGGTGCACCCATGAGGCCATTGGTGCTCCCCGTAATGACCACGGCAACGGGCGTGGACAGCGCAATTGCGCTGGCGTTGTCGTCCCCGGCGGTGCCGTACTGCTTGGTCCAGTGCACACCGCCTCGCCGACTCACACGTCGAACAAACGCATCGCGCCCGCCATTGCTGTCCGCTGCGAGTGATCCATCGGTCCAACCCGTGAGGAAGACGTCACCCTGACTGGAGACGGCCACACCCGTCGGGGTGTCGTCTGCTGGAGTTCCGAACTGCTGTGCCCAGCGGCGCTTTCCGGTCGGGCCAAAGCTGGCAAGCACGGCATCCCGACCGCCGTGGTCGATCGCTGCGTAGGTTCCTTGCACGGTGCCGACGACATAGACCTCGCCGAACTTGGAGACTGCGATCGCGGTGGCCTCATCGTCGCCAGCGGTTCCGATTTGACGAGTCCAGAGTCGAGTGCCCGAAGGGTCGATCCGACTCAAAAAGATGTCCTTGCCGCCTTGGTTCGCCTCGCCGACAAAGGTGCTCAGCAGGCCCTCGGTCGTTCCTGCGATGTAGATCGTCTTGTCGTTCGCGACAGCGACTGCTGCGACGGTGTCGAAACCAGCGGTGCCGATCCCCGTGAGGAGTCCGGTGGAGTTCGAGGGCGCTGAGGCCTGAGCGAGTGAGTTTGCGCCGAGCGCCGGGAGCGACAGAAGTGCGGCGCTGCACACGGCAGCGCCGACCCACTTCGTTGATCGTTTCATCACTGTCTGCTCACCCTTCGGGACAATCACCGTTGCAGGAGGACGACGACAACGTGCCGCCGCGGCCTCCTTGATCCACCGGTGAGATGTTACGTCAGCAGGTCTGCTCCAGACCGACCGTTCCGGAGGATGGATCTACCCGGTCCAACGCGTGTGGAAGGACTCGGCGAGCAGGTCTCCGTCGGGTCCCGCAATGGCGCCGTGCTCGAGCGAGAGTCCGTCGGTGCTCACGTCGGCGCGGAAACTGACGGCGAGCCAGCGATCAGCAGGGAGGGCAACCGAGAGCGTGCGATGAATGTGGACCGTGTAGTCCACGCTTACGCCGCCGGTCGGCGGATCCACTTTGGACCAAGCGGCTGGGGGGAAGTAATCGAGGACCATGGTGAGCCAGGCGGCATCGATCGGGCGCGGTTCGGCCGGTCGGATGTGGCCCTGAAGGACCGCGTTCTCGCCGCGTGTCAGCGGGAGGTGGGCCGGGTCGAGCACGCCGACCCCATGGTCGAGATGGCGGATTCCGGGCGGGCCGGGCACGACAATGCATTCATCTACCGGCGGGACCGGCAGTCGCCCGGCGTGATCCCACTGAGACCCCTCTGCCGCTATAGCGGTGGTGACCCGTGTGGAGGTGACCTGACGGTCGTTCTGGCGGAGCGTCACCTCGAAGGTGGACAGGCTCCGACCGGTTCGTAGCGGTTTGACGCAGAGCGTCGCGTTGCCCAACGCCACAGGTCGCAGGAAATGTGTGCTCACCGTGCGGATGGCTTGACCTGCGACGTGCTGCTCCACAGCCCGCACAGCGAGGGCGGTGACAAACCCTCCGTGTGCCCCCATCAGGGACGACCACGACTCGGGAAGGTCTACGTCGACCTGGAGGGCCTCAGGGGTCTCGAACTTGATGGTGGTGGTGTGGTCGAAGACCGTCATCGATCGCTCCTGGTGGCCGCCGTCGCGAGCCATACGGTAGCGAGCACGACGGCCAGAGAATGTGGTGGTCCGGCGATGGTGAGTGCCGGTTTCGTAGGGTGGGAGGCGGTGGGTAGGAAGAGGGGGAGCGGGCCAGTGAGAACACGACGGGGACTTGGCAGAGCGGCAATTGTCTTGGCGGGCGGGGTGATGCTTGCTCTTTCGGCGTGCAGCGACGCAGACTCCGGCACACCGTCGAACGAGGAGTCCACCACCGCCGTGGTAGCAGGGCCGTCCAGTTCGTCAACCGCTTCCCCTGTCGAGAGCACCACGACTGCTCCAACTGCGAGTTCGTTGCCGCCCACGACCGGCGCGCCCGCCGCTTCCTCCTCTCGGCCGACGACCACCATCGCACCGACCACCACGACCACGATGAGAAGAACGCTCCGGGTCACCGCGGTCAACGCTTCGGCGGAGTATTCCGAGGGGTGTTCGACAACCGCGGAAGCCCGGTCGTTCACGGCGCGGCTGAGCTTCAACATCGGCCACCCTGCCGGCACGGTGCAATACCGCTGGGAACGCAGCGATGGCGCGTCGGGTCCGACAAAGACTGCCCCAGTGCCCGTCGGAACCACATCGCTCGACATCAGCACCACGTGGTACCTCGGTGGACCAAGCCTTCCCGATGGCGACTACTGGGAGAAGGTCGTCGTGTTCGAACCCAACAGCACCTCGTCGGGCAAGGCAATCACTCATCTCTCCGCGATGATTTGCTCCGCGAACTAGAACGATCCACATGACTGCGCGCTGGCGATGGTTTGCCACGCTCTGGGGTCTCTCGATCCTCTTCCATCTCGTGAATGCCGGGCCGATGTACCGGATGTTTGTGCACCCGCGCGCGGGCTCCTGGTGGGGCATTGCCAGCGGGGTGTTCGCGATGATTCTCGTTGCCCGTCCGGACTGGCTGTCGCCGCTTGTGGCACTCGGTGTGACTGTCCCGGTGCTCGCCTGGTACGAGGCGCCGGTGATGGGGAACCACTGGTTGGTGGTCACCTTCATCTCCCTCGGATTCCTGGCGGCGCTGCTCTCCAGCGTGATTCGCTCGCGGCAGGTCATTCGCTCTGGGGTGACCGTCGACGCGACTCTCATGCCGGTGGCTCGCGGCGTGTTCTTCGTCTTCTACACCTGCACGGCACTGTCCAAGATCAATCGCGCATTTCTCAGTCCCGTGGTGAGCTGCGCAACGTTCTTCACCGACGAGACGGCTCGCTCGCTCGGCTGGAAGTCGCTTGATACGGCCTCATCACCCTTCTGGGGTCGCGCCATCGCACTCACGGTCATCGTCGTCGAGTTGTCGGTTGTCGTCCTGCTGATTCTTCGGCGGACTCGCGTGCTTGGGGTGTTCGTCGCCGTTGTCTTCCACGGGATCATCGGCCTCGACGGGGCTCACTCCTTCGCAGACTTCTCGTCGCTGGTCTATGCACTCCTCGTGCTGTTCCTTCCCGCTGATTTCTTCGTCGCGTTCGGTGAACGGCTCGGGAAGTTGGCGAGGCTGATCAGCAGATCGCTGCGTCTCGTTTGCGGCGCCGCGCTCGCATTCGTCCTGGTGTTCCAAGGACTCGCCCTCTCCAATGGTTGGGGTCACACCATGATCGATCTGCGGAACATCGTGTGGCGACTGTTCAGTCTCGGCATGGTGGTGGTCATCGGGTGGTACCTCGTGCACTGCCGTGGGATCGGCGTAGAGCCGAGCGAACGGGTCCCGGTGATTCCGGCGACTCGGTGGGTACTCGTCATCCCGGTGATCGCATTGCTCAACGGCCTCACGCCGTACGTCGGCGTGAAGACCGCGTATTCGTGGAACATGTACAGCAACCTGGTCACCGCTCCAGGCAAGGGGAACGGCTTGTTGATACCGACGTCGTGGC
>CANIBN010000027.1 GCA_947465505.1 Acidimicrobiales bacterium | reverse complement strand
ACCGCGACCGAGAGATCGGTAGGGGATGTCTGAAGGGGTGGGTCTCCGCCGGCCGTCACGAGCACGCGGGTGTCGCCGTGCTGATGCTCGAGGACTGCGGCACCGCGGAGATCGAAGGTGGCACACAGTTGATCGACGACGACCTGGAGAGCGTTGGGCCCTCCGGAACCAGCGAGCCGGGCGAGACTCTCCGCCTCTCGACGTGCTCGCTGCGTGTCTGCAGAACGCCTTGCGGCCACAACGACCGCAAGCAAGGTGGACACCACGCCCGCCGTGACCAACAGGTAGACCGCCAGTGCGGTGGACGCGTCGGTTCGGTCGTTCAGCCCAAGAAACACCGCAACGGCGACAGTGATCGCAAGGACGACGGCCGTTCCCCACAGGACACGCCGCCGATCGGGCAGCGCCTGCGAGAACGTGCGCGTACGTGGGTGCCCGACCGATGGCACGTCCTGCGCCCGGGAGACCACGTGCACGTCGACCGGTCCGGCACGGTCGATCACCCTGTCGACCAGCGGTTCACGCCGTCTCATGCCCCGTCTTGAACCGGGTGCACCGACCACGAGTTGTGTTGCTCGCTCAAGTTCGGCGAAACCGACGAGTGACGATGCGGTATCGACGCCCTCGATCTCCCGGAACGTTCCACCGACTTCGGTGAGGAGCGAGCGGGCGTGGGCCAGATGGGCAGACGGCGTGTGCTGACCCGGTCGGTGTACGTGCACGCCGACGAGCGCGGCACGACTGCGCTGCGCGATTCGGGCAGCGCGTCGTACGACAGCGTCCCCGCTCGGCGCACCGGAGATGGCCACGATCACCCGTTCCCGGATGTCTGCCCGCACTGCTGACGGCCCCGTGGGTTGCGACAGTCGGTCGATCATCCACTGGAGCAGCAGGATCCGTAGTTGCGCGAACGCCTCGGAGTTGAAGAGTTCGGATCGTTCGGGCTCGGCATCGCGGTCGAACACGTTGCCGTGTGCGATGCGACGCCGAATCGCTTCTGGCGAGATGTCGATGAGTTCGATCTGATCGGCGCGCTGGAGAAACTCGTCGGGCACGAGCGACGCCGGGAGTTCGCCCACGATTTGGCGCACGGTGTCGGCCAGCGACTCGATGTGCTGCACCGTCATCGTGGAAATGACATCGAATCCCGACTCGAGCAGTGCATCGACGTCCTGCCATCGAGTGGCGTGAGCGGAACCTGCCGGGTTTGTTGCACCGAGATCGTCGACGAGTACCACCTGGGGGCGGCGCCCGGCGATGTCGGCAAAGTTGACCGTTTCGGAGACTGAGGTGGGACTCTCGACCAGCGAAGCAAGGAGCGCCAGCGTGGAAGGCCGACCATGTGTGTCGACACACGCCACGAACACTCTGGTGCCGCGAGACTGCCTGCGCAGTGCTTCGTCGAGCATGGCGTAGGTAGTTCCAGCACCCGCGGCGGCGCCCACATAGATGCGCAACTGACCGCGGGCCATGGTGCCAGTCTGCCCGGGTCCCGACATCGGTCGGCCACCATGCTCGTCACGCGCCCGGTGTGGGGGTACGCTTTCTCCCAGTGGCCGAACCAGTCTTTACCCACCTTGACCCTCTCGGGCGGGCTCGCATGGTGGACGTGACCCCCAAGGACCCCACCCATCGTCGTGCAGTGGCGCGGTGCAAGGTACTCATGAAGCCCGAGACCACGGTTGCCATCGCCAACCGCGAGATGAGCAAGGGCGACGTGCTGGCCGTTGCCCGCGTGGCCGGTATTCAGGCCGCCAAGCGCACGTCAGACATGATCCCGCTCTGCCACCCTCTGCTCGTGGGGTCGGTGTACGTGAATTTCGAGATCGGCGACGATCACGTTGCCGTCGAGGCCCAGGTGGACACGGTCGACCGCACCGGGGTCGAGATGGAGGCACTGCACGCCTGTGCTACCGCCGCCCTCACTATTTACGACATGTGCAAATCTGTGGATCGGGCCATGGTGATCTCTGAACTCACCCTCTGGGAGAAGACCGGTGGTCGATCCGGCACGTTCCGTCGGACCGAGGACGTTGCGACTTCCGTTAAGAAAGTCGTAGAATCGTAAAGAATGCAGAAGTTGATCGTGCTGATCGTTGGGGCAACCTGGCTAGTGGTGCTCCTCCCGCCGTTCCTCCGCTCCCGTGGAGAGAACCGCCCTACGTCGTCAGTCGACCACTTCCGGCGCAATCTTGCGGTGCTCCAGCAGAGTGCCCCGCCCCGAATCAACCCGCTGCAGTCGATGGGTCGTCCCCTCGCCGGCGCTCGTCCGGGCCTTGCCGACTCGTACGCACGAGCGACGATGAAGCGAAACCCCACCGACCCGCGTCTTCGTCGCACGGACGTTCCGCTTGCCCGTCGAGACGGCGTTTCGGCTCCCGCCCACCGTGGAGTGGGTGTGGCAGCCCAGGGACGGGTGCACCAGTCCGAGGACGCCACGGCCCCGCTTCAGCGCCGTAGCGAAACCCGCTCCATCGGTCGGGGCGAGATGATGCGACGTCGACGCGAACAAACCGTTCGTACGTTGTTCGTGTTCTCCATCGCCACTGCGGTGCTGGCCTTCCTCGCCAAGAGCCCTGCGCTCATCTACGTGTGCGCCCTCAGCGTTCTTGCCCTGTTTGGGTACTGCGCGAAGCTGCTCCGCCTCCGTCGCGAGGCCGAGTTGTACGCAGCCCAGGGCTACTCGCGCGCTGCGTGACCGAACTCCACATCGACGTTGCCGCAGTTGCCGGCCGTCTGGAGGGGTTGAACAAGGCCCGCGAAGCCGGTCTCGCCGCATGCCGTCAGGTGATCCGGAACTCCTCCAGTGCTATTCGGGCCGTCCATCTCGGCCAGCCTGACGTCGTTGCTGCCCGAACTGCCGACGCCGCCGCCGCACTCGAGACCGCTCGCGAAGCGCTCGCCCCGTACCCGGCGATCTATCACGCCGGATTCCTCCACGATGCGGCCAAGGAGTACGTCGAGGCGCGGGCTACCGCAGCGCTCGTGGCCGACGAACCCGTGGTGACATCACAAGCGCAGTCCTCCAGCACCGCCTGCAGCAGTCGTTGGACCGGGCGCTAGAGTAGAGCGCACCCTTACGGGGCTGTAGCTCAGTTGGCAGAGCGCTTCGTTCGCAATGAAGAGGTCAGGGGTTCAATTCCCCTCAGCTCCACCACAGTTTTGGGTCGATTTCTGGCGAGAAAGTCGCCAAAAATCGACCCAAAAAACTGGGTAACGAACCGTGCCGAAGCGGTTCAGGCGGTGAGCTTTGCCGCTGCCTGCTGCACGAGCTGCACGAACTGAGCGTCGCTCATCCTCGGGGCTTGATCCGGTGAGCCGACCACCTCGAACTCGGTGATCGCCACGGCGATCGAGCCGAGCCGGATGATGGCCTGGTGCCCCTTCCACGTGGACCGGAAGTCCGGCGGCTCGCCGACGGTCACGCTGATGGCGCTGCGCTGATCGCCGACATCGGGGAGCACGAAGGTCTGCATCCGCACCTTCTCGCCGTCTTTCGTGGTGAGGTCCTTGCCGATGCAGTTGTCGGTCGCTGCGCCGAAGACGGCATCGAGATCCCGGGCGAGACGATCGGGTTCACCGATGACGACGGTCTCCTTGATACCGCGCGGCGTGCCGTCATCGGGCTTCAGAATGACACCGACCGAGGCAACGAGTCGCGCCGCAATGGTGGGATTGATCGCCACGTTCTCGCAGGGCGACTCTCCGAGCCCGCCGAGATCAGCCGCAGTGATGTCCTGTGCGGGGGTCCACCCACCGCCAATGTCTGCAGAGGTGAGCAGGCGGCTCGTGAGCTCTGCAGCGGACAGGGTGGTGGTGGTTGCGGCCACCGTGGTCGTGGCCAGCGTGGTGGGTGGCTGTGTGGTGGTGGAGGCGGTCTTGGACCCGCAGGCCGACAATGCCCCTGCCAGACCGAGACCCGTGACACACAGCGCTACGGCTGCACTCCTGCGATGTGACCCCATAGTGTTGCTCCTCGTTCGGACCGTGTGCGAGCAGCATGGCCCGAGGTCACGATGCACGAGAGGGGTCGAAGGTCGCCGGCTCGGCGACCTTCGGATACGCAACTCCGGTATGGGTGTCCTCGCGAAGTGTTATCGGCGACGCCGGCGAACGCGCACCGGAATCGGGATACGGCGGGGACGACGCATCTGCCAGGTGAGACCAGCACCGGCAGCAGCAATACCGACACCGAGCAGCGTGAGCAGGCCCGTGTTTGCGCCGTTCGGCGGTAACTGAGAGCCGTAGGTCGCGAACCACACGGTGGAGGAGCCGTTGCCGAGTGCTGCACGCAGCGTCTCGGAGTCGAATCCGCCGAGACCAAGGAAGTTCGGACAGTTACAGAACGGAGCAATGCTGTTCGAACTACCGACGATTCCCTTCGTGCTGCCGTCCGAGCGGCCCCAGGTGAAGGCGCCTTGGCCGCCGTTCCACTGCGGGCTGAAGAACACGTAACTGCCGTCGGGCAGGGCGATCAGGTTGCCAGCGAGCACCGTGACCGACTCGGAACTCACGGCGCCGAGACGTGTGGGTCGAGGCGGGGGGCTGAGGGCGATCAGGTCGCCGGCATGACTGCCGACGATGCTGTTTGACGCCGACACGGCACCGACGACACCAGTGGTGCCTTTGCCCCACGTGACCGCACCGGCATTGACGTTCGTGGCGTTCGCCCAGTTGGGGCTGATCACGACATAGTTCCCGCCAACGAGACGAACGAGGCCACCGCCACTCACATGATCGCCAGCTTGGCTTCCCACGAGGCTGTTGGAGGCGGAGACGGATCCAAAGGTTCCGGTCGCACCGTTGCCCCACGTTGCAGCACCGACGCCGAGGTGGGTGCCGTCGTTCCAGTCTGGGCTGCCGACGACGTAGTTGCCGTTGGTGAGTGCCAACAGGCGTGAACCAACGCGGTCGTTATCGTGCGTGCCGAGCAGACTGTTGGAACTCGTGACGGTGGCGACGAGGGCGGCCGTGCCGTTGGCCCAGGTGGCGGCGCCAGACAAGGTGTGGGTGCCGTCGTTCCATTCCGAACTGCCCACGACGTAGTTGCCGTTGGTAAGCGCAATGACCCCACCGCTACCCACGAGGTCGTTGGTTCGTGTGCCGACAAGGCTGTTGCTGGTGGCAACGAAACCGTTGGTGCCCGTGGTGCCCGTACCCCAGGTGACTGCGCCGGCATCGACCACGAGGTCGTTGTCCCAGCGCGGCGAACTGACGACGTAGTTGCCGTTGGTGAGGGCCGTGATACTTCCGATTTCGCCGACGCCGTCGTTGGCTTGCTTGCCGACGAGGCTGTTGCCCGAGGACACCGCGCCGTGAACGCTGCCGGTGCTGCTGCCCCACGAGGCAGCGCCAGTGTCGGTGGCGTCGCCGTCCCATTTGGGGCTGCCCACGACGTAATGTCCGTTCGACAGGGCGACCACGCCACCGGAACCGACCTGATCGTTGGCGCTCGAGCCGATGAGGCTGTTGCCGGTGGCGACGACTCCCGTGGTTCCGGTCGATCCGTTACCCCACGTGACTGCACCCGTCTCGGCCGAACTGCCGTCCCAGTCAGGGCTGATCACCACGTAACCGCCGGTGGAGAGAGCGACGACACCACCGGAACTCACGTGGTCGATGGCGGTAGAGCCAACGATGCTGTTGGCGACGCCAACCGTTCCGGCGGTGCCAGCGACACCGTTACCCCAGGTGGCAGCGCCGACGTCTTGGGTGCCACCGTCGTTCCAGCTCGGGCTGAGGACGACGTAGTTCCCGTTGGTGAGCGCCACCACGCCACCCGATCCGACGCTGTCGCCCGTCGTGGATCCGAGGAGGCTGTTGCTTCCTGACACGACTCCCGAGCGGGAGGCAGTGCCCGAACCCCAGGTCGCTGCACCGACGAAGGTGTTGCTGCCGTCGTTCCAGTCCGGGCTGGTGACGACGAAGTTCCCGTTCGAGAGCACCGTGGTGCTGCCGGAACCGACCTTGCTGTTCGAGTGGTCACCGACGAGGCTGTTGCTGGAGGACACGATGCCGACCGTGGCGCCGGTGCCGCTCGCCCAGGTGATGGCCCCCACGTCGGTGTTGGTGCCGTCGTCCCAGCTGCTCGAGGAAATGACGTAGGAGCCCGAGGGGAGCGCAACGGGAACGGCGTTACCCACCGAGTCACCCGCGTGGCTGCCGACGACGCTGTTCAGGGCGGACACCGTGCCGGTGATGCCAGTGGTGCCGCTACCCCAGGTGACTGCTCCGACGTCGGCGCTCGTGCCGTCGTCCCACAGCGGACTGGCCACCGCAAAGTTGCCGTTGCGCAGCGCTGTGACACCACCGCTTCCGATCTGGTCCTCGTTGTGCGAACCCTTGAGCGTGGAGATCAGCGCGTGGGTGCTGCCGTTGTAGAGGTACACCGCCCCGTTGTGCGTGAGGCTGTCGGTGCTTGCCAGAGGATCGGTGACCACGACGTTGCCGCTGTCGAGCATGGCGACGGTGGCGCCGAAACTGGTGGTGGCGGCCGGAGCCGAGAGCACGGTGACGGACAGCGAGGTTGCTGCCGATGCGGGCGAGAGAGGGGCGAGGAGACCAGCCGTGGATACGGCGATTGCACCGAGTGCGAGGCGTTGACGGAATCGATGTGCCAAGGGGGGAACTCCTTCGGGGGAACGTCGGCGACCGCCGTTCGACACTACGGACGATACCTGCTCCTAGCATTGCGGGGATTCACGTGAGCATCCTGCGCAACAAGAAGTTCCTTTCGCTGTATACCGCGACGGCCATCTCGAACCTCGGTGACGGGGTGGGGACGGTGGCCTACCCGTGGTTGGCGTCTGCCGTCACCCGAAATCCGGTGCTCGTCGCACTCGTGGCGGTCGCGCAGCGTCTGCCGTGGCTGGTGTTCACCCTGCCCGCCGGCGTGATCACGGATCGGGTGGATCGTCGCAAGGCAATGGTGGCCATGGACGGTGTTCGTTGCGCGCTCACCGTCGCTGTAGCCGTGGCCGTGTTCACCCAGCGGAGTGGTTTGCCTGCCCCGGGACGCGTGCCTGACGTGATGGGCACGAAGACCGGACTGTATGTGGTGCTCCTGGTGGCCACACTCCTGCTCGGTATGGCCGAGGTCCTGCGGGACAACTCCTCGCAGACCATCGTGCCCGCGATCGTCGAGCCCGATGCGCTCGAGAAGGCGAACGGGCGGATGTGGGGCATCGAGGGAATCATGAACACCTTCATCGGCCCGCCGCTCGGGGCGCTGCTGATCGGCGTTGCGTTCGCCCTGCCCTTCGTGATTGACGCAGCATCCTTCTTCGCTGCGGCCGCGCTCGTAGCCATCATCCCGGGAACCTTCCGGGCAACGCGCTCGGAAACACCGGAGGGGGAGTCCGGAGCTTCGTCGTGGCGCGATGAACTGAAGGAGGGAGTGCGCTGGCTCTGGGGGCACGAGTTGTTGCGGCCGATGGCGATCATCCTCGGGCTCATGAATGCAGCGGACACGGTGAGCGGAGCGACCTTCGTGCTGTTCGCGCAGGAGGTCATGCACACCTCGCCACTGGTCTTCTCCATACTCGGGTTCGGTGGCGCGTTGGGCGGCATTGTCGCAGGACAGTTCGCCTCGGCGGCATCGAAGCGTTTCGGGTCCGGAACCTGTCTCACGATCACACTGCTCGGAGGTGTGGTGCTGGCCACGCTGATCGGCAGCATTGCGATCTGGCCGGTAGTGCTCGTGCTCTTCGCCGTCATGATGATGCTCGGGATGCTGTGGAACGTCATCACCGTGAGCCTCCGCCAGACGATCATTCCCGCCCACCTCTTGGGGCGCGTCAACAGCGTGTATCGCTTCTTCGCCTGGGGGATGATGCCGGTCGGTGCGGCACTGGGCGGTGTCACGGTTGTCGTGGTCGACTCGTTTGCCTCGCGGGGGACGGCACTGCGGGCCACGTGGTTCGTCAGCGCCGGCATCCACGTCGTGTTGTTCGTCCTTGGCAGGCGTTATCTCACGACCGCAAAGATCGAGGCGGCACGGGCCGCTGTGTCGTGAATACGGCTTGTCACAGCGAACTACCGTTGTTCGCATGCGCATCTCGAATGTCAACGGCCGGCTCACGACGTTTGTGGACGGTGTGACGACAGACGTCGCCGAGTTGAGCAACGGACAGTTCGGGCCCGATGCGCAATCGGTGTACGCACAGTGGGACGAGTTCGTGGCGTGGGGACGATCGGTCGGTGCGCATGGTGGTGGTGCCGTTGACCAGTCGCTGCTCGACTCACCGGCTCCGCAACCGCGTCAGGTGTTCGGCATCGGGCTGAACTACGTGGCGCACGCACTCGAGGGTCCGTGGGGCGTTCCCGAGGTTCCCGCGGTGTTCACGAAGTATCCGACGTGCATCGTCGGCGCGCGTCACGAGGTACGCATTCCCGCACCGACCACGGACTGGGAAGTGGAGTTGGTGGTGGTGATCGGGAGGGACGCCCACCAGGTGTCGGCCGCGGACGCCTGGTCGCATGTTGCGGGCCTCACGATCGGTCAGGACATCTCCGAGCGCACGCTGCAGCGTGCGGGCAACGTCCCGCAGTTCGGGCTCGGCAAGTCGTATCCCGGGTTCGGGCCGATGGGACCGTGGTTGGTCACGCCCGACGAGTTCGAGAACCCCGACGACCTCGCTATCTCGTGCCGGCTGAACGGAGAGTTGGTGCAGGACTCGCGCACGACGGACCTCGTGTTCAGCGTGAGTCGACTTGTCGAGTACCTCTCGGCGGTGGTGCCTCTGCTGCCGGGCGATGTGATCTTCACCGGCACCCCGTCAGGCGTTGGGGCGGCCCGCAAGCCGCCGCGATTCTTGCAACCGGGGGAGACGCTCGTCAGCACGATCGAGGGAATCGGTTCGCTCACGACGCGGTTGGTTGCGCCGCGCTGAGCGCGATTGAAAACCTGCCCCGCGCGCAGGCGCGCGTTGCGCCGAGTGAGGTAGCGTGATCCATGAAGGGGAGTATCCCCCGCCGGTTAGCCGGCGGAACCGAAGCCGTCATCACGGTCCGGCCATCCGGACCCGGCTACGGGGGTCCTGCGCAAGCGGGACGGGAGAGACCTTCGACGTCAACGTCGAAAGGTTCCTCATGCTTCACTTCCTCCAACCGTCCGTACGCCTCCTCCGGTGGTTGGGCCGCAACTCGCGTCGTCTCACTGTCACACTGCTCGGCTTTGCCGTGCTTGGTGCCGGTCTGGCGATGCTCGTGCTGCCCGGACCCGGAGTGGTTGTCATCCTCCTCGGGCTCGCACTGCTCGCAACGGAGTTCGCCTGGGCCGAACGCGCGCTCAGCCGTACTGCCGATCGAGCGGCGACTGCGACGTCGAAGGTGACGGCCAGGCGTTCGGGACTGATCCTGCTTGGGATGTCGGCGGTCAGCATGATCGCCGGCGGCGGCACGGCTCTGCTCGTGCTGGGCGAGCGGCGCATGCTCGGCGCAAGCGTGCTGCTTGCCGGGTTGCTGGCGCTCTCTGTGCTGGTCCCCAGCGTTCGTCGGTGGGTCGAGGCTCGCGCCTCGGGGGGAAGTGTGGCAGTGGTACCGGTCGTCTCCTGTGAGAAAGGAAACTCATGAACCAGTCACTCCTCCGCCATCTGTGTCTCGGGCAGTATCGACGAGGTGGTGCGCCTCGGCGTTCCGGTTCGCTCGCGGTGCGTCATCGATGACACCTTCGCGACGCGCGACATGGTGGTGGACGCCAAGCGAACGGCCGTGTTCCGTCTCTTCACGGTGAGCGAGCAGCGTGTTCGATCGTTCGTCGGCGATCGCCGTCGACTCGTGGAGGAACGCGACGGCGGATGGCCGGTGGTTCGCTCCGAGGAACGGACGGAGTTGCAGTGGGCCAAGGCCGTCACGGCGGCCGTCGAGCGTGTGCACGAGCGAGACCCGCTACCGGTGGTCCTTGCCGGTTGCGTGCGCTCGACCCGTGCTCTGCTGGAGTCCACGCGGCTCAACTCCCTCGAATCGATCCCGGGGAACCACGACCGGACCAGTTGGGCGGCCTTGCACGATCTCGCGTGGCCCCTGGTGGACCGTTGGTTGCGCACCGATCGGGACGAGGCGCTGCGCCGGCTCGAGCGTGCCCGAAGCATCCGCCGCTTTGCGGGCGGCATCGAGGAGGTGTGGGATCTCGCTCGAGAGGGCCGCGTCGACCTCCTCGTCGTCGAGGAGCAGTTCGAGGTACGAGCACTCGTGAGTGCGGGCCGATTCGAGCGTGCCGAAGGCGCGGCCGCAGCGCAAGTCGGTGATGGTCATGTCGTTGACGACGCGGTGGACGACCTCATCGAGATGGTGCTGCGCCACGGGGGCGATGCCGTGATCGTTCCCGAGGGTGACCTCGTCGAGCACGGACGCCTCGCAGCGGTTCTGCGCTACTGATCCCGGAGGCCGAACTGCCCGCCTGCTCTCCCTCAGGTGAGCGGGCGGGCAGTTCGTCGCATCGACGACTCGGGGCTTGCCGACTCAGGCCTTGACGGCCTGGATGTCGAGCGTGATCTTCACCTTCTCGCCGATGACCACTCCGCCGGTCTCGAGAACAGCGTTGTACTCGAGGCCCCAGTCCTTGCGGTTGATCTCGGCACTGGCGGTGAACCCTGCCTTGGTGTTGCCCCACGGGTCCTTGCTGACGCCCTCAAACTCGAGGTCGAACGCAACCGACTTCGTGACACCCTTCATGGTGAGGTCTGCGTTCATCACGTAGTCGCCACCCTTGGCGGAGATGCCGGTGCTCTTCAGGGTCATGGTGGGGAACTTCTCGACCTCGAAGAAGTCACCGGTGCGCAGGTGACCGTCGCGTGAATCGTCGCCCGTGTGGACCGAGCCCATCTCCACGGTGGCCTCGACGGAGGACTGAAGCGGATCGGCGTCGACGGTGATGCTTCCCGAGAACCCCTTGAAGGTGCCGTGAACCTTGGTGATCATGAGGTGACGTGCGGTGAAGCCGACCGTTGAGTGGGACGGATCGACGTTCCAGGTGCCGGCGGTGAGCTGGGAGAGATCGGACATGGGGCTGCCTTTCGGAAGTGGTGGAGTCAGTCAACCACAAGATGCTTGCAGATGCAACAATTGCGGAACGAAAAGTTGCTAGACTGATGACGTGAAGGACGAGCACAGCGAGCGGAGCGAGACAGCGTGGCTGGACGCCGAGGAGATGGCGGCGTGGCGCGGGCTTGTCGAGACCTTTGCCGATCTCACTGCCCAACTCGAGGGTGAGTTGCTGGCAGCGCACCGCATCACGATGCCCGAGTACGCCACGATGGTTCGCCTCTCCGAGGCCGAGGGGCGTCGACTGCGGATGTGCGACCTTGCGATGCAACTGCACGTGTCGGCGAGCGGCCTCACGCGACGGGTGGAGGATCTCGTACGGCGCGGCTGGGTGCGGCGTGAGCCAGATGTTGCAGACCGTCGGGTCATCAACGCCGTGCTCACTGACGAGGGGTTCGCCGAGCTCGAGCGTGCCGCCCCCACCCACGTCGACGGCGTTCGTCGGCACCTCTTCGATCACTTGAGCCGCACGCAGGTCCGCCAACTGGGCAGCATCCTGCGAACGCTCGCAGCAGCGACAGGCTCACCCGAGGCCGGCTCGTCAGCACGCTGAGCAACGCCTAGAGTCCGTCCATGGCTCTTCACCCGAATGGCGTTCACCACCTGGCGATCAGTACCACCGACATCAAGGCCCAGATCGAGTTCTTCACCGACGTGCTCGGTGGCGAACTGAAGGCGCTGTACTGGATGCACGGTGTGCCCGACACATTCCACGGTTTCATCGAGTTGAGCCCCGAGTGCTACGTGGCATTCGTGCAGCACCCCAAGAACTCCGACCATCGGGAGATCGGGCTCACGCATGCGGGGAATGCAGGCGGGCCGATGCCGGGAGGCACCATGCAGCACGTGGCGTTCAACGTCGACTCGCTCGACGAACTGTTGGCTATGCGTGATCGCATCCGCAGCCGCGGCCTCGTGGTCATGGGTCCCATCGATCACGGTATGTGCAAGTCGATGTACTTCGCGGGTCCCGAGGGACTGTGTCTCGAGATCGCCACGGGCGGCGGTATCGACGAGCGCGCATGGATCGACCCGGAGGTGCAGCATCTCGCAGGGATCAGCGACGACGACCTGAAGCGCTATCTCGCCCCGGCCGACTACGAACGCCCATCCTCTGCGGTGCCGCAGCCACAGCCTGATCCGGCGAAGCCGAATCTCGACTATCCGCCGGCCGCCTACGCTCGCATCGTGGCCACTCCCGACGAGGCCTTCTGGAACTCTGTCGAGAACCGACCGCCGGTGCAGGTCTCTTGAGCGACGAAGCCGTTCAACCGAGGACCCGTCTGGTGCTGGTGCGCCACGGCGAGTCCGTTGCCACTGCCGAGAAGTACATCGGTGGGCATCGAACCTGTCGCGGTCTGACCGACCTCGGCCGTCGACAGGCAGAGGCGCTGCGCGACCGTTGGCTCGCGAACCCCGACATCGTCGCCGACGTCCTCGTGTCGAGCCATTTCCCGCGGGCGATCGAGACCGCCGAGATCATTGCGCCCGCACTGGGCAACCTGGAGATGCACATCGAGCCAGGTGTCGGCGAGCACGACCCCGGCCCGATCTGTGACGGGATGACCTACGACGCCTACGTTCAGCGATACGGGCGGGGCACCTCGTGGGAGGACCCGTTCCACAACGTGTTCGAGGGCGGCGAGACCATGTCGGCGTTCCACCACCGTGCCGCGAGTGCGCTCTACGCGCTGTCCAACACCTACGCCGGCAAGACGGTGGTCATCACGTGCCACGGTGGGGTGGTGGACGTCGCCTTCCGCTCCCTGCTCCGACTGCCCATCGCCGGTGTCTTCGAGTTGAAGACGCTCAATACCTCGGTCACTTCCTTCGAGCAGGCCGAGCCACTCAAGTGGGCGATCGAGCGGTACAACGACGCCGCTCACCTCGCCGGTCTCGCCTGAGTTCGGCGTCGTCCGTGCGCTACGACTTCGTCATCGTCGGTGCGGGGTCTGCCGGTGCCGTACTTGCAACGCGGCTCAGCGAGAACCCGGCGCGCTCGGTGTTGCTCCTCGAGGCGGGGCCAGACCACACGAGTGCGCAGACGCCGTCGTCGCTCAGCGGTGCGAACTTCTTCGAGGCGTTGGAGGAAACGGGACGTCGGTGGCCAACGCTCATGGCACGCCGTACACCGTCGCAGGAGCCGGTGCTCTACCAACGCGGTCGAGGTGTCGGCGGCTCGTCGGCAGTGAATGCGATGGTGGCAGTGCCGGGCATCCCCGACGACTACGACCGATGGGAGACCCTCGGTGCCGTCGGATGGAACTGGTCGACGCTCGCCCCGTGGTTCGGCCGAACGTCGCTCGTGCTCAATCGTGCTGCTCCGCACGAACAAGGTGCCGTGAGCCGTGCGGTGCTGGAGGCACTGCCAGCACAGGCCTCTGCTGCGCCACTCACACGGGACGCGGCGGGGCGACGACAGTCCACGAACGACTGCTATCTCGAGCCGGCACGGTCGAGGTCGAACCTCGAGATCCGTGGCGACGCAGAGGTGGACCGGGTGCTGTTCCGGGATCGAACCGCCGTTGGTGTTCGTCTCGTTGACGGGACCGAGATCGAGGCGAACGAGGTCATCGTGTCTGCGGGGGCGATCCACTCGCCGGTGATCCTCCTGCGCAGCGAAGTAGAGACAGCCGGCATCGGCGACGGTCTCAAGGATCACGTTGCGTTCCCCGTAGCGATCGAACTTGCTGCCGGTGATGCGTGGGATCCCACAGCACTGCCCATCTCGGTAGTCGCTCGGCTGAGTTCGGGAGAATCTCCCGCAGACCTGCAGGTGCTGCCCATGGACAACCTTGGGGCCGGTGTGCCGAATGCAGGTCTCGTCATGGTGTCGCTGATGGAGGTTCGCTCCACCGGCACGGTGCGGCTGGGCTCACAACCACTGGGCGACCCGGTCATCGACTTCAACCTGCTCTCGGACCCGGTCGACGAGCGGCGATTGCTCACCGGTGTGCGACATCTCGAGCGACTGCTCGATCATCCTGCTCTTCGCTCCGTTGGGCGGGCCGTCATTCCACCGATGGATGCGAACGGTGTGCGTGCCAATCTCGGCGACTACGTCCATGCCACCGGAACGTGCGCGATGGGCCGTGTCGTGGACGCTGCATGTCGCGTCATTGGCTACACGGGTCTTCGGGTGTGTGATGCCAGCGTGATGCCGGACCTTCCTCGTGCGAACACGCACCTCACCACCGTGGTGGTGGCAGAGCGCCTTGCCTCCGTGTTATGAACAGTTGGTGAGCAACTACACCTGCGGACTGCACGAACTCGGCGACGGCTGCTACGCCTACCTGCAGCCCGACGGCAGTTGGGGATGGAGCAACGCCGGACTCATCGTCGGTGACGGAACCTCGTTGCTCGTCGACACGCTGTTCGACCTGAGGATCACCCGGTCGATGCTCGACCTCATGAAGCCGGTGAGCGACGGTGCACCGATCTCGACCGTGGTGAACACCCATGCGAACGGCGACCATCACTACGGCAACCAGTTGGTGAGCGGCGCCGAGATCATTGCGTCGAGTGCCACGGCAAGGGAGATGTCGGAGGTGCCGGCATCGATGCTGCTCGCCCTCAATCAGGCGCCCGGTGAGGTAGGCGAACTGTTCCGGCAGTTCTTCGGTGCTTTCGATTTCAGCGGAATCGAACCGACACCGCCGACCCGCACCTTCGACGGACGTCTCGAACTGGATGTGGGCGGTCGCCTGGTGGAACTCATCGAGGTCGGCCCCGCCCACACCTCTGGCGACACGCTGGTGCACGTGCCTGATGCCCGCACGATCTACACGGGAGACATTCTCTTCATCGGCGGTACTCCCATTGTGTGGGCTGGTCCTCTCTCGAACTGGGTTGCAGCGTGCGACCTCATGCTCGGGATGGACATCGACACCGTGGTGCCCGGCCATGGACCGGTCACCGACAAGGGTGGTGTGGCCCAGGTGCGTGATTACCTCGCCTACATCGATGCCGAAGCGACGTCGCGGTTCAATGCCGGGATGGATGCATTCGATGCGGCACGGGACATTGCGCTGAATGGCTTCGGCTCGTGGGGCGAGTTCGGACGCGTTGCGGTGAACGTGGAGACCGTCTACCGAACGCTTGACCCGTCGCACCGCTCGCCCGACATCGTCGAGCAGTTCAGGCGGATGGCAATTCTGGAGCGGTAACCGATCCGTCTGCGCTGGCCTTTTCGGCGGCACGGCGATCACGCAGTTCGGCCTTTCGCTGACCTGCGACGTGCCGTTGAACGGCGATTACCCAACCGGCCAGTGCTGCGAGCGTGAAGATGAACCATTGCACGGTGTACGACAGGTGTGACCCCTCGGAGAGCACGGGCTCGGGGATCGCGGTAACGGATTCATCAGAGGGATCACTGGTTGCCGCCTCGAGGTACATCGCGCGCGCCGCGCCATCGACCTGCTGGTCGATACGGGCGATGTCGACGCGGTTCATCTTGTCGAGCACGCCGTCGTTGGGGTCGGCCTTCTCCCAGGAGTGACGGCGCACCTGGGACACTCGCAGGCGACCGGTGAGGGAGACGGCGCCGGACGGAGCCGCCGGTGTGGCAGTGACGTCTCCGGGGACCCAGCCGCGTACGACGACGAGGAACGTGCCGTCTGCAAGCCGCAGCGGGGTGACCACGTTGAAACCGGGGATGCTGTTCAGCGAGCGGTCGCGGATGAGTAGTTGCGAGTCGGCCTCGTAGGTGCCGTTCACCGACACCTGGCGCCACTCGAGGCTCGACGGGTCGGAACCCTTCTCAAGCAGCGCGTCGAGCGGCTGCGGTGCTTGGGCGAGGTGCGCACGTACCTCGGAGTTGAACGACTGGCGCTCGTGGAGGCGCCTCAGCTGCCACAGGCCCAGGTTGATCATGGTGATCACGAGTGCGAGGACGACAACGTGGAGCACGAGCCATTTCGGCCGGAGCAGGAACCGGTACATCGCCCCGAAACGTACCCGCCCAAGGTCGGTGTTCCTGCGCCAGACTGGTGATCAGTGACCGATCTGCCGAACTTCCACATCCCCCACGCCGAGAAGATCGAGTGGATGATCGAGACCAAGGGCTACGCCATCGAGCCCGTTGCCGCACGTACCGACACCGATCCCCCGATGCCCGGCTACTGCTACACCATTGGCCTTCCCGAGCTCGTCGGGTTCCCCGACATCGTGGTGTTCGGTCTCACACCTGTGGCAGCGAGTGGCCTCATCGGCATGGTTGCGGACTTCCTCGTGGGTGGCACGGAGATCCCGATCGGGGTCGAGGTCACGGGGCTCTACGACTCGGGTCTGCGCGCCGCCTTCGCAGAGGTGGACGTGGAGCAGTGGTCCGCACTCTTTGCGACGGGTATCGCGTGGCACCGGGGTGATGCCTTCGACCTGGTCCAGTTGATCTGGCCCGATCGCAATGGGTTTCTGCCCTACGAGACCGGGTTCGACGAGCGGGTGCGCCATGCGCAGCCCGTCATCGGCACGTTCTAGAGCGTGCGCAACTCGTTGAGCTCGCGCAAGAGGTCGTCGAGCGCAGCGGTAGTGAACTCAAGGAGTCGCTGGCGACGTTCTGCGGGGAACGGGGCAGCTGCGATCAACTCGACCCACGTGGCGCCGGCTCGGTCGAGCACCTTGGCAAGTGCTTGGGTGAGTGCGGCAACTGGGTCGTTGTCGTAACCGGCAAGCAACACCTCGACATCGAATTTCGAGAGGCGCGCCACGGCGAGAGCCTAGGCAAGTTCGTCCTAGCCAACGCCGGGTCGGCCCCGGTATTGTCTTTCCCACATCACGAGCGATCCGGGAAACCGGGTCCGGCAACCTGGGTGCGCCCCAAGGTGCCTGCCAACGAGGAACGGGAAACCGCAACCGGCGTTGGGATGTGGTCGAGCGGAGCGGCTCGGCAACGAATGCGCCGCTCCCCGAAACCACAGCGTGAGCCGTCTACGTCATCGTGGCGGAAACGACGAGACCGTGAAGGAGGAACCAATGCCGCAAGTCGAACCGCTCCCCGTGACGGGTGCGTGGATGCCGGGCGACCCGGTTGGGCATCGTCAGTTCTTCACGATTCCGCCCGAGCGTCCGATGGCGCTCGACGGCGGTGGCAAGTTGCGCGGCGTCACTCTTGCGTACGAGACGTGGGGCGCACTCAATGCCGACCGCTCCAACGCGATTCTTGTCTGTCATGCGTGGACCGGTGACGCCCACGCGGAAGGCCCACAGGTGGACGGCCAGCAGACGCTCGGCTGGTGGAATGGCGTGATCGGTCCCGGGTGCGCGATCGACACCGATCGCTATTTCGTGGTGTGCAGCAACGTGCTCGGTGGCTGTCAGGGTTCCACCGGGCCGGCGTCCCCGCACCCGGACGACGGGCGACCGTACGGCTCGCGCTTTCCGGTGCTCACCATCCGCGACATGGTGAGGGCTCAGGCTCGCCTTGCCGACCACCTTGGGGTGGAGTCGTGGGCGTCGGTGATCGGGGGCTCGATGGGCGGGATGCAGGCGCTCGAGTGGGCCGTCACCTTCCCGGACCGTGTTCGGTCACTGGTCCCCATCGCCACGTGCGCCTATGCAACTGCGCAGCAGATCGCGTGGGGGGCCATCGGACGCCGGGCCATCAAGCTCGACCCCAAGTGGCGCGGTGGCGATTATTACGACGCCGCGCCTGGTGACGGGCCTGCCGAGGGCCTCTCCGTGGCACGGATGGTTGCCCAGGTGACGTTCCGCAGCGACAACGTGTTCACCGAGAAGTTCGGTCGAGAACTCGCAGTGGGCGATCCCCACCCGGAAGCCGGATTCGACCTGTGGCAGCGATTCGAGGTGGAGCGGTATCTCGATTATCACGGCGACCAATTGGCGAAGCGTTTCGACACGAACTCCTACATCGTGATCGGCAAGGCCATGGACCTGCACGATGTCGGCCGGAACCGGAACGGCTTCGCGTCAGCGATGTCCCGCATCAAGGTGCCGACGCTCTCCATGGGGATCTGGAGCGACATCCTCTATCCGTCGTACCAGCAGAGGGAGATCCGCGAGATCTTGGTCTCACAGGGGACCCCGTGTGAGTACGTCGAGATCGACTCGCCGCACGGGCACGACGCGTTCCTGCTCAGCAAGGACCAGGTGAGCGCAGCGCTGGCACCCTTCCTCGACAAGGTCGAGAAGGGCTGACTAGCGCTTGACGAGTGCTTCGAGGTGGGGGAGCGCGCGTGACTTCTGTGGAATGCGCAGCACGCAGAGTTCGCCACCTGCACCCGGATCGCTGTCCAGCAGGAACGTCACGCGGCCACGCGGCGGATCCTCGGCGCGCTTGAGCACGGTGAACTGGGTGTTTCCCTTCGGGCGTCTCGCCACCGAACCGCGCGGTTTCACCACGAGGTAGCCGCCGTCCACGAATGCCTTGGCGTCGCGCCAACGGCCCTCGGGCATGAGGCTCGGGTTGAGGTACTGCAGGCGACAGGTGAACGCCTGCCCGTCCTTGGACACCCAATGCGGTTCGGCACTGAACGCGTACCACGCAAGGCCGATCAAGCCGACCGCGATGATGATCGTCCAGAGCACATCCATTGCCCTACAGCATCGCTCATGGGGCGCAGTTCTGACAGACTCGGAGCGATGTTTCTGCAGGCCTCCACCACGGTGCCCGCCACCAAGGCGGCGTCGTCCTCGGTGGGTGACCCGGGCTCCACCCGTGTCGTCTATCTCATCGTGGTGGTGCTGATCCTGCTGGCGATCGGTCTGGGGTGGTTTGCGTACACCTTCTGGCGACGCACCCGCCCCGGTAGCGAGCCGGCTCGTCGCACCGACCCGCGCCGCGCCGAGCCCACGCGGTCGCCTACGGGCCGGTCGGGCGCCCGTCAATGGTGGGACGACGACGATGTCACTCCTCCGCACCGCCAACGTCCCGTTGAACCGCCGCCGCGTGCACAGCGCCCGCCTGCCGGGCGTTCGCCCGCTCAGCGCCCGCCTGCTCAGCGCACACCTGCTCAGCGCCCGTCGGCACCTCGGGACCCGTTGCTCTAGGTACTCTCGTTCACCATGGCCGAGTCCCTTGATGTCGATGCAATGATCGCCCGCTTCCAGGAGCGGGCGGCCGCAGTGAAGAAGCGCAATCTCCCACCCGTTGCGGGCGAGGAGCGCCAGCGTTT
>CANIBN010000026.1 GCA_947465505.1 Acidimicrobiales bacterium | reverse complement strand
TCGGGTTCGGGGGGCGGCGAAGCGCGTCGTCGACTGGCCATCGAGGGTCAGGACATCGAGTTGACGCGCGCCTGCAGGCGGCGCATGCCGGCGATCCAGCGATCGACATCTGCGACCTTGCGCTCCAAGAACGTCTTCACCTCGGGGTGGGGGAGGATGAGGAACGTCTCGGCCTCGATGGCGCGGTAGACGATGTCGGCAACCTCTTCCGGCTCGAGCACGGCGCCGGCCAATTTCACGGTGGCAGCACCGGTGTTCGTCTCGACGGCGCCTTCCTCAGCGGTGCCGTTCAACAGCTTGGTGTTGACGCCCATGGGGCACAGGCACGACACGCGCACTCCTTGGTCGCCGTAGGTCACGGACAACCACTCGGCAAAGGCAACGGCTGCGTGCTTCGACACGGCGTACGGCGCCGAGCCGATCTGTGTGAGCAGGCCCGCTGCGGATGCAGTGGAGCAGAAGTAACCCTCGCCACGTGCGATCCATCCGGGAACCAGCAGACGTGCCGCATAGATGTGCGCCATCGTGTTCACCTGCATGACGCGATCCCACACGTCGTCGGGTGTATCGAGATACTCACCCGCACCGATACCGGCATTGGCGAAGAACAGATCGATGGGTCCGAAAGCCGCTTCGGCGCGGTCGATGAGGTCCTTGTTGCCAGCGGGCGTTGCGATGTCGGCAACAACGCCGATCGCAGAACCAGCGCGCTTCGCGTTCAGCTCCGCAGTGGTGCTCGCCACGTCCTCGGCGAGCACATCGGCGATGACGACACCGCGGGCGCCCGCCTCGTGGAATCGGTGGGCCAGTGCACGGCCAATTCCACGACCGGCACCGGTAACAACTGCGACACGATCTTTCAAGTCCATGACCACATCGTAGAGAGGCGCGGTACCCGAGCAGGTATGCAACGCTGATGGTCCTGAGCAGCCGAAATCGCATGTTCACAGAACCTGACGAAACAACCTGACAGAGGGGCGCTACCATCTCATTCAGGGTCGCAACCACGGAGTACGGTTGCGGCAAGCGGAGTGCTTGCGTCAGCGACGCAAGCCGGAGGAGGAGCGATGACCGAGACCCCGGAAGCCGTAGTGATCGAGGAAGCCCTCGCCATCATCGACAAGGCGCTCTCCGAGATGCTCCATCGTGAACTCGTGTCGAGCAACGAGGTATCCGACGTGCTGTTGGACCTCCGCTCGCTGCTCGTGAAGCAGCACGCACTCCAGGTCTGACCCACACCGTTCGAGCGGCGTGAGCGCCGCAAGGGAGTCAGCGCGCCCGAGCGAGTCGCTTGAACGCCTGATTGAGATGCGTTCGCAGAATCTCGGGATGCGCAATCGCGGCGCGGTCGACGTGCAGACCGATGTCGAGCGAATCCACGTACGACATTGCCGTGAGGTTGAATGCCACACCGGCAAGCGGTCCGAGTGGGTAGTTGGCGAGAACTTCTGATCCAGCGATGAACATCGGCATCGGTGCGCCGCGCAGGCTTGAGGTTGCGAAGTCGACCGTTTGGCTCTCCAAGTGGGCGATCCGTGCGAGCACGATGGTGGGCAGTACATTCGCGATCCCGGCGAGCCGCTCGAGGGGGGCCGCAAGCGAGGTGGCTCGAGCCGCACCTGCTTGCTCGTGAATCGCTGCGAACCGCTCCCGGACCGACATTTCCGATGTGGGAACGGTGAGTCTGGCGAGTGTGAATGCATTCGAGCCCGAGCCCTCGGTACGAGTGCTGATCACCATGGAGGCACGCAGCGTGTCTACCGGCGCCCCGAACTCGCGGTGGTAGGCACCGGCAGCATCGGCTGCTGCGGTGAGGAACGCCGTGTTCATCGTCCCGCCGAGGCGCCTGGACGTATCGAGCAAGTCGCCCAGCGGAATGCGTACGGTCTCCAGCCGGCGGCGCAACGATCGACCGGTCCACAGCGGAGACTGCGCCTTGCCGAGGTCGGTGAGTTGACCGATGAGGCTCTTCACCGTGTCGCCAGCACTCGTCGATCCCGAGGGGTCCGCGACGAGTTCGCGCAGTTGGCGAAGGACACTCAGTGGCATGCGCAGCCCGCCGGACACCAGGTCTGAGAGGGTCTCGGACGCCGAGGTCTGCGCTGTGGCCCCACTGTCGTGTGTCGGTTCGTTGTGCGGCAGGGGAGTCGGTTCGAGGGCATTTCGCTCGAGGTCGATGAACTCGAGCGTGAGCCGAACTCCGGTCTCGCCATCGGCGACGGTGTGGTGCAACTTCTGAAGGATCGCTGCCTTGCCGCCGCTCAGACCCTCGATCACCACAAACTGCCAGAGCGGGCGAGTGCGCTCGAACGGGTCGAGCACGATCAAGGCGGCGAGATCGTGCAGGGCGGACAGCGTGGCCGGCTTGGGCAGCGAGATGCGCCGCAGGTGATAGTCGAGATCGAAGTTGGGATCGTCCACCCATTGCGGTGGGGTGACATTCGCCGGGGCCGACTGAACACGCTGGCGCAGGCGGGGAATGGCGATGCTTGCCCGCTCGAGGCGCCGTCGCAGGCGGTCCATGTCGGGCGCACGGTCGACGATGGAGAGGTTGCCGAAGGTGCCGGTGAGCGCCGGGTCCTTGTCGATGCGCCACATCAGTGCTTCCGCATCGGACATGCGGTTGTCGAACTGTGCGACGTCGGACACCTCTCCGACACTACCCCCTTGCGTTCTCGGTCCCGAACGTGCTCAAAACGTGCAGTTTGGAGACCGAGAACAACACATCACGGCGGTTCTCGGTCTCGAAAATGCCCAAAACGTGCAGTTTGGGGACCGAGAACGTGGGGGTTACCAGCGGACGATGCGTCGGGCAACAGCAGCGAGCACGAGGCCGGTGGCGATGCCGCCCACGACGTCGCTGGCGTGATGAATGCGCACGAACGCGCGGCTGAGCGCAACGATCGCTGCCAACCCGTACCAGAACGGCCGTGCCCAACCGGGGCTGCGGGCAGCAAGCAACGTGGCAGCGAACGCTGCAGCACTGGCGTGACCACTCGGGAAGCTGGAGGTTGACGGCTTGCGCACGCCGTAGCGATCGTCGCCGGATTCGGTGGGTCGAGTGCGACGGAAGAGTCGTTTCACGCCCTGGTTGACGATGAGTGACTCGGCACCGATGAGTGCTGCCATGACGAAGGCATCCGACGCTGCGCGCTCGGATCCGAGCCCTTTCGCTGCCGACACGAGGTGCCAGATGAGTGAGAAGTCGCCGAGGTGAGACGCAGCCGTGAACACCTGATCGGCAACGGGGTTTCCCCGGAGACGATCGAGCAGATCGTCAGCCCACTGGTCGAACGCCGCAACCCCGGGACCGAGGTGTCCCTGACCGGGCGTGGCGCTGGTGGCTTCGACAGACATCCGTGCCAGTCTGCCGGGTTAGGCCGGTGATTGCGGAAGTGCGTAGACGACCGGTGCCTCGGCCGCCGCCTTGTCGGGATCCCCGCCGAACTCGGGACACCACTGGCGAAAAGCGCAGTAGTTGCACAGCGGCCCGGGACTGGTGCGGAACTGGCCGGTGGTGCAGGCCTTCTCGATGGCCGAGAACACGGCAGCCGTGCGCTTGGGCAGGAAACTGAGCGACTGCTCGGTGGGCGCGGTGGCGATGACCTTGCGGTCTGCGACGTAGACGAGACGCACACTGCTCGGGCGCTCGCCCATGGCCTGCTGAACGAGCCATGCGTAGAAGTGCACGCCGGCAAGGCGCTTCTGTTCCTGCGACGGAGAGGGTGACCGGCCGGTCTTGTAGTCGGTGACCACGAGCGTGCCGTCGGGTGCGCGCTCCAGACGGTCGATGATGCCGCGCAGCGTGATTCCACCCAGCGGTGCCTCGAGCATCAGTTCGAGACCCACCGGCTCGATGGTGGTGGGGTCTTCCACGGTGAAGTAGCGATCGACGAGCGTGCGTCCCTCGGCGGCTAGTGCGTCTGCCTGCGGGGCAGCGAGACCGATACGCACGAACTCGTCGGAGGTGCGTACTTCGTCCCACGCCTGCGGGAACAGTTCGGCGGCCCGTTGCGGTGTGCGCTCGGCCGACGGGTGTTGGAAGAGCAGCTCGAGCACGCGGTGCACGAGCGTGCCTTTCACGGTGTGGACACTGCCCGGCTCGGGAAGCCGCTCGATGGAGGAGAAGCGGAAGGCCATGGGGCAGTCCGTGAAGGCCGACACGCGGGACGGAGACAGGCTGGTCGGCACGGGGAACATGTCTGCATCGTAGGTGCAGGCTGTGACAGGGTTTGCCGCATGGCCGACAACCCGGATTACCTGCCGCCGGTTCTCCAGGTGCTCGAGGCCCAACGTGCCTTCTACGACGCGTTCGAGTCCCGGTCGATGGACGCGATGGACGCCGCTTGGGAGCATTCCGACGACGTGCTGTGCACCCACCCCGGTTGGCCGACCCTCGTGGGCTGGCCGAAGGTGCGGGCCTCGTGGGCGGCGCTCCTTGCGAACAACGAGCACCTGCAGTTCATCGTTACCGACGAGCACGTGACGGTTCGGGGTGACATGGCGTACGTACGCGTGCAGGAGAACATCCTCGCCGCGGGTGCCATGTCGGGTTCGCTCACGGCGCTGAACATCCTTGGGCGGCAGGCCGACGGTTCGTGGCGCATGCTGGCTCACCATGGCTCACCGGTAATGCGCGGCTGACGGTCCCTGCCGTCGAGGACTGCCTCGGCGCTCGGCTACTTTCCGGCAGTGGTGTAGTCCGTCAGCGCCGCCACCGACTCGCCAGCACGCCGTCGTGCCACGAGTTGATCGAAGTCGACCTCGATCCCGATGGGGTTTGCCGCAAAGACCGGTGACTGCATGAACACGTCGGCCTCGTCGAGTGACAGCGTGTCGACTTGGGTCTCCACCTGGTTGCCGTCTGGATCTCGGTAGTACGCCGACAGCGTCATGCCGTGGTTGATCATCCAGTACGGAGAGATGCCCTTGGCCTTCATGCGCTCGTACTGCCCGAGCAGGTCGTCGATTGTGGCGTAGGTGAATGCGAAGTGCTCAACACCGACGGCCTTTCGATTGGCTGCCTCGAGTTTGGGCACGTTGGCGATGGCCATGCGGTGGTGCTCGTCGTCGTAGGAGAGGAACGTGATGAACGGATTGGCGTGACGCGGTGCGGCTTCGAGGAAGTCGAGCCACCACGCAACCGATGTGTCGTACTGATTGGTCTTCAACACGATGTGCGCGAACTTGATGGGTGACGCCACGACAGCCTCCAGAGCGGCCCGTCCGAGGAAGTGGTACGGCGGGATCTTGCCCACCCACGGTTCCAGATGCAACGTCAGGACGCAAGTACGCCCGGTGTCGGCTCATCGCCACACGGTGCACTCGTGTCCGGAGCCCGACCTGCTCTACTAGGTGGTCGAACCGATGCGCTCAACGATCGGGAGGGAAGGCTCGTGAACATGAAGAAGTCACTGTGGCTCGTAGGCATCGGCACCGCGGCGGTACTCGCCCTGGCCTCCTGCGGCGGCCCGTCCGCAACGCCGAAGGTCAGTGAGTCTGCCTACATCACGGCGCTGTCCAAGGCGATCGTGAAGGAGGGCGCCTTCGGTGGCGATGCCACGAGCGCCGATTGCCTCGCGTCCGGCATCGTCGGGGCGATCGGCGTCTCCACGCTGAACGCGTCGAACCTCAAGCCCGAGGATTTCACCTCTACAGCAGACCTGAACCTCGCCGGTACGGGCGACAAGAAGATCGACGCCATCGTGGACTTCCTCGTCAGCGGTAAGTGTGTCGACCTTTCGAAGAACCTCGCTGCGTCCATGCAGGCGAAGGCAGGGGACTCCATGACCGCGGAACAGGCGGCGTGCGTGGCCGGGAAGGTGGTGAAACAGGACGCGTTCCGCAGGGGTCTGCGCGCCTCGATCACCGGCTCCTCGGCGACGGCTTCTGAGGCCGACGCAGACGGGCTCCGCACTGCAGTCGCCGAGTGTGGAGTGAACCTCGGTTCGTGAGGCGTGGGCGGCCGAAGCCGTCGGTGTCAGCCCTTGGGCTCTCGGGGGAGTCCGAGCAGTCGCTCTCCGATGATGTTGCGCTGTACCTGGCTCGTGCCACCCGCAATGCGTCCGCCGGGCGCCGACAACATGCCGTACGCATCGGCGCCGTCGAGCATCGCATCGGCACCGGACAGGTCGCCGCGCAGCATCGAGGCCTCGAACATCATCTCGGTGATCCCGAGTTTCATGAGCGACGCAGCCGTTGAAGCGACCGGTCCCTGCCGGGACACCATCGCCTTGTAGGCGATACCGCGAGACATGAGGCTGGCGAGTGTCTGTCGACTCGTCTCGTCCAGTTCCCGACCTTCGGCCAGACGGGCCATGGCGTCGAGACGCCGCTCCAGGCCGATCACCGCAGTGCCGATGTGGCCGCGCTCGTTGGTGAGCACGGCCATGCCGACACCCCAGCCGCCGTGCAGCGGCCCGAGCAGACAATCGGCCGGCACCTCGACGTCGGTGAAGAACACCTCGTCGAACTCGGCCTCACCGGTCATCTGTTTGAGCGGACGGATGTCGATACCGGCAAGGCGCATGTCGAGTAGGAAGAACGAGATGCCCTCGTGCTTGGGTGCCTCGGGGTTCGTGCGGGCCATGAGGATGCCCCAGTCGCTGTAGCGACCGCCGGAGCACCACACCTTCTGGCCGTTGACGATGAAGCGATCGCCGTCGCGCTCGGCCTTGGTGATGAGGCCACCGAGATCGCTGCCCGCCGCTGGCTCGGAGAACAGCTGGCACCACACCTGGTCACCCGTGACGGTGGAATGGAGGTGCTGTGCCTTCTGTTCGTCGGAACCGAACTTCTGGATGGACTGCCCGGCGAGTACGAGTCCGACCATGTTGAGCACCGGTGGCACGCCCGCGAGCGCGCACTGCTCCATCCACGCCGCGTTGTGCGCGGCGGTCAGGCCTCGGCCGCCGAACTCGGTGGGCCAGTGGATGCCGGCAAAGCCGCTGTCGTAGAGGCGCCGCTGCCACTCCTTGGCCGGGCCGATGAGGTCCGGGGGGGTGATGGCGCCGTAGTCCTTCGGCGCCGTTGCCTTGTTGGCAGCGAGCCAGGTGCGGGCCTGTTCCTTGAACTCCTCGACCTCGATCATGGCGCCTGCGGATTCAGCTCTTGAAGAAGGGCAGGAACAAGGCGGTCTCCTCGGCGAGACCCATCGGAACGGCATAGCCGTCACGGTTGCGGATCTGCTCGAAGTTGTCGCGAACGTCCTCGAGCGTGAGGTCGCTCTTGTGGTAGCCCTGCGTCTCGCCGATGAAGACCTCGGCCACGCGACCGCCGCCGACGGAGTAGATGTTGCCGGACACGGGGCACTCCTCGCTGGCGAGGTAGGCCACGATCGGCGACACGAGACCGGGCTGCAGCACGTCTGCAAGGCCGCCCTGCATGATGTTCTCGGTCATGCGTGTGAGCGCAAGCGGGGCAATGGCGTTGGCCTTGATGTTGTAGCGGGCGCCCTCAACGGCGAGCACGCGGGTGAAGCCGACGAGGCCCATCTTCGCTGCGCCGTAGTTGGTCTGGCCGAAGTTGCCGAAGATGCCGGCGGCCGACGAGGTGGAGATGATGCGGCCGTAACCCTGCTCGCGCATCTTCACGAATGCGGGCTGCGTGACGTGGAACGCACCCTTGAGGTGCACATCGAACACCGGGTTCATGAGACCGGGTTCCATGTTGTGGAAGGCCTTGTCGCGCAGGATGCCTGCGTTGTTGATGACGATGTCGATCTTGCCGAACGTGTCGATGGCGGTCTGCACGATGGCAGCACCGCCCTCGGGCGTGGCGACCGAGTTGTGGTCCGCAACGGCCTCGCCGCCAGCAGCCTTGATCTCGTCGACAACCTTCTGTGCAGCCGAGGCGTTCTCGCCGGTGCCGTCCACCGAGCCACCGAGGTCGTTCACCACAACCAGCGCGCCGCGCTGGGCGAGCAGCAGCGCGTGCTGGCGGCCGAGGCCACCGCCTGCGCCAGTGATGATTGCAACCTTGCCGTCGAAGCCGACATCAGCCATTTGGGGGGTTCCTTCCGTAGGACGAAGCGGTCTCGAACGTTACTGCCCGGGAGGCCGTTTCCGTAAGCGAAACGGCCGGACCCGAAGGTCCGGCCGTTCGGCGTTCGTGCTGGTGGCGGGCTATCAGCGGCGCTGGAGTTTCGACAGCAGGCGCAGCATCTCGAGATACAGCCACACGATGGTGACGAGGAGGCCGAGCGCTGCGAACCAGTTCATGTAGGCCGGTGCGCCGGCCTTGGCGCCGCGCTCCATGAGGTCGAAGTCGAGCAGCAGGTTGAACGCTGCGAGTCCGGCCGCCAGCACGCTGAAACCGATGCCGAGCCCGGAGGTGGAGTTGATGATGGTGAGGTTCACGCCGAAGGCATTGAGCACCAGCGACACGAGGTAGAACACCATGAGTCCCATGGTGGCGCTGACGAGCACCGAGCGGAAACGGTTGGTGACCTTGATGATGCGGAAGCGGTAGAGCACCAGCATCACGGAGAAGACGCCGAGCGTTGCGCCGACGGCAGCGAGCACCACACCGTTCTGCCAGGTTTCGTAGGCGTGCGAGATGGCGCCCACGAAGATGCCCTCGAGCACGGCGTAGGCCGGAGCGATGACCTTTGCGATCTGCGGCTTGCGGGACGCCACCATCACGCTGATGGCGCCGATGATGACAAGGAAGATGGTCCACGACGGGAACGAGGTGATCTGGCCCTCGTTCACCTTCACCAGTCGCCAACCCACCACGCCGCCAGCGAGGAGCAGCACGAGCAGGCCGAGGGTGGCCTGGATGGCGCCGTTGACGGTCATCACGCCGGCGCGGGTAGTTGCGGACGAAATGCTGTCCACACGGGTGGAAATGTCGGGCGGGGGCAGCGTGCGAGTGCCGCTGGCCTGCTTGAAGGTCGCTTCGTTGAGCAACGGGTTAGCCATGAGAGGGACTCTACGGCGTCGTTGCGGTGATGTGGCCCCACCCCCGGCAGTGCCAGGCCCTCCGGTCGCTTGCAGGCGGGGGCGTGCAGTTAGGCCGACAGTTCGGCTGCCCGTGCCTTCAACGCCTTGTAGTCCAGCTTGCCGTTCGCTGCCCGGCCGACGGTGTCGATCGGGAACACCCGCTTGGGTGCCTTGTAGTGGGCGAGGTGCTGCTTCACGTGCGCCACGAGGGCGGCCTCGTCGATCGACTGCCCGACTCGTGGCTCGGCGAGTGCGGTGATGGCTTCGCCAAAACGCTCGTCGGGAAGACCGACCACGGCAGCGTCGGCAACGGAGGGGTGCAGCTTGAGCACCTCCTCCACCTCCTCGGGGTACACCTTCTCGCCGCCGGTGTTGATGCACTGGCTGCCGCGTCCGAGCAGGCGCACGGTGCCGTCTGCGTCCACCTCGGCCCAGTCGCCGGGCATGGAATAACGGACGCCGGCGATCTGGATGAACGTCGCAGCAGACTTCTCCGGATCCTTGTAGTAGCCCACGGGGGTGTAGCCGCGCATGGCCACCCGGCCGCGCTCGCCCGATCCGGGAACGACGTCGCGCCCGTCCTCGGTAACCACACGGGTGTTCTCGCCCAACCGGAACGTTGCGGTCTTGCCCACCGAGCCGGAGGTAGTGGTGTTGCTCGCCATACCGATGGCCTCCGACGAACCGAGCGAGTCCACGAGGATCAATCGCTCGTTGTGGCGAAGCAGTCCGGCCTTGGACTCGGCGCTCCACATCACGCCGCTCGACACCACGACACGCAGCGAGGCGATGTCCCAGCGGTTCGGTTCGGCATCGAGAGCACGAAGGATGGGCTTGGCAAACGCGTCGCCCACGATCGACATCGAGTTGATGCGCTTGGTGTGCACCGTGTCGAGCAGTTCGGTCACCTCGAAGTGACGTCCCTCGAGCGAGTGCACGCTGCCGCCGACCATGAGGTTGCTCACCGCGTTGAACATTCCCGTTCCGTGCATGAGTGGTGCGGCCGGCAGGTTGCGCGGGCCGGGTCCGCTCACGCGCTGGGCGGCGCCATCGGCCGTGGCCTTTGCGGGCAGTCGGTTGCGAGTTCCCGCGTCGAGTGAGGACACGAGGTCCTCCTGCTGCCACATCACTCCCTTGGGCATACCTGTGGTGCCGCCGGTGTACAGCAGGAGTAGGTGCTCGCCCGAGCGTCCCCACGGCGCAACCGTGCGCGAGGTCGCAGACGTTGCAGCCTGCTCGTAGGGCACTGCCCAGGCGGGGCACGGACCAGAGGCATCGTCGACCCAGAGGAAGGTCTTCACGCGGGGCACACGAGTCCGGATCGCCTCGATGCGATCAGTGAATGCGCCATGGAACACCACGGCCACTGCATCGGCGTTGTCCCACAGGTATGCCAGTTCGTCAGCGCCGTAGCGATAGTTCGTGTTCACCGGGGCGAGGCCCGCCTTGAAACAGCCGAACAGCGTCTCCATGTACTCGTTCGAGTTGTAGAGGTACTGCGCGACCTTGTCCTGCTCCTTGGCGCCCGCAGCAACGAGTGCCGCAGCGATGCCATCGGAACGACGGTCGAACTCTCCCCACGTGCGCTCCACGGGGCCGTGGCTCAGCGCCGGTGCATCTGGGATGCGGTCGGCGATCTGTTCCCAGATATTGGCGAGGTTCCAACCAGAATTCATCAGGGGCAAGTTAGCCACCGCAACGAGCAGGGCCCGCAGTCGGCGCCGACCAGTTCAGTGCGTGTGGGGCTTGAGCAGGTGAATCGCCGACGGCGCACCCGCAGCGAGCCATCGTTGTGTCGATGCGTACGAGTCCCGGATGATCTGCGGCGACCGGGAGAAATCGAGCGGGTTGATCTGGATGGGGCACAGCGGTGGCACGACATACATCTGACAGACGCCCGAGTACTGGGTGACCTCCTGCCAGACACGCTTCTGCACGAGGACGGCGAGAGCCTGGAGTGCTATGCCCAGCGCACTGCGCGGCGCCTTGGAGAGTCCGCATGCCGTGCCACTCGACAGCACGTACACCGTGTCGGCTCCGTCGGAGACGGGTGGGGAAATGGGCGTGTTGTCGGCCACGCCGCCATCCATGTACTTCACCCCGTCGATGCTCACGGCAGGGAAGATGCCCGGCAGTGCGGCGCTCGCCATGATGCAGTCCACGGCCGGACCGGAGCGGAACACCATCTCCGCCCCGGTTCGGATCTCGGTAGCGACCACGGAGATAGGGATTTGTGCGTCCTCAAGACGGCTGTAGTTGAGGTTCGACTGCACCACCTGCCGGAGGGCGTGCGAGGAGAACAGCGAGTCGCGCCGCCCGATGAACCCGAGGAAACCCCGTAGCGGGTGGAACGGGAAGATGTTGGCGCGGCCGAGGCCGAGCCAGATGTCCTCGAGGTGTTTCACACCCTCGATGGTCGGGTTGCCCGCGATCGCCGCCGCGTTGATCGCCCCGACCGAAGTGCCGATAATGGACGACGGCACGATGCCTGCCTCGAAGAGTGCTTTGAGCATGCCCACCTGGGCGGCGCCGAGGTTCGCGCCTCCAGAGAGCACGAAGGCAGTGGTCACGGTTCGTAACTACACCATGGAGAACAGCGAACCGCAACGCGCAAGCGACGCAGCGGGCGGTCCTGGCCTTCGCACATCGGCCCGCAGCGGGTGCGAGACTGACGACATGCCCTACGAGCACCTCCTCGTCGAGAACAACGGACCCATCACCACCATCACGCTGAACCGTCCCGACAAGCGCAATGCGCTCGCACTGGAGATGATGCACGAGCTCACTGCAGCGTTCACGGCGGTCGGCGAGTCCGACGCGCTCGGTGTGATCCTCGCTGCCAACGGTCCGGTGTTCTCCGCCGGCCACAACTTTGGCGACATGGCGGGTGCCTCGCTCGCATCGGCACGCCGCCTGCTCGAGGTGTGCACGGACATGATGGACACCATCCAGTCCATACCGCAGCCGGTGATCGCCAAGGTGCACGCGCTCGCTACCGCTGCCGGGTGCCAACTCGTCGCGACCTGCGATCTCGCCATCGCAGCAGACACCGCGAGTTTCGCCATTCCCGGCGGCAAGGGCGGTCTGTTCTGCCACACACCACTCGTCGCTGTCGGACGAAATCTCGGACGAAAGCGAGCGCTCGAGATGGCGATGACCGGTGATCCCATCGACGCCAGCACCGCCGCCGACTGGGGACTGATCAACCGTGCGGTACCTGCTGCAGAACTCGACGCAGCGGTCGACGATCTCATCTATCGGTCGACGCGCGGCAGTGCAGAGTCGAAAGGTGTCGGCAAGCACGCGTACTACGCACAGATCGACCTCGATCAGGACAAGGCGTATACGTATGCAATGGAGGTGATGGCCGCCAACGCAGTCACTGCTGACGGCCAAGAGGGCATCGCCTCGTTCCTCGAGAAGCGCAAGCCGAACTTCGCCCCTCCGTCGCGCCACGCGCACTGACCGGGCTGTGATGGCCCGCACTGGTGTTTCCCCGTTGAGGATCGCGTCGCTCATTCCGTCGGCTACCGAGATCGCGTTCGCTCTGGGGCTCGATGAGCAAGTGGTTGGCGTGACCTTCGAGTGCGACTTCCCACCCGACCCGCGGGAGGGACGGGCCATCCTCGTCGGGGGTCTCGACACTCACGGCCTCGATGCTTCGGCGATTGACGCGCTCGTGCGCTCGAAGGTTGCCAGTGGGGAACTGCTCTACACGCTGGACGAGGAGCGTTTCCGGGCCGTTGATCCCGACGTGGTGCTCACACAGGACCTCTGCCGTGTCTGTGCACTGCCGAGCGGCGAGGTGGAGCAGGCCATGCAGCAACTCGGCTGTCGAGCAACGGTGCTCACGCTCGACCCACACTCGGTGAGTGAGGTCCTCGACACGATCATGGCTGTGGGCGAGGCGTGCTCGGCACTGGGGCCAGCACAAGCGCTCGTGGCGAACCTACAGGCTCGAATCGAAGCGGTACGTCAGGACGTCGAGGGCCTGACGCGTCCGCGGGTGTTCGTCCTCGAGTGGCCCGATCCGCCGTTCGTTGCCGGGCATTGGGTCCCCGAACTCGTGGACATCGCCGGGGGTGACGCAGTGCTCGCACAACCGGGTGGTCGTTCGGTGCCGACCACGTGGGCCGACGTTGCTGCCGCGGACCCCGACGTGGTGATCGTTGCGTCGTGCGGGTTCGACCTTGAGGGATCTCTGCAGCACGCGCACGAACTCGCCGACCAACTGCCGGAGCGCGCTGCAGTGTGGTGCATCGATGCAAACGGTCTCGTGGTGCGCCCGGGTCCACGTCTGGTCGACGGCATCGAGACCATCGCGGCGCTACTGCACGGCGTGCGCAGCGTAAATCCGACCAAAGCAGTCCGCTTTCGCTGAGTGTCACATCACGGTTCCATTCGGGAATGTCCCGGTAGGGTCCGGGGTTGAGTAACCGAATGACTTCTCTTATCGACTTCGTGCACGTGGCGTGCGGATACGGCGGATCGCCCGTCATCGACGATGTGCACCTGTCCATCGCTCGCGGCGAGTTCGTTGGCATCGTGGGCCCCTCGGGCTCCGGCAAGACCACACTGCTTCGTGCGCTACTGGGCACCGTGAAGCCGGTGCACGGCACCGTCACGAGAGAACCCAACGTTCGCCTCGCCTATGTGCCGCAGGTGGAGACGGTGGACTGGAACTTCCCGGTCACGGTGGGCGAAGTGGTGCTCATGACGCGTACGCAGCGTCCGTGGCCTGGCGCCACGAAGGACGAGCTGTCCCAGGTGGAGGCACTGCTCGAACGACTCGGCCTCGCTGGCTTGGCCAAGCGCCACATCCGTGAACTGTCCGGCGGACAGCAGCAGCGCGTGTTCCTTGCACGAGCCCTCCTTCAGCGCCCCGATCTGCTGGTGCTCGACGAGCCCACCTCGGGTGTCGATGTGCGCACCCGTCACGAGATCCTCCACGTGCTCACCGACCTGAACGAGGAAGGCATCGGCATCGTGCTCACCACGCACGACCTCAACGGTCTTGCAGCACACCTGCCGCGCCTCGTGTGCTTCAACCGCACCGTGATTGCAGACGGTGCACCGCTTGCGGTGCTTCGGCCCTCCTTCCTCGAGCGCACCTATGGCGCCCCGATGGAAGTGCTCGAACACGGTGGAATGCCCGTGGTGGTGGACGGCAACCTCGGCGACTTCAGCCGCCGCCTGAAGGCCAAGACCGCGTCGTGATCGGGTTCGACATCCTCGAGCCCTATCAGTTCGAGTTCTTCCGCAACGCCGTCATCGTTTCGGTTCTCGCTGGCGCCGTGTGTGGCCTGATCGGCGTGTACGTGGTGCTCCGGGGCATGAGCTACATCGGGCACGGACTCTCGCACGCCGTGTTCGGTGGCGCAGCAGCCGCCTCGGTCATGGGCATCAATTACTTCCTCGGTGCCGGCCTGTGGGGCATTGCCTCGGGTCTGCTCATCGGACGCGTTGCCCGTCGCCGCATCATCGGTGCGGACGCGGCCATCGGTGTGGTCACCACCGCATCGTTCGCGATCGGACTCGTGCTGTTCGCCGTGTATGGCCAGGCGCACAAGAGTCTCGAAGCATCGCTGTTCGGCAGTGTGCTCGGAGTCGGTCGCGGTGACATCATCGCCGTACTCGTGGTCGGACTCGTCACCTTGCTCGCCGTGGTGCTGCAGTATCGCCCATTGCTCTTCGCCACGTTCGACCCTGACGTTGCGCAGGTCACTGGTGTGCCCGTGGCACGCATGGAAGCACTGCTCATGACACTGCTGTCGCTCACCGTGCTCGTCACCATGCGGGTTATCGGTGTGCTGCTCATCTCGGCCCTGCTCGTCACCCCGGCCATCACGGCCCGGATGCTCACGAAGTCGTTCGGTCGCATGCTGTGGCTCTCGCCGCTCATCGGATCCGTCACGGCATTCGTCGGGACGAACATCTCGTACCACACCGACTGGCCCACCGGCGCCACGGTGATCCTCGTGGGCGCCGTGCTGTTCACCGTGGTGTTCATCACCTCGGGGGCGAAGGGACGCCGTTCGGTGGACGGTATGGACCACCACGCCGAGCCCTCGCTCCGCGCTGCGTAGTCCACACGGTCACTCGGGGGAGCGCATCTCCCACTGGACGCCTTCCTTGGTATCCCGAACCTCGACACCAGCGGCCAGCAGTTGGTCACGGACCACGTCCGACAGGTCGTAGCGCTTCTCCGCTCGTACGATCGCACGGATGGCCAGCAGGCCGTCTACGAACGGGCCCACTACTGAGCGTGGGTCGGCAAGGCCACCGCTGGCCGCCTGGCCGAGTTTCACGATCATCGAGCGGAGCGCAGCCCGCGCACGGTCTCCGTCCTCGCTCTGGTTCGTGTCTGCAGACCATGCATGGATGGATGTCTCGAGCTCGAGCACTGCTCGCGCAGCATCCTCGGCGTTGCGGGACTCGATCGCCTCGTTGAAGGCACGCTCGCAGCGAGCGGTGTCAGTAGCGAGCGATGGACGCCCTGCATCGGAGTCAGCGGGAGCCGCCGATTCAGCAGCGGGGCGCGCCGCGTGAACCGCAGCGCCAGAGGTGTGAGTGCTTCCCGGGCTGCGCAGGTTGTCGAGGTGCAGTTCGCTCCCGGTGGGGTACACCGTGCTCTCGCCACGGACGCGCACGGTGATGGTGCCATTGCCCACAACAGTTACCTGTTCGGTGTCGAGGTCGATCACGATGCCGGTGTGCTCGTCGATGCCCAGCACGTGCACACCGTCGGGCAATTGGTCCTCGAGAATCCGCAGGCGACGCTCGCCCAAGTAACAGAAACGGGTGTCGTGGTGCCCGCCCTCGGCGTTGTCGTAATGCGGAATGACCGCAACGTGCAGGTCCATCTCAGCCAGTAGGTCGAGACCGTCGAGCCAGTACGGGTCCTCGCCCACCTTGTAGATCTCGTACACCGGCACGGTGTACCGCCCGAGGGTGAGCGCAGCGGCGGACGCAAAGGTGACCACGCCGCCATGTCGCAACTTCTCGGCGATCTCTGCGGGTACGGGGCTGTTTGCCCACTGCCGAAGCGTGTAGGTGGGCGAGCCGGGTCCGGCGAAGAGATAGTTGGCGTCACGCACGCGTGACAGGCCCTGCGCAAGCACGAGATCGTCGGCGCCCTTCACCTGCTGCAGGCCCGCCACCTCGATCGTGAGCCCCACGCTCTTGCGGAAGTAGTCCTGAGCACGGGTGGCGAGTTCGGGGGCGTTCTCCTGGAACCCGTAGGGCGTATCGAGCACAACGGCTCGGGGGGCTTCACCGAGGCGCTCTACGAGCGAGCGATGGGTCTTGACCATCGTGGGCGCAGTCTCGCCCGAGCCCATGATCGTGAGGATGCGGGGCAGCGTCATCAGTTGTCCTCGGTGTAGGGCGCAAAGAAGCCGTCGTCGACAGCCTCGATGAGGTGCTGAGCGAGGCGGTCGGGGTGCTGCGCATGGAGATCGTGGTCTGCCGGCGCGAACCAGTGGGTACGGCTGGTTGGCAGCAGTTGCTCTGCGGTCTCGATCGCCTGTCGCTTGTCGGATGTCCACGTGGGGTTCTGGCCGTTGTCGGCGGGTGCCAGCATCACCGGGACCACGATCTCGCTGTACAGCGAAGAGGGCCGGTGCTCCCAGAGCGAGCGCAGGATCTTCATGTGACGGTCCAACGTCAGCCAGGGCGCAATCGTTCCGTCCTCGCGCAATTCGAAGTTCGCCATCGCCCCGCGAATGCCCTCCTCGGGCCAGTTCGGGTGTGCGGACCGGATAAACCCCTCCATGCGCGAGGCGCGCATGCCCACGAGATCCGGTGGTCGCAGGCGCTCGGCGCACGTGTTCCACGACGGGAAGTGGGTGCCCAGTTCGATCATCCCGCCGTCCACGGCGCACACGCCGCGCACACGGTCCGGAGCGCGCCATGCCAACTCGATCACCACGTTGCCACCCCACGACTGACCGACCACGATGGGGAGGTCGAGACCCTCGTGTTCGATGACGGTCAGCAGGTCGTCAGTGACGGTGGTGAAGTCGTAGCCGTGGTCTGGCTTGTCTGACAGGCCGTGCCCACGCAGGTCGACGGAGACCACCCGGTGGCCGGCGGCAGCCAGTTCCGCAGCGACGCCGTCCCAAAGGTGGGCATTCGATGCGAGGCCATGGACCAGCACAAAGGCCGGTTGATCCGTAGCGTTTCCCTCGGCCTTGTCCCAGTGCAGCGTGCGCAGCGCTACGCCGTCCGCGACGGTGATTCGCTTTTCCACGGGGCCCATCCGCCCAGTCTTGCGCTCCGCGAACGGAAAACCCTCCAGACCGGGCGAAGTCCGCCCGGTATCGGCTTCTCAGAGCACGAGGACTCGGAGCGCGGTCGCCTTGGCAACCGCCTCGCTGCGGCCCTTTACCTGGAGCTTCTTGTAGATGCTGATCGTGTCCATGCGGATGGTGGACAGGCTGTAGGAAAGCGCTTTGGCGATCTCTGGGTTCGTTGCGCCGCTGGCGAGCATCGTGAGCACCTCCAGTTCTCGAGAGGTCAGGGGGGTGCAGTCGACCTGACGCGGTCGTCTCAACTCGAGTTCTGGCTGGAGCAACTCGATCCGTCGAAGCGAACGGACGTCGTTGATCTCGCGGGCGAGGGGCTCGGCCAACGCTATGAAGTGCTGTGCTGCACTGTCGTTGCCGAGGCGATAATGCAGCAGGGCTAGCCAAAGAGACACCGGACCATCACACCACCACGAATGGCTGTCGACGGCGACGTGGGACTCCCACGGTGTGAGGACGTCGATGAGATCACGGAGTAGATCCTCGGCTTCGAGTTGGCACGCGACAGCGGCCACCCGGGTAGCGAGCAGTAGATAGCTCGACTCCTCGTCGAGTTGGCGAAAGCTGCGCCGGGCGTAGCGTTCGGCGGTCTCGAGGTCGCCGGTGCGGGCGAACAGGTACGCGAAGCAAGCGCGCCCGATCGGGTTGGCGAGGCCTGGGAACGACTCGTCGAACAAATACGGTCGCATCGCATCGGGCTCGTCTGCCGAGATGAGTTCCTCGCCGATCAGCAGAAACTCTGCGCCCAACCAACCGGGTGTCCCGATGGGCTCGCCAGCGCCTCGGGCGAACTCGCGGAATTGGGTGGCGGCCTCGCTGTCACCGTCGAGGTGCGCTGCGCCGGCAGCGAGGGTGTAGGCGCGCCATTGCAGGCGTGGGTTCCCATCCCGCTGGGCTATCCAGCGCGCGACGGCAAGTGATTGGTCGAACAGCGGTCTGTCGCCGGACTCGATGGCATCGGTAGCGAGCATCACGGCAGCCTCCACCTGTAGTGAGGGGTTGCGCAGTCGCTGAGCAAGGTTGAGGGCCTCGGTCGATACCTCGCGTCGTCGGGCAAGAAATCGTGGAGATCGGTGAGTGGTACGCCAGGCCAGCAGCGCAAGCGCCCGTGTCTCGTCGGTCGCTTCGATTGCGTGCGTGAGCCCGATGGCCTCGTCCGCGAACCCCTGCGCAACAGCCGTACGTGTGACCCACGCAAGTTGCTGCCCGTCGTCGCCGACGAGCGGAACACGGTTTTCGGTAAACGCTCGAGCGGCCTTGATGCGCACGAGGTCTTCGCTCGACAGGTCGAGCAACTCTGTGCGCTGCAGCAGACCCGTGGCGTGCGGGTCTCCTGTGTACCAGTCGGCCGGCAGCGCGTGCTGGACGGCAGCACGGACCATCAGGACCGCGTTTCCGGCCAGTTCGCCGAGTGTCACGGCGCGCATCAAGTGCTGGCGCGCTGTCGGAACATCGCCAAGCCCGTCGGCAGCAGTTGCGAGGTCACAGAGTCGGTTTCCCTGCGCCACGAAGTCGTGTGAGGTATCGAGTTCGACGGCCAGTTCGAGCAGTTGACGCGCCGTCGAGTAGTCGCTCACCGACAGGCTCATGCGGCCGCCCTGATCTGCCATTGCCACCATCTCGTCCGGGCTCACGAGCGTGCCCGCGACCCGAGCATGGTTGAGTGCATCGACAAAGCGCTCCGGGCCGGCGGCGAACAGGCGACGCGCTGCGGCCGCGTGCACCTCGGCCACCTGATCCTTCGGCAGCGCCGCGATCAGTTCGAGGCGGGTGAAGTGGTCCACATTGCCGTCGTTGTCCAGTACGCCGGAGCAGCGGGCGGACTCCAGCGTTGCCTCGGCCTCGGACAGGTGTACCCCGGCGTACCGGGCAATACCGGACGCCGTGAGGTCGCCCGCGACCAGTCCGACGGCGAGACGCGCCTTCCAACCATCAGGGAGACGATCAGTCGACACGGTTCCCTCGACTGCTCATGCTCTGCAGGGTAGGCACTCCACCGGTCCAG
>CANIBN010000025.1 GCA_947465505.1 Acidimicrobiales bacterium | reverse complement strand
CTGATTGCCGGGAACGTGACGAAGCCGATCGTGGTGTCGAGGAACACCGCAAACATCGCCATGCTGGTGGAGAGGAGCACCACCCCGTACCGTGCCGCCCGAGCCGATTCATCAACGGTGATACCTAGAGCCGACACTGGTCGAACTGTCATAGTATGTTGACCATACCAAAGTGGTACGTTCAACACACCATCTGCTTTGTCGACTCTCGGAACGGTGTCGACGCGTTGAACGCCCTACGATGAGGGTCTCTCGCCATGTCCACTCCAGTCCGATACGACGAGCAATATTGCCCAATCGCTCGCGCACTTGACGCGCTGGGCGATCGGTGGACGATTTTGGTGCTGCGTGAACTCGCGAGCGGCGAACAGCGTTACACCGATGTCAAACGAGCACTCCCGGGCATCTCGCCGTCGGTGTTGAGTGCTCGGCTCCAGCAAGTGGTGGAGCAGGAGCTCGTCTGCGAGGTGCCGAGCGAACACGGAACACGGATGCGGTACGCCCTCACGGACCGGGGTCGTTCGGTGCTGCCTGTGCTGCGATCGCTCACACGTTTCGGCATGGACCTCCTCGAGGATCCCGCCGAGGCAGAGGGTCTGGACCCGCGTCGAACGGTGCAGGCATGCCTCGTTGCGTACTTCGACCCGGTCGCTGCGGAGGAGGTTGGTGTGGACGAGCGTTACCTCATCCGCACGGGTGACGTGGAGATCACACTTTCCGCAACCCGCGGCCCCACGCCTCCGAAACCTCCTGTCCTGGTTGTCGAGGCCGACCCATCGACGCTGTTCGCGCTGCGGCAGGGTCGAGTCCGCTGGGAGGAGGCCGTCAGGACGGGTGCGATGACGGTGTCGGGGCCACAGTCCGCCGTTCGACGGATGCGACGTGTCTTTGCCCTGACGCGCTAGCCGCGCACGTAGGAATCGGCCAACGAGCGGAGTGTGGCCTCGAACTCCTCGACGGTCTGGTGGATGATGTCGGCGGCGCTCTGGATCGCCTCGATGCGGCCTGCCACCTGACCAAGTTGAGGCAGACCGGAGTTCAGGTCGCCGTTCTGGTACATCTCGAGCGTGAGAGGCAGCAGCGCCATCGGGTTGCCCTCGTTGCTTAGCTCGAACGGAGCGGTGGCGGCTGTTCGCAGCACACGAACCGGGCGGCCGTTGTGCTGGTTGATCATCATGGTGTCGGTCTCTTCGGCGTCCACAACGGCCTGCTTCATGTTCTGGTGGACCGGCGACTCCACAGTGGCCACCATGCGCGTCCCCATCTGGACACCCTCGGCACCGAGCGCAAACGCGGCAGCCATCGAGCGACCGTCCGCAATGCCGCCTGCAGCGATGATCGGGACGCCGACACGGCTGGCGATGAGCGGAAGGAGCACCATCGAGGTGACGTCACGCGGGTTCTTGAACCCGGCTCCCTCGCTGCCCTCCACCACGAGGCCGTCGACGCCGGACTCGACGGCCTTGAGAGCGCCCTTGAGCGATGGCACCACGTGGAACACGGTGAGGCCCGCAGCCTTGAGCGTCTTCGTGTGCTTCTCGGGCGAACCGGCCGACGTGGTGACGAAACCGATGCCTTCCTCGACGATCATGTCGATGATGCGAATGTCCTGCACGAATGCAATCGGAAGGTTGACGCCGAAGGGCTTGTCGGTGAGATCACGCGTGCGGCGGATGTCTTCGCGCACCTCGTCCATGCCGAGCGAGCCGGGCACTAGACCGATTCCGCCGGCGTTCGCCACGGCCGACACCAGCGCGGGCTTGGCGATGAAGCCCATAGGGGCCTGGACGATCGGGATCTCGACACCGAACATCCGGGTAACACGGTTGTTGAAGGCCATGCGCCGCAAACTACACGCCGACGCTCAGATGGACATGCCGCCGTCGATTGCGAAGTCGGCGCCGGTCGCAAAGCTGGATCTGGGCGACGCAAGGAACAGCACCGCCTCGGCGATCTCGTCGGGCTGACCCATGCGCCGCATTGGGATCGTCCGGACGATGGCCTCGTTCATGGCTGGCGGGTTCGTGTCGAGGATCGGTGTGTCGATGACGCCAGGGAAGATGCAGTTCACACGGATCTTGTAGCGGGCGAGTTCGAGAGCGGCAGACTTGGTCATGCCGCGCACAGCCCACTTGTTCGCCGTGTAGGCAAACAGGGTCGACGTGCCGCGAAGACCGGCAACGGACGAGATGTTGACGATCGAGCCGCCACCCGCCCGCTTCATGGGGTCGAGCACTGCGCGCATGCCCAGGTACACGCTCAGCTGATTCACCCGAAAGAGCGTCTCGTACACCTCGGGCTCGGTGTCCTCGAGCTTGAGCGGTCGCGAGATCGCTGCATTGTTCACGAGGATGTCTACGCCGCCAAAAGCGTCGACAGCGGTGGAGACGACCTCCGTCCAGCCCTCGGCTGACGACACGTCGTGGGTGACGAAGCATGCGTTCGGACCGATGTCTGCGGCTACTTGTGTGCCGAGATCAGCGAGCACGTCGGTGAGCACGACACGTGCGCCGTGTTCCACGAGCAGCCGTGCCTCGGCGGCACCTTGCCCGCGGGCGGCTCCGCTGATGATGGCCACCTTGCCGTCGAGAATCCCCATCGTTGTCGTGTCTCCTCTGTTCTTGCTGTCGTATCAGGCCAGCAGTGGCGCGACGGAACGGGCGAACCGTTCCATGGACCCGCGGGCCACGGCCGGGTCCATGCCGGGCAGCATCCCGAGCGCGAGGTGCGTCGTGTGGACGGCGCCGATGGACCGATTCAGGCTCTCGGCAACTGCTGCCGGTGCACCGAACACCGGCTTGAACAGCACTGGTCGCGATGTTCGGAGTTCCTCCACGGGGGGAATCACGGCATTGCGAACCGTATTGCCGGGGTCCTCCGCCTCGACGATCCACTGCGCATACACCGACAGCAGGTGATGGAAGTGGGGGGCTGCTTCTTCCCACGCCTGGTCGTCACTGTCTGCAACGTGACCCCAGTGGAGTTGCAGCGACTTTGCCGTGTCGAGCGGGAGTCCCGCCTCGGTCCGCGCCTGCTCGTACACCTGCTGCAGCTTCGGGTTCGTGAGACCGAGGAGATTCGCACCGCGCAGCCCAGCGCGCCGCACCCCGGGTTCGCTCGTGGCGCCGATCCACAACGGCGGCATGGGTTGCTGTACGGGTTTGGGGACGAGGCGCGCATCCTTGATGTCGTAGTGCTTGCCGCTGTACGAGAACGTGTCGTTTGTCCAGAGGCCCTTCAACACATCAAGACCCTCGCGGAACAGCCCGAGCCGGACGGCACGGTCGACGCCAAATCCCTCGAACTCGTGACGCGCGTAGCCCTGACCGAGGCCGACATCGATTCGGCCACCGGAGAGCACGTCGAGCGTGGCGATGTCCTCCGCCATGCGCACAGCGTTGTGGAGCGGCAGCAGGAGCAGGTTGAAGCCGATACGCACGCGCTCGGTACGGGCTGCGATCGCTGCTGCGAGCGGGATGATCGACGGCGAGTACCCATCGTCGGCGAAGTGGTGCTCGGTGAGCCAGATGGTGTCGTAGCCGAGACGCTCTGCATCTTCGATGAGCGCAAGTTCGTTTCGATACGTCTCGGTAAACGGACGACGCCACGCGGCGGGGTTGCGGAAACTGAACATCAGACCGAGATCGAGCCGGGGGTGGAGTGACATTGGTCTCCCGATCTCAGCGAGCGCCGTCGAGGAACTGTGTGAACCCGGCTGGGGAGTAGGGGCCGATCACCACGAGTTCGAACGCGCCGACTCCCTCGCGGGAACCGTCGGTGACGCGACAGATCTGTTGGGTGTGCACGTGCTCGGGCAGGAGTGGGTTCAGCTCGGACACCACAAACGACTCCCCATGGGTGGCGAGCTCACCCATCCATGCACCCTGCTTCCACACGGGGTGTCCGTACCCCAGTCCTTTCATCTGGAAACGGATCAACGGATCGAAGGCGAGCGTGCGGGTAGAGCCGTCAAGCTCGACGAGGTCGACCTCGGCGTACTCCATGTGGCGCGTGCCCTTCTCGTAACGGATGCGATGGTTTACCGTTGCGGTGTGGTGGTCGACCTCCACGAGTTGTTCGGGAATGTCGGCCTCACCCGCAAACTTCGGTGCGACGATCCCCTCGCGGACGATCGCATTGCCCTCCATGTCGTCGAAGAACATCGTGTGCGTGACGTGGTCGTCCCAGTGCACGGGCGTCCAGAGGAAGAAGAAGCCGCGACCCTGCGACGGTGCTCCCGCGGTGTCGGGCTCGCCCACACCCCGGATACCCCAAGAGCGGTCCTTCGTGCCGTGCCAGTTCGACACCGTGATGTCACCGTCAGGGTGCGAGATCGTGCCGTCCCAGTAGCCGAACTGAGCAAAGCGCGTCGCGTCCATGATCTTTCGTTGGCCGTCGGTGAGGATCTGTCGAGCCTCCTGAATGCCCGACGTGCGTGCCGAGAACGTGAGGTCGCAGGAGATGCCGGTGGAGTTGTCGTCGAGCACTACGCGTGCACGGCGCATCGGTTCGATGACCTCGAGCCGGAACGGACCGACCTGCATATCGGTGCGCTCGAGCGGCGCGAGTCGGGAGCCGTAGAAGCAGTGCTGGCGGCCGTCCCGTTGCACCACGCTGAAGGCACAGTCCATGACGCGTCGGTGCGGGTAGATCGCGATGCCGATTCCGAAGTAGGCAGACCCGTCCGCCGTGTAGCCGTTGAACCAGGTGCGGTCGTAGACGTTGCGGTCCGAACTTGCGGGATGGGCAATCGGCTCGGGTGTCTGATGGATCGGATAGTCGTCGAACCGGTTGAGCATCGCCTGTCCTTGGTACTGATTCCTGACCGTGTTCAGGATCCCTCCCCGCTGTTCTAGCCCACGGAGACAGCCTCTCGGTACGTGACTAACATGCGGCTGTGCACCCAGGGGGTGGGTTGCACGGGGGATTTGTACGTAGGGGGACCGCAGCGCCATGACGACCAATTTCACGAACGAGCACCCGTTCACGACCGACAAGGACATCTCGTCGGTCGCCTTCTGGAGCAAGACCTGGGACGAGCGCGAAGAGACGTTCTCGTGGCTGCGGAAGAACGCCCCGGTTGCGTGGCAACCGCCGTTCGAGGTTCCCGGTTATGACCTCCACGGGCAGAAGGGCTTCTGGGCGCTCACGCGTGCCGCCGAGATCTCCTACGTGAGCAAGAACGACGACGACTTCATCTCGGGTGCAGGCGTGAGCCTCGCGCCGGTTCCCTACGAGATGGAGCTGCAGGCCTCGTTCTTCCTCGCGATGGACTCGCCCCGACACCCGTGGTACCGCAAGATCGTTGCGGGTGCATTCACCCCGAAGTCGATCGCTCGGCTGAACGACCAGATCCACGAGCGTGCCCGCAAGATCGTCGACGACCTCCTCGACGCGAAGCAGGTCGAGTTCGTGTCGCAGTGCTCGGCCCTGCTTCCCATGCAGACGGTGTGCGACATGATCGGCATCCCGCCGAGCCTGCAGGAACCGGTGCGCCTCGCCGCCGATCGCTACGTCGGCGAACTCGACCCCAACATCGTTCCCGAGGGCGTCGACCCGCTCACGTTCCGCGTGCAGCAGGCCCAGTTCCTCCACGAGGTGGGCCGCAGCCTCGCCGAGCACCGACGCCAGAACCCCGGTGACGACATGATCACCAATCTTGTGCAGGGCGAGGTGGACGGCCACAAGCTCACCGACCAGGAGATCGGCGCCTTCATGGTGCTCATGAGTGTTGCGGGAAACGACACCACCAAGCAGACCACGAGCCACACGGTCATCTCGCTGGCACAGCACCCCGAGCAGCGTGACTGGCTGCTCGAGGATTTCGAGGGTCGAATCAACGGTGCGGTGGAGGAGATGGTGCGGCACGCCGCACCCGTCATGACCTTCGCACGCATGGCGACACGTGATCTGGAGCTCGGTGGGCAGCAGATCAAGGCGGGCGACAAGCTCGGCCTCCTCTACTGCTCTGGGCTACGCGACGAAACGGTGTTCCCCGAGCCCGAACGATTCGACCTTTCGCGACCGCGCAGCGCCCACGTCGGCTTCGGCGGTGGCGGTGCGCACTACTGCCTCGGTGCCGGGGTGGCGAAGACACAGTTGAAGGCCCTGTTCGGTGAGCTCCTCACGCGTGTCCCCAAGATGGAAGTAGGCGAACCCGACCACCAGGTGAGCAACTTCTTGCGCATGGTTCGCCGACTGCCCGTGACGATCGGCTGATCCCGATGAAGCGCGTATCCCTGACGCCCTTTGTGCCGTGCGTGCTCGCGGCAGGGCTGCTCCTTGTCGCGTGTGGAGGTGGCGGAAGCGCTACTCCGACAACAACGACGCTCGCATCGGCGTCCACGTCGCCGGCGACAACGACCACTGCGGCTACCACCAGTACCACTGCGGCGCCTACCACTGCGGCGCCTACCACCACGACGGAGTTCGACCCCGCGCAGTTGCCGGGTCGGATCCTGATGCAGGGTGCGAGTTGCGGGGACGATCTGAGCGCGTGGCAGCAGCAGATGGGCGGTTCAAAGTCCCCCGAAGAAATCATGAAGATCGCCGACGAGATGCGGGCCAGCATCCAGTTTCAGATCTGCGTGCTCAACCTCGACGGGTCAGGGCCCGTCCTCGTATCTCCCAAGGACAAGTTCGCAATTTCGCCCGGGTGGATCGAGGGCGGTGAGCGCATCATCTTCCGGATGGACGGTCGGTGGTACGTCGTCAATCCAGACGGTTCCAACCTCGAACCGTGGACGGACCCCACGATCCTGCCGTGGCGCCTCTCGCCGGACGGCACGAAGTACATCAACCAGTCCGTGCACGACCAGCGCGTGTACGTCACTCCGGTCGGACAGGAACGCGACGGTCCGGGACGGCGGGCCATTCTGGACGAAGCATTCGGCGACACCTTCCGGTGGTCGCCGGACAGTCGCTTCGTCCTGTTCACCACGGGCGACTCCAACTGCCCAGAGCTCTGGAAGGTTGACGTGACCACGCTCGAGCAGTTCCCGCTCACCGGGCCGAAGTCGGTGAACAGGGACTCGGGCTTCTGCTCGGACCCCAGTTGGGCGACGTGGTCGCCGGACGGGTCCGCGATCATGGCGTTCGACTACGAAGGGATGCAGCCCGATACCCACCCCTACCTCATGGATCCCGACGGTGGGAACCTGCGCCGTTTGGTGACCGCCGACTTCTTCGACGATCCCGATTGGTTCGCAGTGGGTGCCGCCTGGTCTCCGGATGGCAAGTACGTCTTTGTTGATGTGTTGTCCACCCCGGCGATGGTGAAGCAGGAACTCACACGCTTGATCGTGCGCGTGGAGGACGGACTGGTGAAACCGATCAACTGGTTGAGCCCGGTGGTGATTCCCCAAGTGATGTGGGCACCCGACGCCCCCGAACTCAAGCCAGACCCGGACGAGGACATGGATGCGGTCTGACGAGGTCTCGGATCTTGTGGCACGATGCTCCCGGGTGCTTGGGGGCACCGACCCGGGGGAGATGCAATGAGCAAGACACTTGAGGGACTCACGATTGGCGCCGGACGCGACAAGTCCAAGGTGACCTTCCTGCCCGAGCCCGAACCGCGGCCACGGCACTACACGGTGATCTCCGTTGACGATCACCTCGTCGAGCCGCCGGAGACCTTCGAGGGCCGGATGCCTGCTCGCTTCGCTGACCGTGCACCGCGCATTATCGAGCACACGGACGGTGCGCAGTACTGGAAGCTCGAGGAGCGCCTCATCCCGATCGCCGGTACGAATGCCGTCTCCGGCCGGCCGCCTGCCGAATACTCCATGGACTCGTCGCGCCTCGAACACATGCGCCGCGGTTGCTGGGACATCCACCATCGCATCAAGGACATGGACCTCGCCGGTGTGTACGCCTCCGTGTGCTTCCCCTCGATGGTCGCCGGCTTCGGTGGCGCCCGCTTCGTGGAGACGAAGGATCGCGAGTTGGGTCATGCCGCCATGCGTGCGTGGAACGACTGGGCCCTTGAGGAATGGGCCGGTGCCTATCCGGGACGCATGGTTCCCCTCGCGATCACTTGGCTCGGCGACCCACAACTGGCGGTCGACGAGGTGCGTCGCAACGCGGCGCGTGGGTGCCACGTGCTGTCCTTCCCCGACCAGCCCGAAAAGCTCGGTCTTCCCAGCATCCACACTGGCTACTGGGACCCGCTCTTCGCTGCGTGCGTCGAGACAAACACCTCGCTGAACCTGCACGTTGGCTCGTCGTCGTGGATCTGCTCGGCGTCGAGCGACGGTCCCGCAGAGATCATCACCTCGCTGTTCTTTGCCGGTGCAGCGATTGCAACGGCGGATTGGTTGTTCTCCAAGATCCCCTTGCGGTTCCCTGATCTGAAGATCGTGCTGTCGGAAGGCGGCATTGGCTGGTTGCCCGCGCTCATGGACCGCATCGAGCACTGCATGCGCTACAAGGACTTCACCGGCAACTGGGTGAACGAGACTGCGCACCCGAACGACCTGTTGCTCAACAATTTCTGGTTCTGTGCACTGGACGACGAGGCCGGGTTCCAGATGATGAACCGGCTCAACCCGGACCGCATCATGGTGGAGATGGACTACCCGCACGCCGATTCCACCTGGCCCGACACCCAGCACTACCTGCAGAAGCACATCGGACATCTGCCCGATGACATCATCCAGAAGGTCACCTGGAAGAACGCTGCGGCGCTGTACGGTCTCGACATCTCGGCATCGGTGCAGCAGGGCTCGTGGTGAGCTTCGCCGAGTCGAGCCCTCACTTCCGGATCGCGGCCGCCCGCCGCATTCTCTATCGGGAGGGGCTTGACAGCCAGATCGGCGGTCACGTGAGCCTGCGTGCCGGTGACGAAGATGCGTTCTACGTCACCCCGTACCAGTACTTCGACGAATCGCTGCCCGAGCACGTGATGAAAATGGGTTTCGATCTGCAGGTGCGTGAGGCGGGCTCGTTGCCACCTGCGGCTGGGGCCAACTTTCATGCCTCGATTTATCGAGCCCGGCCGGACGTCAACTGTGTGATCCACACGCACGGCTTCTACCAATCGGTGCTCAGCACCACGGGCCGGCCCTTCGAGGTGTTCTACGACTACGCGTCGCTCTTCCTTGGTGACGTGGCCTACTGGAAGGACGACCTCGACCTCACCCCAGATGAGGAGGGAGATCTCATGGCGGCAACGCTGGGGGATCGTCGGGTGATGCTCATGGGTCATCACGGTGCACTGCATGTCGGGGACACGCTCGAGAACGCCGTGGTGGAGGCACTCGTGTTCGAGTTGTGCTGCCGATACCAGGTAGCGGCGATGCAGGTGGGTGGTACCCCGCTCGACGAACGCTCGGCACAGTCGTACCGGCGCGCTTACCTGAAGTACGGGTTCCGCCAGATGATGTGGGACGCGAACTACCGCCGCATCCGCAAGTCCGATCCTGATCTTTGGGACACCTTGCTCTAGGGCGCTGACGCCTGACCGATCAGGCGCAGTCGTCTAGGGGATCGTCAGGCTGGCGCAGGAGTCGCCAACGGATTCGTGCGCGGAGTGTCTCGAGGTGGTCAACCCGACGTTCGGGCAGCGGGCTAGCCCCGACGTCATGGCGTGCATGGTCCCGATTGTGTGTGGGGCACTGCAGCCGACCATTGAACTGGCTGGTGGTGCCGCCCTCTGAGTGCGGAACCACGTGATCGACGTCGCAGAACGCCGCCGGTACGTCGCATCCACTGGGGTGCTGGCAATGGCGATCCCTCGCAGCGATCGCCCGACGCAGCGTGCCGGTGAAGCTTCGCCGATGGGAGATGCTGAGCACCGTAGAAGGGCCGTCGAAGAGAACGGTTTCGAACAAGGCGTCGTCGAAGTATTTGGCCACTTCGGCAGGTGAGACCACCGTGCCGCTGGCCAGTTCGCACAGATGCTGTGCAGTGTTGTCGCCCACGTGGATGGTGAACAGGGGTTGCGGACGGCGACCCGCTGCCGGCGCCGTGGCGGAACGGCGCGCCATCTCGACGAGGGCGGCTGCTCTGCGCTGTGCGGCGGTGCGATGCGTGCCGCTCGATCGGTCGAGCAGGTAGAGCTGTCGCTCGATGCGCTGGAGTTCGGTGAGCACGATCTCGCCGCCAATCGGGTCGAGTGTGCCGCTGATGGCAACGGTGCCATCGAGTGTGCGGGAGGCGTAGAACGCGGCTCGGTGGGAGCGGTCGCTCGGGGGGTTGCCGTTGCCGGTCGCGTCGGCTCGTTGGCACCAGTAATCGACGAGCCGCACACCGTCGATCCAACGGAGGCGGCTGCATTGCTCGATGAGCGCAAGCTCGTGCTCGGCAAACAACGAGTGCCGGTGCGGTTGGTTGGCACGTGCAAAGAGATCGAGGTGGTCGATCGAGAGCTGGCCGGCGGCGATGGCGGCAGCGGTGTAGCCGAGCCGGCTGAGGCTGCGCGCCCGACGCAGTTCCCTTTGCGCAGAGTTGACGCTGAGCCTGGTGTCGAGCGACAACCGGGAAGCGGCCGAGCGGTGACCCCCGGGCAACCACACACGTCGGGCATCCCAGCGAGCCAGGACGTGAGCAGAGCCAATGGCGAGCGTGGAGGCTGCCCGATGGAGGCACACGACCCCACCGTGTAGTTCGCTGTCGGTCACGGAGGTGTCGAAGCCGGGCTCGGCGACAGCCGCAGCCAGCGCAGCAACTGCAGCCTCAACCTCGGCGACCAACTCGTGCAACGAACGCATGTTCGTATCATCGCAAGGGGGTGTTACACGGTTCGCCTCGGCCTCACGCCTGGAGTTCGGCTCCCGTGCCCGGTTGATGCGGGCCGCGATTCGTGCTGGTATGTGGCCGTCGCTGCCTCTGTGCAGCAGGGCACTGGGGGGTGCAAATGAAGCAGAGCAATCGGGCCACCGTTCTCGCGTCTCGACCGAGGGGAATCCCCGTACCGGGCAACTTTGCAGTCGTGGATCGGCCGTTGGTGCAGCCGAGTCCCGGTCAGGTGCTCATCCAGAACCTCTTCATCTCCCTGGACGCAGGTTTCCGGCACTGGATGGATGAGGGAAGCAGCGATCACATCCTTCCCGAGATGCCCATTGGCGAGCCGGTGATGGGGCTCACCTTGGGACGGGTGGTGGCGTCGCAGCACCCCGGTTTCGCCGAGGGAGATCTGCTGATGGCGCGACTCGCCTGGGAGGAATACTCGCTCACCGATGCGACGGACTTCTTCGTGAAGGTTCCCGACCAGTACGACTGTCCGTTGAGCTACCACATGGGGATCCTCGGTGACACCGGCATGTCTGCGTACTTCGGGATGACCGACATTGCCAAGCCGCGGCCGGGTGACACCGTGCTCGTCAGCGCCGCCGGTGGGGCCGTCGGGTCGATTGCCGGTCAGGTGGCGAAGATCGCTGGGGCGCGCACGGTGGGGATCGTCAGCGGTGCTGCGAAGTGTCAACAGATCATCGAGCAGTTCGGCTACGACGCCGCAATCGATCGCACGGGTGACGTGGCTCGCCAACTGGCCCAAACCTGTCCCGATGGCGTGAACGTGTACTTCGACAACGTCTCTGGTCCGCTCCTCGAACAGGTGCTCAACAACATCGCAGTCGGGGCGCGCATCGTGTTGTGCGGTGCGGTCGCGACGTACAGCGCCACCGAGCTGCTGCCCGGACCCTCGAACCTGTTCAACCTCGTTACCAATCAGGCGCGGATGGAGGGCTTCATGACGCACCTCCAGCACGACCGGTATCCCGAGGCGCGGTCCCAGCTCTTGGCATGGGTAGCGGACGGGCGGCTGCGCAACATGGAGTACCTGCTCGACGGGATTGAGAACGTCGGCCTTGCGTTCTGCCATCTGTTCGAAGGTCGCAACCTCGGAAAGACCGTCGTTCGTCTCGCCGGGTAGGTGGCTAACGGGCTATGCCCGAGCGTCAGCACGGTGAGGGAAGCGCCAGCGACGAGCCGTACGAGGGCTATGCCGAAGCGGAGCGGCGGCTATGCCCGAGCGTCAGCACGGTGAGGGAAGCGCCAGCGACGAGCCGTACGAGGGCTATGCCGAAGCGGAGCGGCGGCTATGCCCGAGCATCAACACGGAGCGGGTGACGAGAATCGAACTCGCATAGCCAGCTTGGAAGGCTGGAACTCTAACCATTGAGCTACACCCGCGTACCCCCGAGAGGGTGCCTCAAGCCTAGCGAGGCTGTGGCGCAGCACGCCCTCCGGCCAGGCAGTCTTCACGCGGGGTGGTTGACCGGCTCTTTTCGTGGCCAATTTGGGTGGGTGGCTAACTTTGTCAGACCTCGGAGGCAAGAACGATGACAGCACGTGCCAAGCAACACCATTCCCTCAAGACCAAATTCCGCTACCGGTTCGACGCCGCACTGTCTCGCGGGCCGGCGGTGGTCATTGCGTGGCTGGGACTCATCACGCTCGCCATCGTCATCGTCTCGTCCCTCATCCTGACGATCTTCAGCCTCGACGGTGTCCATGGCGACCCCCGGGTGGGCTTCTGGGAGGACTTCTGGCAGTCCATTCTCCGCCTGCTCGACCCGGGCACCTTTTCCGGTGATGCCGGTTGGTTCACCCGAGTGGTCATGCTGCTCGTGACGCTCTCGGGTGTGTTTATCGCCGGCAGCCTCATCGGTGTCATCTCCAACGGCATCGACCAGCGCGTGGAGGACCTCCGCAAGGGTCGCAGCACGGTGCTCGAGTCCGACCACACGGTGATCCTCGGTTGGTCCGAGCGCGTTCCCCCGATCGTGTCCGAACTGGTGATCGCGAACGAGAGCCGCAAGCGTGCGGCCGTGGTGATCCTGGCCGATAGCGACAAGCCCGAGATGGAAGACACGCTCAAGGACGCCATCGACGACACCAAGGGCACGAAGATCGTCTGCCGCACTGGTGACCCGTGGTCGTTGGAGAGCCTTGCGCTCGCAAACATCGCCGGTGCTCGCTCGGTGGTGATCGTCGGCGCAGACGATGCCGCCGCCGTGAAGACCGTGCTCGCCGTGAAGGCGCATCAGCAAACGGCCCCACAGGGTCAGGCATTTACCGGCTCCCTCGTGGTGGAGGTAGAGGCTGCAGAGACTGCAGCGTCGCTTCGCAGCCTCTTCGGGGATCAGTTGGTGACCGTGCGTTCTACCGACATCGTGGCCGAACTGACGGCGCAGGCTTGTCGCCAGCGTGGTCTCAGCGAGGTATTTCGCGAGTTCCTCGACTTCGACGGAGACGAGTTCTACATCGAGGCCTTCCCAACCCTCGTGGGCAAGACCTATGCCGAGACACAGCTCGCGTTCGACCGCTGCGCTGTTGTCGGTGTGCTCTCCGCAGCCGGAACGGTCACGCTCAATCCTCCGGCTGCCTCGGTCTTCGGCCCCGGGGATCAGCTGATCGGCATTGCCGAGGATGACTCGTTGTTCGTTCCCACGCCCGGTGGCGTACGCGCATCAGTGGTCGCCACTGAGCCGCGAGCTGTTGCGACCGAACTGCGCCGAATCGTCATCGCCGGTTGGAGCCGCATCGGACCGCGCGTGATCCAGGAACTCGACGAGTTCCTCGAAGCAGGCACCCGTGTCGATGTGCTCATCGATCCCGACAAGGTGGACGTTGCCGAGGCACGCGACAGCGTGCAGACGCGGAACTTGAGCGTCAACTTCGAGGAGGTCCACGGTGGACCCGAGGCCGTGGTGTCGTACGCCGCGCGCGAGACGTTCCACGAGGCCATCGTGCTGGGGTACCGCGATGCGATGAGTATCCACGACGCCGATGCCCGCACGTTGTTGACCCTCGTGGGATTTCGGCAGGTGAAGCAGGACGCGTCCGTCGGCGACGTTCGCATCGTTGCCGAGGTGCTCGACCAGCGAAATGCCCGCCTCGCTCAGGCGTCGGGCGTAGACGACTTCATCGTGTCCGATGAGCTGACCAGCCTGATGCTCGCTCAGTTGAGCGAGCGGGCCGAACTCATCCAGGTATTCGACGACCTCTTCGACCGCGAAGGTTGTGCCGTCGAGCTACGTCCGGCCCCGTGGTACGGAAGTGCGGCGGCCCAGACGTTTGGAGACATCGTTGCGACCGGCTCTGCGCAGGGTGTTTCGGTAATCGGCTATCTCTCGGCTGCCAGCGGAAACGTGGTGCTGAACCCGTCGAAGTCGGCGGACATGCGACTCGATCACGACGACCTGGTCGTGGTGATTGCGAGTTCGCTCGGCGCCTAACGGTGCCTAGTCGGTCCAGGTGACGCTGCGCGGCGCCTGGGGCAACTCTGGGCTGTCCGCGAGTTCCTTTGTGGCGGTCACCCCGAGTTCGCGCATCTTTCGCGCCTGCGGACGCACGGTTCGTTCGAGCGAACCTGCGGCGGCGTTGAAGTTGTCGATGGCGGTCTTCAAGCCGCTGCCCACCTTGTTGAAGTGATCGACAAAGGTGGCCAAGCGATTCCACAGTTCGCCGGCCTCTCGTGCGATGAGCGCCGAGTTCTCGGCTTGGGCCACCTGGTTCCAGCCGAACTGCACGGCACGCAGCATGGCGAGCAGCGTCATGGGGGTAGCGAGTAGCACACGCTGTTTGATTGCGTCCTCAGAGAGACTCGGTCGCTCGGTGAGGGCCGTGGCCATGATGCCCTCGGTGGGCAGGAAGAGCACCACGAAGTCGATCGATCCCTGCACGATGTCGCTGTAGTTTCGGCCTGACAATGCCTTGATGTGGGCAGCAAGTGCGTCGGCCTGTTTCTTCCCGGCATCTGCGGACTGTGTGAAATCGATAAGGGGTGCCTTGGCGTCGACCACGATGCGCCGCTGGTTGGGGAGGTGAACGATGAGGTCGGGTCGCACGGCCCCGTCGAGGGTGCCGATGTGTTGCTGGTCGACGAACGACACGTGCTCGGTGAGGCCGGCAAGCTCGACGGTGCGCTGCAGCTGCAACTCGCCCCAGTCGCCCGACACCCCGGTTCCCTGGAGGGCCGTGGAGATCTGCGTGGTGGCAGCCCCGAGTTGCTTGCCCTGCTCCCAGAGACGGATGTTCTGCTCGGACACCTGCCGTAGTTGTTCGAGCAGCGTGCCCTGCGTGTGGGCCGCAGATTCGCGCGATTCGTTCAGCGAGCGCTGGAGCACATGGATCTGTTCCCGCACGGGGGCCAACAGCGACTCGGGATCGAGCACGGGTGAGCTGGTGGGCAACGGGGAGCGGCCGCCGGCCGACTGGCGGAACACGATGACACCGAGCATCGCCACGACGACGAGCAGAAGGACGATCAGGACTGCATTCATGTCCCGGACGGTACCGAAGGGGTGTCACCCAGTTGGGGCGATCAACCGCTCTTCGTTGCGGAGAGGTTCTCGAAGGTGTGGCCGCCGCGTGCCTGCTTGGTGCGCAAGTACCGCTCGTTGTGTTCGGTCGGTTCGCTCAGGGCGGGAACCCGCTCAACGATGTGGATCCCGTTCTCCTGGAGCGCCGCCGCCTTTCGCGGATTGTTCGACACCAACTGGACGTTTCGGATGCCGAGAAGGCTCAGCACCTCAGCGGCCGAGGCGAACTCCCGACCGTCGGCCGGCAGTCCGAGTGCCTCGTTCGCGTCGTACGTGTCGAGTCCGGTCTCCTGCAGCCGATATGCACTGATCTTGGCGGCCAGTCCGATACCCCGCCCTTCGTGGCCACGTAGGTACACCACTGCGCCACGACCGGATGTCTGTACGAGTTCGAGTGCGGTGTGAAGTTGCTCCTGGCAGTCGCACCTTCGTGACCCGAAGAGATCGCCGGTGAGGCACTCGCTGTGCAGCCTGACGAGTACCGGATCCTCGCCATCGAAGTTCTCGGTTTCCTCGTTCAACCCGACACAGAGCGCGAGATGTTCGTTGCCGGCAGCATCGCGGAAGGCAATGGCGCGGAAGTCGCCCCACGGCGTGGGAAGCCAGGCATCGCTGATTCGACGGGTGCTCATGGTTCGAGGACTACCTCAAGGTCGGGGCCGAGCATCGTGGTTGCGGTAATTCGCCCGCGCCAGAGGTCGGAGATGGTGTTCGTGCTCACACCTGCGAACATGCCGGGAGAGCAACTGCCAGCAATGGCCGGTGCGAGGTGCACGACGTAACGGTTCACGAGGCCTTCCCGATGAAACGACCCGGCGACAGCAGGCCCGGCCTCCACCAGCAACTGCAGCACACCTTCGGCGCCGAGTTGGTCGAGCAGGTCGGGTAGCGATCCATTCCATTCGAGGCACGGGCGCACACGTGCCTCGGCAGGTGCCGTGCCAAGCACCACTCGACGTGGGTTGGGGCCGTCAGCATGGCGCACCGTCAGTTCGGGATCGTCGGACCGGACGGTGCCTGCGCCGGTGCAGATTGCCTGGGAATCGGCGCGCAGTTCATGGACCCGGACACGGGCTGCTTCCGACGTGATCCAGCGACTCGTGCCGTCCTCGGCAGCAATCCTTCCGTCGAGCGTTGCCGCCACCTTCAGCACGACGAAAGGACGCCCCGTGCGCCGATGATGGAGGTACGGGGCAAGTTGTGCACGTACACGGACGCCCTCGACGTCCTCTGCTACTTCAATTCCTGCGGTGCGCAGTGCGGTGATACCTCTGCCCGCCACCTTCGTATCGGGATCCCGAGTGCCGACCACGACGTGAGCAACTCCTGCAGCAATGATCGCATCGGTGCACGGACCCGTGCGGCCGCGGTGGTTACAGGGTTCGAGCGTGGTGTAGAGGGTGGCCCCGCCCAGGTCTGCGCCAGCGTTGAGCGCGAGGTCCATCGCCACGATCTCGGCATGGCGTCCGCCGGGCGGTTCGGTGGAACCGGAGAAGGTGTTTCCCTGCCGGTCCACGACCACGCATCCCACCCAGGGATTCGGCGCCGTGCGACGACGCGCGCGCGCTGCCTCGGCAATCGCGAGCCCCATGAACTGCTCCTGCACTGTGCTGCTCATTCGTGTCGCGCTCCGACACCCGATGGTCCGAAGGTGGTCTGACAGGTGCGGCACCAGAAGCCCTGTTCCAGTTCGGTGTTGCACTGCTTGTGCACGAGCACCGGGCCGTGCTGGGTGCCGCCCACCCACTTGGCACCCCATCGCAGCAACGCGACGATCATCGGTGACAGTTCGAAGCCCTTTGGGGTGAGGCGGTAGTCGTAGCGAATGGGGTGCTCTTGGTAGGGCACGCGTTCCACGATCCCAGCGTCCATCAGGCGGCGGAGTCGGTCCGTGAGCACACCTCGGGAGATGCCGAGGTCGGCCTGAAGATCGTCGAACCGCCGGATTCCACGGAAGATTGCGCGCACCGTGAGGATCGACCAGTGGTCGCCGATCAAGCGGGCAACCCCGGCGGCCCAGTCGTCAGAGCCGGGCGCCGAACCAGCCTCGTTGGGGTCGCTCGCCGCGCTCATGACGGCACGTTATCGGGAGTTGACCCAGTGAGTTCTAAAATCAGACTCACCGTGGTTAGGGTTGGGGAATGGACGACCTCACCCTCCTCGGTGCACCGCTCGACGATCTGCTTGCCTCGGCCCGAGCGATCAAGGCGGCGAGGTACGGCACTCGTGTCACGTACTCGCCCAAGGTGTTCATCCCGCTCACCACTTTGTGCAACGACTCCTGCGGTTACTGCACCTTTGCCGAGTCTCCATCTCAGGCGAAGTCGTTGTTCCTCGAACCCGAGGAGGTGCTGAAGATCGCCCGGGCCGGCGCCCGGCGCGGCTGCCACGAAGCGCTCTTCACGCTCGGCGAGCGGCCGGAGGACCGGTACCCCATGGCCGCCGCGTGGCTGCACGACCGCGGGTACGCCTCGACCGTCGACTACCTCGCAGCGATGTGCAAGCTGGTCATCGACGAGACCGGCCTGCTGCCACACGCCAACGCCGGAGCGCTGTCACACGCTGAACTCGCCGTCCTGCGGCCGGTGTCGGCAAGCCAGGGGATGATGCTCGAGTCGCTGAACGGCGACCTCGAGTGCCATCGCGGCGCACCGGACAAGCGTCCGGAGCGACGTCTGGCCACCCTCGACGCAGCCGGCGAACTGGCGATCCCGTTCACGACCGGCATCCTCGTCGGCATCGGTGAGAGTCGAGAGGATCGTCTCTACGCACTGCGCGTCATCGCTGAACGCCATGCACGTTTCGGCAACGTGCAAGAAGTCATCGTGCAGAACTTCCTGCCCAAGCCCCTCACCGTGATGAGGCGCGCCGCTGCGTGTCCGCCGGACGACTACTTGTGGACCATTGCGGCAGCGCGGCACATCCTCCCGGCCGAGATCCACCTGCAGGCACCTCCGAATCTCACCGACGACTTTGGTGTGCTGCTCGATGCCGGCATTGACGACTGGGGCGGTGTCTCACCGGTCACTGCGGACCACGTGAACCCTGAGCGTCCTTGGCCAGCACTCGACCTACTCCGGGAGGCCACGGAGGCTCGCGGTGGAACGCTCGCGCCTCGGCTCACGATCTATCCCGAGTTTGCAGGAGAGCCAGCGCGCTGGCTGGACGCCGCGATGCGCTTCCCCGTGCTCGACCGATCCGATGCGGAGTCGCTCGGTCGCGACGACCCGGGCGCTCACTTCCCCGAGCGCGTCTCGGGAACCGTCGAGACCAGCGACGGCGCTGATGTCGTGCTCGTCGGCCCGCGGTCTACTGCGTGGTACTCCGGATCGGACAGCGCACCGCCGTCACTCGTAGTGGCATCGACGCCTGTGCGTGGCGCGGTGGCGGAAGTGCTTGACGGCGTGCGCATGGGCCAAGAACCCGGTGTGGACGAACTCGCCGCCCTGTTCGGCGCCCGGGGCAACGAAGTGGCAGCCATTGCGGAGTACGCAGATCAACTGCGTTCCGAGGTGGTGGGGGACACCGTTACCTGGGTGCACAACCGGAACATCAACTACACGAATATCTGCACGTTCAAGTGCAAGTTCTGCGGCTTCTCGAAGGGTCCGATGTCGCTCAACCTCCGGGGCAAGCCCTACCTGCTCACGCTCGAGGACGTTGCCGAGCGCGTACGCGAGGCGTGGGACCTGGGTGCCACAGAGGTCACGCTGCAAGGCGGCATCCATCCCGACTTCGACGGTGACTACTACATCGACGTGTGTCGGGCAGTGAAGGAAGCCGCTCCCAACATTCACGTGCACGGTTTCACTGCGCTCGAGGTCACCGAGGGGGCACGTCGCCTCGGCGAGCCGCTCGATGTGTATCTCGGTCGCCTGCGCGATGCCGGGCTCGGGAGCCTTCCGGGTACGGCTGCCGAGATCCTCGATGACGAGGTGCGCGCCGTGTTGTGTCCCGACAAGATCAACACCCAGCAGTGGCTGGACTGTCACGAGGTTGCGCACTCGGTGGGGCTCGCCTCGAACGTGACGATCATGTTCGGGTCCGTCGAGAATCCGGTGCACTGGGCGAGGCACCTCGTCCGCACGCGTGATCTCCAGAAGCGTTCCGGTGGCTTCACCGAGTTCGTCCCGTTGCCGTTTGTCCACATGGCATCGCCGATCTATCTGCAGCGCAAGGCTCGACGCGGCCCCACCTTCCGCGAGACGGTGCTCATCCACGCAGTCGGCCG
>CANIBN010000024.1 GCA_947465505.1 Acidimicrobiales bacterium | reverse complement strand
GTGGCCGGTCCCGTCTCGCACGCTGAGGTTGTTGCACTTGCCGAGGCGCACCTCGGTGCAGTGCCTACAGGCCGTCCTTTGCTCGACCGTCGCGGGCCGGATGACACGGTGACCGCTGTTGCGGGCGAGCAGCGCGATTGCGAGCAGGTACATCTGCTCGTCGGGTGCCGAGGCCTCGAGCGCACCGACCCAGACCGTGAGGCGCTCGACATGATCACGCATGCGCTCGGCGGTGGGCCCTCGAGTCGATTGTTCCAGACAATCCGCGAGGAGCGGGGACTCACCTACAGCACGTATGCCAGCGCCTCGGCCTACGCCGACGCCGGGCTGGTGGCGGCCTACGCCGCAACCAACGAGGACACCGCTGCAGAGGTCCTCGGGCTCATCGAGGCCGAGATCGCAGCGATCGTGGCGCAGGGCATCACCGCCGACGAACTCGACATTGCGAAGGGCTACCTCACCGGTGCCTTCGCCATGGGGTTCGAGGGAACCGGCTCGCGCTCGGAACGACTCGGTTCATCCTTGACGAACTACGGCCGCATCCGTCCCGTCGACGAGCAGATTGCTCGCTGGCAGGCCGTGACTCTGGCCGACACGCGTCGTGTGATCGAACGTATTTTCAGCAGGCCTCGCGTGCGCTGCGCTGTCGGCCCGGTCGATCTCGCGGCGCTCCTTGCCTGACGCTCTACCCCCGAACGCTCAACTCTCTCCACCCCACGTTCTCGGTCTCCAAACCGCACGTTTTGAGCGTTTTCGGGACCGAGAACAACGAACCTCTGCGGTTCTCGGTCTCCAAACTGCACGTTTTCATCACGTTCGGGACCGAGAACAATGGGTAGGGTTTCGCGCATGTCGATCAGGGTTGGTGTGGTTGGTGCGGGCGGCAAGATGGGCACAGCCGTGTGTGCTGCGGTGGCCGCGGATTCGGCTCTCGAACTCGTGGCAGCAGTCGACCCCTATGCCTCCGGACAGGAGCGGTCGGGTATTACCATCGCCGATTCCCTCTCGTCGCTCGCTGACGCCGGTGCCGAGGTAGTCGTCGACTTCACGGTCGCCGCTGCCAGTCGTGAAACGCTGCCCTGGCTCGCGTCGCAGGGAATGCACGCCGTTGTCGGGACAACCGGTTTCTCCGATGCCGACCTGTCGTCGTTTCGCTCTGCGTTCACCCGCAGTAACTGCCTCATCGCAGCGAACTTCGCGATTGGGGCGGTGCTGATGATGCGATTCGCAGAGCTTGCAGCGCCCTTCTTCGAGACCGCCGAAATCATCGAGTTGCACCACGACGCAAAGGCCGACGCACCGTCGGGTACCGCAGTCACCACGGCGAATCGCATGGCGGCGGCCCGCACCGAGCCATGGGCGGACGACCCCACCAAGCACGAGGTCTACCCCGGAGCGCGGGGAGGCGAGGGTCCGACGGGTATCCGGGTGCACGCAGTGAGGATGCGCGGGATGATCGCGTCGCAAGAGGTCATCCTCGGAACCACCGGACAGACCCTGACAGTACGTCACGACACGTTTGACCGTGCGAGTTTCATGCCGGGCGTGGTCGTCGCCTGCAAGCGCATCGGCGAGTGGGGCGAGCGGTTCACGCTCGGCCTCGAACCCCTGCTCGGGCTCTAGGCCTACTCGTCGTCGCCGAACACTTCCTGGGTGATTACCGGCGCTGATGCGCGCTCCGTGGCGCGAGCCCTGCGGTACGACTGGGCGACCGTGACCGCAAGGAAGCCACCGACGAGCCACCACTGATACTTCCCGACCCACCGCAGAGCGTCTTTGAGCTCGGACTCCCAGTGATTGGCCGCAAGCCAAACCCACCAGAGGCGGAGAACGATGCCGATCGTGAGCATGGAGAAGAAGGGCTTGGCAGCCATCTTGCGGTGACCGACCATGGCGCAGACGATGTTGGAGCCGGGCATGAGCAAGACGAACAGCCAGCCCACCCGATCGGTGGCGCGCTCGAGCCAGCGCAGCGTGGCGGGGCGTTGATCGCCCAACTGGCGGTCGAGCCAGGCGAAGCCGCGTCCGCCGTACCAGTTGCCGAGCAGGTAACAGACGGCGCCGGCGACGAAAAGCCGGAGAAAGCCGATGACAGCGTAGGCGCCGGGGGAGATGTCGGCAGGAACGGCAAACAGCAGGTGTCGAATTCTGGCCGACCCGGCCAGCAGCAGTTCGGGGCTTTGCTTCACGAGTCGCGGAGCGAGGACCGAAGCCACGTTTGCCGCGGCGTAGAGGACGACGTACGCGGACACCAGCACCCGCAAACGGGTATCCCGATTTCGGGCGGGGATGGCAGCGTCACTCACGAGTACTGGACACTAACGTCTGGGTACGGAGACCGGGGTCCGCCCGGCGGGGAAGTTGCGGCTGGGACCGGCCGCTCTAGACACGAGGAGTACGTGCGCATGTACAGCACCATGCAGGACTATCCGCTCACGATTGTCCACCTGTTCGAGCGTGCCGAGACGTATCACCGAGACAAGGAGATCGTGACGGCGACCGCCACCGGGCGCGAGCGCACGAACTATGGAGCGTGGGCCGAGCGCACACGCCGTCTCGGCGGTGTGCTCGATGCGCTGGGCATCTCGGAGATGGGACGTGTTGCCACGTTCGGCTGGAACACGGCGCGACACCTCGAGCTGTATTTCGCTGCTCCGTGCACCGGTCGGGTGCTGCACACACTGAACATCCGCCTGTTCCCTGAGCAGCTCACCTACATCGCGAACCATGCCGAGGACGAAGTGATCTTCGTCGACCGTTCTCTGTTGGCGTTGCTCCAGCCGCTGCTCAAGACGTTCACCACGGTGAAGCACCTCGTCCTGATGGACGACGGCAAGGGCGAGATCCCCGACGACCTCAACGGCCTTCCGCTGCACAACTATGAGGACCTGCTCTCCGCTGCGAAGCCCGTTGCGTTCAAGGTCACTGACGAGCGTCGCGCTGCGTCGATGTGTTACACGAGCGGCACGACTGGCAACCCGAAGGGCGTCGTCTACAGCCACCGCTCGACGTTCCTCCACACGATGGGAACCATGTTTGCCGACGGTGTGGGCGTACGCGAGTCCGACGTCATCCTGCCGGTTGTCCCGATGTTCCACGCCAACGCGTGGGGCCTTGCTCATTCGGCCGTAGCCGCCGGCACCGGCCTCGTGATGCCGGGGCCAGACCTTTCCGGTCCTGCTGTCGCCAACCTCATCGTGGACGAGAAGGTCACGGTGGCCGCCGGAGTGCCCACGATCTGGCAGGCCGTCCTCCCCGAGATGAAGGGACGTCCGCACTCACTCCGAGCGATCCCCTGTGGAGGTTCGGCCGTTCCTCGAGCGCTGTCCGAGGGCTTCCGCACCCAACTCGGCGTTCCGCTCCTCCAGGCGTGGGGCATGACCGAGACGTCGCCCGTCGCGGCTGTTTCTACGATTCTGGGCTCGGAGGCAACTCTGCCGGAGGAGGCGAAGGCCGATCTGCGCACGATGGTTGGGCGCACGCTCTTTGGCGTAGAGGGACGCGTCGTCGAGCCTGGAACCACCTCGCCCCTTCCCTGGGACGGTGAGACGAGCGGCGAACTCCAGTGTGCTGGTCCGTGGGTGACGGGTACCTACTACAACGACGAGCGAGCAGGTGAGAGTTTCACCGACGATGGTTGGCTCCGCACCGGCGACGTTGCAACGGTGGATCCGTACGGGCGTATCCGTCTCGTCGACCGCACGAAGGATCTCATCAAGTCCGGCGGTGAGTGGATCTCGTCGGTGGAGATCGAGAACGAACTGATGGCGCATCCGAAGGTGAAGGAAGCCGCAGTAATCGGCTGCGTGCACCCCAAGTGGGGCGAACGACCGCTTGCCTGCGTGGTGACGAACCCCGGCGAGACGATGACGAAGGAAGAGGTGCTCGACCACCTCCGCCCGACGCTCGCGAAGTGGCAGTTGCCCGAGGATGTCGTGTTCATCGACGAGGTACCCAAGACCAGTGTCGGCAAGTTCTCGAAGAAGACGCTCCGCGACCAGTTCGCCGACTACCAGTTCCCCGGCACCTGAGTCGGGGGCGCTAGCCCAGGTCGATCACGCGTTGGAGGAATGCTCGAGTGCGTTCCTCCTGAGGCGAGGAGAACAGTTGCTCCGGTGGCGCCTGTTCCAGGACCCTGCCAGCGTGCAGAAAACACACACGGTCGGAGATCTCGCGGGCGAACTCCATCTCGTGTGTTGCGATGAGCATCGTCATCCCCTGAGCGCGCAAGTCCCGCACGAGATCGAGTACCTCGCCCACGAGTTCGGGATCGAGCGCCGAGGTGATCTCGTCGAGGAGCATGATCTCAGGCTGCATGGCGAGCGCACGAACGATCGCAACTCGTTGTTGCTGCCCACCCGACAGCCGATCCGGGTACTCGTCGGCCTTGTCTGCAAGGCCGATTCGTCCGAGTAGTTCCCGCGCTACGGCATTCGACTCTGCCTGTGCAGTACCGAGCACCTTGCGCGGGCCGATCGTGACGTTGCGCAGCACCGTCATGTGAGGAAACAGGTTGAAACTCTGGAACACCATGCCGATGCGCCTGCGGATGGGGTCAGCGTCGAGCCCGGGCTCGGCGATGTCGATGCCGTCGAGTTCGATCACCCCATCGTCGGTCGGTTCGAGCAGATTGATGCAGCGCAGGAGCGTCGACTTGCCCGAGCCCGAAGAGCCGATGAGCGAGATCACCTCACCACGCGCAACATCGAGATCGATGTGGTCGAGCACCAGTTTGGTGCCGAAGCGCTTGACGACGCCGCTCAGCCGAAGCTTGGTTTCGGTCATCGGACCGCCGTTCCCTGCATTCGACGCCGTTCTCTCGCGAGGAGGTGGTCGGTCATGCGTGTGAGTGGAATCGACACGCAGAGGAAAAGGATTGCTGCGCCGATGTAGGGCGTGAAGTTGTAGAACTTCGCCTTGGCGATGCCGGCCTCGCGGAGGACTTCGACGGGGCCGACGATGCTCACCAGAGCGACATCTTTCTGCAGGCTCACGAGATCGTTCATGAGCGCTGGGACAACCCGCCGAACTGCTTGGGGGAGGACGACGTGCATCATGGTCTGGCGCGACGACAGTCCGAGTGAGCGGGCCGCTGCGCGCTGGCTCTCGTGCACACTCTCGATACCAGCGCGGAATACCTCCGCGACGTACGCGGCGTACGCAACCACGAGCGCAACACCAGCCCACACGACGGCTTTGCCCCATGTGCGGTTTTGGATGAGGCCCGGCACACCGAATCCGATGATCGTGATCCACAGGATCATCGGGACTCCGCGCATGATGTCGGTGTAGAGCGTTGCGAAGAGACGAAGCGGGTACAGCGCCGGCGTGCGAACGTTTCTGGCGAACGCGATGAGCAGCCCGAGCAGGAGAATGCACGGCGTGCAGATCAGGAAGATCTGAATGTCGTACCAGAACCTGCCGGGCAACTTCGGGAAGGTTTCGCCGAACGTGTCGCCGTCGAAGAAGGAGCCCCGAACCTTGTCCCAGCCAGGGATTCGGGGCACGAGTACCACGACAAGCGCGACCGCAAGCACAGTGCTCACGGATGCGATGAGGGTGCTGCGTCGACGTTGACGAGTCTCGAACAGTTGCCGTCGTGAAGGCCCCGAGGGGTTCAGGACGGAATCGTCCGGCGGGTTGCGCACGAGGTCAGTCGCGGCTGATGACGGCGATGCCGTTGGAACCCTTGAGCCACTCGGTCTCGATCTTGTCGAGGCTTCCGTTGCTCTTCAGGTTCGCAAGCGCGAGGTTCACGCACGCCACAAGCGGGTTGTCCTTCGTGAAGAGCATGCCGAGTTCGTCGCCCTTCTCGCCGTCCTGGCGGACGAACTGGCCGACGACGGTGCCGTTGGTGAGTTCTCCGTATGCAATGGCGCCCGAGGTGGGGAGGTCAACGAGGATTCCGTCGATCTGCTTGGCCTCGAGGGCGGTCTTCGCTCCGGTGTTGTCGTCGAAGACCTGCGCGGCGTTGGTGGGCTTGATGACGTTCGTGATGAAGTCAAGGCTCGTGGTGCCAACGGCTGCACCCAGCTTGGCGTCCTTCAGTTCGCTCATCTTCGTGGCCTTGGCGAAGGGGGAGTCGGCGAACATCACGAGCGCCTGGTTGGTGACGTAGTAAGGGTCGCTGAACGACACCACCTTCGCCCGCTCTGCGGTGATGGTGTACTGCTGCAGGTTGAAGTCGAACGTCTTCGGCCCGGGGGCGATGACCTCGTCGAATCCGGTGCGGACCCACACCACGTTCTCCTTGGTGTAGCCGAGCTCGCCTGCGACGGCGTAGGCCACGGCAGCCTCGAACCCCTGCCCCGTCTCGGGCTTGTCGTCCACGACCCAGGGACCGAACGCCGGATTGCCGGTAGCAACAGTGAGCTTGCCGGCGGTCACCGTGGTCGCGGACTTGGCGCATTCGGCCGGCGTGGCTGCCGCTGCGGCTGTGGTCTCGGCAGCAGCGGCCGAGGTGGTGGTTTCTGCAGTCTTCTTCGAACCGCAGGCCGCGAGGCCGGTGACGAGAAGGCCGGCAGTGCCGACAGCGAGGAGACGACGTGACAACGAGGGGTTCATGCCGGTCAACGTAGCAGCGTAGGCAGGGTATTGACGGTGAGACAGTAAGCGTCCTATTGTCTCAACATGCCCGAAGCCGGTGCAGGGGACCCGAAACAACTCGTTGACCGAATCCTTGACGCGGCGCGCTCCTGTTGCGACCGTTGGGGCATTCAGAAGGTCACCATCGACGACATCGTCGTGGAATGTGGCGTGTCTCGGGCAACGCTCTACCGACTCTTTCCGGGTGGCCGAGATGTTCTTTTCGAGGCGCTTCGAGAGCGGGAGATCCGATCGTTCCTCGCCCAACTCGACGTTCGGCTGGCAGATACCGAATCTCTCGACGAACTGGTTGGCGGCATCATCGTGCACGCCCTCGGTCAGTTGCGCTCCGACAGCCAACTGCAGTTGATGATGGCATCCGAGCCCGGCGAGGTGGCTCGCACGCTCGGTGTCGAGAGCATGCCGAATATCGTCCGGCTCGCAACCACGGTGCTCGGCCCACGGCTCACCCGCTTCCTTGCTCCGACCGCTGCCGCTGAACTCGCCGAATGGGTGAGCCGAGTGGTGGTGTCCTACTTCCTCGCCCCGTCAACACTCGTCGACCTCACCGATCCGAAACAGGCGGTTGCGTTCGCTCGCCGCTTTGTCCTCCCCGCATTCCACGTCACTGTCCACTGACACAGCCGTCCCGCTTTCCAGGAGAACGTCAACCCATGTCCACAACCGAAGACATCATCGGCCGCTCGGAACTCAACGACATCGAGGCGATCCTCGCGGTGTCCAACACGGACGTCGACGAGGTGGAGCACATCGTCAAGGACAACTCCGACGCAATCTTCACCTGGGATTATTCGCTGAAGCGTCCGGCGCTCCGTCGTCTCTACGAGAAGGCGAAGACCGGCCAGTGGAACGGAACGACAGATCTCCCCTGGGACACAGCAGTTGACCTCGAGGCAACAATCACCGCCGACCAGGCCGTTCTTGGCTCGGGTATCGACCCCACGATCTACATCGGCACCCCAGTCGAGAAGTGGGGCCCGAAGGAGTGGATGGAGTTTGGCATCGAGAGCCGTCGCTGGACCCTCAGCCAGTTCCTTCATGGCGAACAGGGAGCGCTCCTCTGCACGGCCAAGATCACCGAGACCGTGCCGTGGTACGACGCCAAACTGTACGCAGCGACGCAGGTGGTCGACGAGGCTCGTCACGTCGAGGTGTTCGCTCGGTACATCGACGAGAAACTCGGCGGCAGCTATCAGGTGAACGCGCATCTGCGGATGCTGCTCGACGACATCGTGAACGACAGTCGCTGGGACATGACCTATCTGGGGATGCAGGTCATGGTGGAAGGTCTAGCGCTCGCCGCATTCGGCTTCCTTCACCAGTTGACGGGCGAACCGCTCCTCAAGCAGTTGCTCCGCTACGTGATGAGTGACGAGGCCCGGCACGTCGCCTTCGGTGTGCTTTCCCTGAAGGAGGTCTACGACGGTATGGACGACCGTGAGATCAAGGACCGTCAGGAATTTGCCTTCGAGGCCGCAGTCCGCATGCGGGACCGTTTCCTCTCGCAGGAGGTTTGGGAGCGCATGGGTATCGACGCCCGCAAGGTGCTGCCTATCGTCATCAACGACCCGACCCGCGGCCTGTTCCAGCAGATGCTGTTCTCCAAAATTGTCCCGAACTGCAAGAAGCTCGGTCTGCTCGACCGCAACGACGCCTGGCTGCGTCACCGCTTCGAGGAGATGAACGTCATCCAGTTCGAGGATTGGGAGAGCACCGGTGAGGAATACATGAAGTTCGAACTCGGCAAGGACGCCCCGAGCCCCATTCCTAGCTGATCCGACAGCCCGGCCGACTCGATAGTCCGGTCGACTTGACAGCCCGGCCGACTCGACAGCCCGGAAATCGCTTGCTCCCTTGGCGGAGGGCGCTAACCAACCGTTCGACGAGGCCCTCCATCAGTACGATGGGACGCGTATGACGGAACTGTTCGATGCCCCCTGTCCCGCCGAAGGAACCCTCTGATGGCCCGCTTTGGCCGCGTGCTCACGGCGATGGTCACCCCATTTGACGCGAACGGGGTGCTCGATCTCGATGCTGCGCAGAAACTTGCGCGTTGGCTCCAGGAGAGTGGCAACGAAGGTTTGGTCGTCGCCGGTACCACGGGCGAGGCGCCAGTCCTCACCGATCCCGAGCGGCTTGACCTCTTCAAAGCGGTGATCGAAGCGGTCACGATTCCTGTCGTTGCCGGCTCGGGTACGAACGACACTGCGCATTCGGTTCACATGACCAAGTCGGCTACTGCGCTCGGTGCGGCCGGAATCCTCGCCGTCTGCCCGTACTACAACCGGCCCTCCCAGGCCGGTATCGAGGCGCACATGCGCGCCATCGCCGGCAGCACGGATCTCCCGGTCATCGTGTACGACATCCCGGTGCGCAGCGGGCGAAAGATTTCGTCGGCGAACTTGCTCAAACTGGCGCGTGAGGTGCCCAACATCGTGGCGCTGAAGGACGCGGCCGGGAACCCCGGCGAGACGGCGAACGTCATCGCACAGGCTCCTGCGGGCTACGAGGTGTACAGCGGCGACGACGGACTCACGCTGCCGTTGATGGCGGTCGGCGCGGTCGGCACGATTGGTGTTGCCACGGCGTGGACCGGCAGTGATCACCGGCTCATGTTCGACCTCTGGGAGGCTGGCGACATCGCGGGAACCCGTCAGGTGAATGCAGCGATGCTCGAGTCGTTCGCGTTCGAGACCGGCGACGACGCACCGAACCCGATCCCGACCAAGGCGATGCTCCGCCATCTCGGACTCCCCGTCGGGCAGGCTCGACTCCCCATGGGTCCTGCCCCCGCCTTTGTCGAGGAGCGCGCACCCATCGTCTGGAAGAACCTCTGCGCCGCACGCGAGTCCTACCCGCAGTCACCGAAGCGCTGAGGCCGCGATGACCTCTTCAGTTCGAATCGCCTTCCTCGGCGGACTTGGCGAGATCGGGCGTAACTGCATGGTCGTCGAACAGGACGATCAACTGCTCCTCATTGACTTCGGCCTCATGTTCCCCGAGGCGGACATGCACGGGATCGATCTGGTGCTTCCCGACTTCTCCTACCTGCGCGACAACGCAGAACGGATCGTCGGCTGCGTGGCCACACACGGTCACGAGGACCACGTCGGCGGACTGCAGTTCCTGCTTCGCGAGGTGTCGTTCCCGATCTACGGCTCGGCGGTCACGCTGGGCCTCGCCCGGCACCGAATCGAAGAGGCAGGTCTGCTCGGCAAGACCGACTTCGTGGTGGTGAAGGACGGCGAGCGCCGGCAGATCGGCCCGTTCGACGTGGAGTTCATCCCGGTCACGCACTCCGTCCCCCACGCGCACGCCATTGCTCTGCACACGCCACAGGGGGTCATCCTTCACTCGGGCGACTTCAAGCTCGATCTCACACCGGTCGATGGTCGTCGTACCGATCTGGCACGCCTCGGCGAGATTGCCAAGAGCGAAGGCGTTCGGCTGCTGATGTGTGACTCCACAAATGCCGAGGAGAAGGGTCACGCGCCCAGTGAGCGCTCCGTCGGTGCGGCGCTTCGAGCACTCTTTGTGCAGCAACGCGGACGCCGTGTCATCACTGCCAGTTTCGCCAGCCACATCCACCGCATCCAGCAGATCATCGAGGCTGCGGTGGACGACGGTCGAGTCGTGGCGACTCTGGGTATGTCGATGAAGAAGAACGTCCGCATGGCACGCGACCTTGGACTGCTGAAGGTGCCAGACTCCGCGCTCGTCGACATCGATGAGATCGACAAGTACCCACCCGAGAAGGTGTGCGTTATCTCCACCGGGTCCCAGGGCGAGCCGATGTCTGCTCTTGCGCTCCTAGCCAGGGGTGACAGCAAGTTCCTCAAGGTGGGCGAGCATGACACGGTGATCCTGTCGAGCCACGCCATCCCCGGTAATGAGTCAAACGTGAATCGTGTCATCGACGGACTGTTGCGGGCGGGTGCTCAGGTGATCCACTCCGGCATCGCAGACGTCCACGCCACCGGACACGCACAGGCAGACGAGCTGAAGACCTACCTGTCGATCGTGCAACCGGAGTGGTTCGTCCCGATCCATGGCGAATACCGGCATCTGGTGGCACACGCGAAACTCGGTGAGACGATGGGCGTGCCGGCAAATCGTGTGCTGCTCTGCGAGGACGGTGACGTCCTGGAGATCACCTCCGAGGGTGTCGCGCCCGCAGGCCGAGTTCCGGCGGGCTATCTCTACGTGGATGGCATCGTCGGTGACGTCGGTCAGGGCGTTCTTCGCGACCGGCGGGTGCTGGCAGAGGAAGGCGTAGTCGTGGTGGTCGTCACGGTGGACGTCCAGCGCGGCGAGGTGCTCACCGGTCCCGAGATCATCACGCGCGGTTGGGTGTATGCCCCCGAAGCAGAGGACCTCCTTGACGAGGCTTGCGACCGTGTTGCGCAGGCCCTTGAGGAATCGCTCGCCAAGGGTGTTCGAGATGTCGACCAGCTCGAACGCGAGGTGCGCAAGATTACGGGAAAGTTCGTGTCGGAGCGAACCAAGCGCCGGCCCATGATCGTTCCCGTGGTGATGGAGGCGTGAGACTCCGGGCCGGCGCCCTACTGGCTGTCGGCGCGGCGTCCCTGTCGCTCTCGTCCTGCGGAGGTTCGGGCCAGCAGAGCGACAGCACGATCGTCGAGTCGACCGCGCCAGCCACGACCGCCACAGCGCCTCTGGCGGTGCCGGAAGTGAAGGTGGATGAGATCCGCGCCGCCGTAACGGCGGTGGAGGGGCGACTCGGTGGCAAGCAGCGCTTCTCGGAGGTGAACGCAACGCACACGGAGGTGAACGTCTTCGTAGTGGCTGAATCTGGAGCGGAGTCGGCGTTCCTGGTGCGAGACGGTGTTGTCGAACCGCCGTCGACCACGAGCGTGTACTCAGGTCCGACGTTTGCGAAGAGCGATCTCGATTTCCAGGAGACGGTCCTTGACAAGGTGCTGAACGGAATTTCCGACTCGGGACTCGTTGCGTTCTCGGCCACTCCTCGGCAGAGCGGCGGTGTCGACTACATCGCCACCTTTACTGCTCCGAGTGGCGAGTTCCGCGTGCTGCTTGCGGCCGATGGATCGGTGCTCTCCACCAGCGCTATCAGTCCGGCAACGGGCCCCTGACCATCCACCCGCAGGTAGATGCCCGAATCCCGTGGCACCCCATTGGTACCGTGGTCCTACCGTGAGCTCCCGGGAACCCGCCCCCAAGCGCCGGAACCAGTCGTCGCGTGCCTCCGGGCCTGCAACGAAGGGTTCGCGAGGCGCCCGATCATCGACATCGTCGACCAGTTCGTCGTCCCGTAACGCGGCTAGCCGTCGACCGGTGATGGCCGACCCATCGTCGGGAAACTCGCTGAGGGGAACGTTCAACGGCCGCAAGCACGAATTCGGCGGCATTGCACTCGTTGCGCTCGGCATCATCGTTGCTCTGGGCGTCTACCTCGAGGTTGCTGGCCCGTTCGGCAGAGCAGTCGATTCAGGGCTCGGGTGGCTGACCGGGATCGGACGCTATTTCATTCCGGTCGCACTCATCGGCCTCGGGCTCAGCCTCATCAAGCAGGGGTACGACGCACGTCGAACTCGATTGGTCATCGGGTGGGTCCTCGTCTCCTCCGCAGCCGTCGGACTCGCGCACATTGGGCGCGGGCCAAACGGTTGGGGCGACAAGGCAGCGCGACTGGATGGCGGAGGCGCCCTCGGTGCTGCCATCGGCGGGCCACTCGAAGCGCTGCTCTCGCCCGCCGGCGGGACCGTGTTGCTCATCGCCGTGCTTCTCGTTGGCCTGCTGCTCGTCACTGGACAGACGGCACGTGAGTTCTTTGCACGCATCTTCCAGAACACTCGACGGGTTGCGGTACCGGTTGGCAAAGTGGCCAAGCGCAAGTGGGACGACCTTTCCACGCTCACGAGCGAGGGAGACGATGACGACGACGAGTTCTTCGAGGAAGACCTCGACGGGCAGTACGACGCGATGTTCGATGACGAGTTCTTCGACGACACCGACGGACACGACAGTCGCGACTTCCCTCCTTCGCAGCGTGTCCCGTCGATGCTGTATGACGGCGAGGCGGATCTACCCCCAGCAGTGGTACCCGAGCCGAAAGCCCCACAGCGAAAGCCGCAGCGCCGGCCGGAGCCGGTCTATGACGACCTCGAGCCAGGTGAACAGGGTCACCTCGATCTCGGTCCTGCGGCCGAACCGGGCAAGTGGAAACTTCCCCAGCATTCGTCGCTCGGCCGTTCCAGCAATCAGGCAATCAACATGGCCGAGGTGGAGGCGCGTGGCCGGATTCTCGAGGAATCGCTCGCAGCGCACGGCGTCGAGGTGCACCTCGTCGGCCAAACAGTGGGGCCGACAGTCACGCGCTACGAACTCGAACTGGGTCCGGGCGTAAAGGTCGCTCGGGTTACCACGCTGCAGAAGGACATCGCATACGCCTTGGCCGCGGTGGATGTCCGCATCCTGGCGCCCATCCCCGGTCGCTCGGCAATCGGTATCGAGGTCCCCAACCACACTCGGCAACTCGTCATGCTCGGAGACCTCTTTGCGTCAGCCGAGTCGAAAGCAGCCACTCATCCACTCGACGTAGCGATCGGCAAGGACATTGCCGGACGTGCCGTGTTCCTCAACCTGTCCACGACACCTCACTTGTTGGTGGCCGGTGCCACAGGTGCCGGCAAGTCCAGTGGGATCAACTGCATCCTCACGTCGATTCTCATGCGTACCACGCCAGATCAGGTGCGACTCATCCTCATCGACCCGAAGCAGGTCGAGATGGGGCAGTACAACAACTCGCCGCACCTGCTCACTGCCCCCGTTACGAATCCGAAGAAGGCGGCAAATGCGCTCGCCTGGGCGGTCAAGGAGATGGAGCGCCGCTACGACCTCCTCTTCGAAGTCGGCTTCCGCGACATCGGTGGATACAACGCTGCGTACGACCGTGGCGAACTGAAGCCGCAGCCCGGTCAGGAGTTTCCCTACGACCGTCTGCCGTACATCGTCGTCGTGGTTGACGAACTCAACGACCTCATGATGGTGGCGGCGCGCGACGTGGAGGACAGCATCACTCGTATTGCCCAGAAGGCGCGCGCCGTCGGCATCCATCTCATCGTTGCTACCCAGCGGCCCAGCGCGAATGTGATCACCGGCGTCATCAAAGCCAACATCCCGGCACGCATGGCGTTCGCCGTCAGCAGCCAGACCGACAGCCGAGTCATCCTCGACCAGAACGGCGCAGAGAAGCTGGTCGGCAAGGGTGACATGCTCCTCCTCCCGGGCAACTCGAGCGTTGCGGCTCGTATTCAGGGTGCGTTCGTCACCGAGGAAGAGATTCGCAAGGTGGTTGCGCACTGGAAGCGTCAGGCACCCACAGTTGCCTACGTCACCGGTGTTGAGGGCGATGAGGATGGTCCGGGCGGTGGAGGCGGCGGTGGTGGTGCCGGTTCGTATGGCGCCGACGACGATGAGGACGAGACCCTGATGCGCCAGGCGATGGACCTCGTGGTCCGCAGCCAGTTGGGTTCTACCTCCATGCTGCAGCGCAAACTGAAGGTCGGCTTTGCCCGTGCAGGCCGAATCATGGACCTCTTGGAACAGCGCGGGGTGGTCGGTCCGAGCGAGGGCTCCAAGGCTCGAGCAGTGCTCATGACGGTCACCGAACTCGACCTGCTGCAGGAGCAAGATCGCAAGGGCCGCTAGGCCCACGGCAGTGGGAGTGTCGACGCTTACGAGCGAATCGGCCGGAACTCGTCGGCGAGGGTGCCTCCCGAGAAGTGGGCCTCGAACGCGTGGAGACCAAAGCGGTGGCTGAGTTCCCGGCATACCGCGACACCGCGAACACTGTTCCCCCGTTCGTCAAGCGGCGGAGAGAACACCGCAATGCCGAACTTGCCGGGCACCACCACAAGGATTGCCCCACTCACTCCGCTCTTGGCGGGAAGGCCGACGAGGTAGCCCCACTCGCCAGCAAAGTCGTACATCCCGCAGGAGTACATGATGCTGAGCAAGTCCTTGACGTGTTCGGTGGAGATCGCTCGGGCACCAGTGATTGGGTTGACACCGCCGTTTGCCAACGTTGCCGCCATCACTGCAAGGTCGCGGCAGTTGACGAGGACCGAGCACTGCTGGAAGTACAGCTCGAGCGTCTCGTCGACCCGGTCCTCGATCATCCCGAAATTGAGCATGAGGTGGGCGATCGCCCTGTTGCGGTGCCCGGTGGTGCGCTCGGAGATGAACGTTGCGTTGTCCACGAAGACCGGGTGACCGACATAGTTCTCGAACATCGCAAGGAGGTTCTTGATCCGTTCGGTGTAGTTCGATCCGGGCACGAGATCGGTGGTGGCGATGGCCCCGGAGTTCACGAGCGGGTTGAACGGTCGATTTGTCGCTTCATCGAGCATGATCGAGTTGAACGCCTCGCCCGAGGGTTCCACGTTGACCTTGGAGAGCAGGTGGTCCCTGCCGTGGTTCTCGAGAGCGAGTCCGTACACGAACGGTTTCGATACGGACTGAATGCTGAAGAGGTGCTGGGAGTCACCAACCTCGACCACCTGTCCGTCGACGCCTGCCACAGCGATGCCGAACCAATCAGGCTCGGCTGCGGCGAGTTCAGGGATGTAGTTGGCCACCGTGCCCGAGCGGAGCGGAAGGAACTGGTCGTAGATGGCCTGAAGCGTGCTGCGGATGGGAGCAGTCGCTGATCGCATCCGGTTCAAGAGGGAGTCGAGATCACTGGGCTCTGACATGGTGGGATTTCCTGCTGCTCAGGGGGATTATTCGTCGGCACGCTACACAGCGTCCGCTGTTGAGTAGCCTGAAGAATTGTGAACAAACGGTTCTACGTCGAGACCCTTGGGTGTCCGAAGAACCAGGTGGACTCCGACAAGCTCATCGGCACGCTGCTCGCTGACGGGATGTTGCCCACCGAGGACGCGGCCGATGCAGACCTCGTGGTGGTCAACACCTGCGCATTCATCGACGAGGCCCGTCGGGAGTCGATCGACACCATCCTCGCTCTCGAGGACCAGCGCAAGCAGGGTGCCCGACTGGTGGTGACCGGCTGCATGGCGGAACGGTACGGGGCCGAGTTGGCCGAGGCGCTTCCCGAAGTGGACCAAGTCGCCGGCTTCGGGGTTCCCGTATCGCTCGGCCGCAAGCCACTCTCGGTGTCCAGCGCCGGGGCGGCCCCGACCCTCGACTTGCTCAACCTTCCGCGGCCGAAGTCGGATTCGCCGTGGGCGTACGTCAAGATCGCCGAAGGATGCGACCGATCCTGCGGGTTCTGCGCCATCCCGTCGTTTCGTGGTCCGCAGCGCAGCCGCGACGTGTCCTCGATCCTGGACGAGGTCGTTGCCCTCGAGGCTCGCGAGATCGTGCTCATCGCGCAGGATCTTGCCTCGTACGGAAAGGACCGGCCCGAGGAACTGGGCGCAGGTTCGATCGTTCCGTTGGTGCGCGCAGTGGCCGAACGCGCCGATTGGGTGCGGTTGCTCTACCTCTACCCATCGGACCTCTCGGACGAACTCATCGAGGCGGTGCTCGCCACTGGGGTTCCCTACTTCGACCTGTCGCTTCAGCACGTGTCCAAGCCACTCCTGCGCCGGATGCGCCGATGGGGTGATGGCGAACGTTTCCTCAAGCGGATTGCCGACATCCGCAGCCTGGCTCCGGAAGCCGCCTTCCGCTCGAACTTCATCGTGGGGTACCCGGGCGAGACCGAGGAGGATCACGACCAACTCCTCGAGTTCGTCGAGGCAGCACAGCTTGATTGGTGCGGTTTCTTTGCCTACTCGCCGGAGGAGGGCACGTACGCCATGGAACTCGACGGCGAGGTAGCAACCTCCCTCATGCACGAACGGCTTGGGGAACTGCGCGAGATGCAGGACCGAATCACTGCCGCCCGCCGAGACCTGCTCATTGGCACCGTTCAGCGTGTGCTGGTCGACAGCCCCGGCGTTGCGCGCTCCACCCGGGAGGCTCCGGAGATCGACGGGATTATCGAAGTGCCGGAGGACCTGGCAGTCGGGGAGTTCCACGAGGTGGAGATCGTCGAGGCCATGGGCCCAGACCTCGTTGCTCGCCCGCTACTGTCCTAGCGGGGAATCCGAGGAACCATGAGCAACGACCCGAGCGCTATCGCCACCTGGGCCAATCTGGTCACCGTGGCGCGCCTGCTCGTCTCGCCGGTCATGTTCGCTGCGATCGACGGCCGAAAGGGCTCGTGGTTCGCCACGGTGCTGTGGTTCGTGCTCTGCATGAGCGATCTCGTCGACGGATCGCTCGCCCGTCGTCATGGGGCAACTCGCTCGGGTGCCTTCCTCGACCCCCTCGCCGACAAGGTCTTGGTGCTCGGGGCGATGTTCACGCTGGTGCAGCGAGACGTGTTCTGGATTCTGCCCGTGGTGATGATCGCGGCGCGCGAGCTGATCATCCAGCTCTATCGAACGTTCGTGGGGGCCAAAGGCGTCAGCGTGCCGGCCACGCAACTCGCCAAGTGGAAGACCTTTGCGCAACAGGTAGCCGTGGGGTTCGCTGTGCTGCCGCTCACTGCCAGCAGGGCGACGTGGGTGTGGCAGGCGAGCCTCTGGATTGCTGTGGGCCTCACGGTGTACACGGGCGCCGAATACTTGGTGAAGGCACAACGGGTGAAGGCAACGTCGCAGGCCGTGCACGCATGAGTATCTCCTGTGAAGTGCTTGCCATCGGCACCGAATTGCTCCTCGGCCAGATCGTCGACACGAACTCGTCGTGGATCGGCGAACAACTTGCCATGAACGGCATCGGTACGCACCGGCAGGTGAAGGTCGGTGACAATCGCGAACGCATCGTCCAGTGCATGCGTGAGGCATTCGATCGCTCAGACGCGCTGATCGTGTGCGGCGGCCTCGGGCCGACGCACGACGACATCACGCGCGAGGCAATCGCAGAGGTGATGGGCGTCGACATGCACCACGACGAGGAGGTCGCCGAACGCATCCGTGAATTGTTCGCCTCGCGAGGTCGGCGCATGGCGGACAACAACCTCCGACAGGCCCAGGTTCCCGACGGCGCCGTGGTCATCGAGCAAACACGCGGCACAGCGCCCGGGCTCATCTGCCCGGTTCACCACCCCAACGGCGAGAAAGTGGCCTATCTGGTGCCGGGCGTACCGCACGAGATGAAGGACATGCTCGAGCGCGCCGTGCTTCCCGATCTCCGTCGACGTTCGGGCGATCCCAGCGTCATCGTGTCCCGCACGCTTCGTACGTGGGGTGAGAGCGAGAGCGGACTGAACGAGCGCCTCGACGGTGTCATTGGGCGTCTTGATGCGGTGGGCAACCCGACACTTGCGTTCCTCGCAAGCGGTTGGGAGGGCATCAAGGTCCGCCTTACTGCGCGCGGTCGCAACCGATCGGCAGCCTTGGCGCTCATCGAACCGTTCGAGGACGAGATTCGCCGTGAACTTGGCACACAGGTGTTCGGTCAGGACGACGACACGATGGAGTCGGTGGTACTCGACCTCATGCGGGCCCGAGGTCTCTCCCTCGGCCTTGCAGAATCGGTTACCGGCGGCTTGGTCGGAGCGCGCCTCACGGGAATTGCGGGGTCCAGCGACGTGCTGCGCGGGTCGATCGTGTCGTACGCGAGTGGGGTGAAGTTTGACCTGCTCGGAGTTCCTGAAGGACCCGTTGTCAGCGAGGCAGCAGCGGTGGCGATGGCCGAGGGTGCACGACGGGTCTTGCACAGTGATGTGGGACTCGCATTGACCGGTGTGGCCGGGCCGAGTGAGCAGGACGGCATGCCGGTAGGCACCCTGTGTGTCGGCCTCGTTGTGGGAGATTCGGCCCCGCTTTCCACGACAGTTCGACTGCCCGGACAACGCCAGCAGATGAGGGAGTTCTCGGTCATCTCTGCCCTCGACCTGCTCAGACGCACGCTGCTTGCTGGCTGAGGCGGCGCCTCGGTCTGCCGGCAACCGATCGCCGTTGACGGCCCACCAGTAGCCTCAGGGTGGCGCAGGCTCCGGCCCTCGTAGCTCAATGGATAGAGCGACCGGCTTCTACCCGGTTGGTTGGGGGTTCGACTCCCTCCGAGGGCGCCACGCTGCGTGGGATTTCCCGAACCGCGGCCTAGCCTTGCAAGATGTCCAACCCGGGGCCAGTCGGTTTCGCAGAGCGCAACCAGCCGCCAGCCCCCCAGACGTCGAGCACACGAGGTGACGAGTGAAGTTCAAGAAGGGCGACACCGTCATTTACCCCCAGCACGGGGCGTGCCTCGTGCAGGGCTCCAAGAAGCTCGTGGTGGATGGCACGACGCGTGAGTACCTCATCCTGAAGTCCGTCATCGGCGACATGACACTCTCCGTGCCGGTAGAGAACGCGGACACGGTTGGGGTGCGTCCACCCGTAAACGCAGACGAACTCGACGACCTCGTGTCTGTGCTCTCGAAGCCGGACCCTCGCGTGCCATCGAATTGGTCGCGTCGTTTCAAGAACCACCAGGAGAAGCTGAAGTCTGGCGACGTGTACCAGGTGGCCGAAGTGGTTCGAAACCTCGCAGCACGCAACCGCGATGCTGCGCTGTCGGCTGCAGAGCGCACCATGTACGAGCGTGCCCGCATCAACCTCGTGTCCGAGATTGCACCGGCGCTCAAGGTGAGCGCAGAGGACGCAGAGATCTTTCTCGACGAGGCACTTTCCAAGGGTGTGCTGAAGCCCGCCAAGGGCGGTGCGAAGGCCGAGAAGGCTGTCGCCGAGAAGCCCGCTGCGCCGAAGCCTGCTGCCGACGACGACGATCTCGACGACGACCAGCCCGCTGCGAAGAAGGCTTCTGCTGCAGACAAGCCGGTCGCTGCGAAGGCTGCTGCGAAGAAGGCGCCTGCTGCAGAAAAGCCCGTCGCCGCGGACAAGCCCGCGAAGGCTGCTGCGAAGAAGGCTCCTGCGGAGAAGCCTGCAAAGGCTGCCGCGAAGAAGGCTACGAAGTAGCCATTCCGCTCGGGCCTTTGTGTCGGTACTGTCACCGCCATGGGATCGTCCGCCTTACCTCGTCAGGAACGCGTCCACGTCAGCCGCGCCGATCTTGAAGCGCTGATCCGCAAGGGCGATATCGACACTGTCGTCATGGCATTCGTCGACCTGCAGGGCCGTCTCACCGGGAAGCGCACCTCTGGCCGCTTCTTCC
>CANIBN010000023.1 GCA_947465505.1 Acidimicrobiales bacterium | reverse complement strand
TCGCGCTCTGCAGTTCGCCACGCCCGCCGAGGTGTGGCGTGTGGATGGGCGTTCGCTCGTACCCGCCCTACCGGAAGGCTTTCCGCGCGAGGCATTTGTCGATCCGGCGCTCGTCCACTTCGCTGAGCTCATCGAGCAGGCCGGTGCCATGGTGGTGGTCGAGCATGGTGTGCTGGTGGGTGAGGTTGAAGGTCTCGAGGTGTGCCGCGCGATCCGGGATCCGTACACCGACGAGTGCCGCCTCGAGGTGGGTGTGGGTGCCCACGATCGCGAAGCGTTCCTGCTCATCCATGGCGGTATCCCCACGGTCGACGCACTGCACATGGTGGTGTCCACCGTTGCCGATCACCGTCGTGAGGGCGCCGAACCGCATCCGCTCAACCGATTGGGCGCCGAACGGGCTATCCGCGCTCGACTGCTGCGCGAACCTGCGCTTGTCGGTGCTGCTCGGTTGCAGCCGGCAAGTCCTCCGGTACAGCGCGAGAATCTCAAGGACTCTGTGCCCTGTGTGGCCACTGGAGAATCGGGTGACGGGCGCCCTGTCGTGGTGGTCTGCTCGACCGGGATCGACCTCGATGTCGTGCCCTGGGCGGCAGATGCCCGTGCTGCACTCTCGGATCCAGATGCACGACTGGTCATCGTGGTTCCCGAACGGGACCTGTCGCCCGTAACACTGGCACTCGCCGCATCGTTGCGTCACCCGGCTCAGGTCACCGCCGTTTGACCCTGGAACCCGGGGTTCCTGCCACAGCCGCCTAGCCTGCTGAGCGTGATTGATCGTCTGGCCGGCCTGGAGTCTGAGTTTGCAGGGCTGGAGCAGCAGATGGCGGACCCGTCCGTCCTCGGTGATCAGCAGAAGTTGCGCGAGGTCACCCGCCGGTATAAGGAGATCACTCCCGTCGTGGAGTGCTACCGGCGATACCGAGGGCGTTCCGAGGATGCTGCAGCAGCGAAGGAACTGATGGGCGAGGCGGCGGGCGACGAACGGGACCAACTCCGCGAGGAACTGGTGGCAGCGGAGGCGGATCTCGAATTGCTCGAGGCGGAACTCAAGGTGCTGTTGCTCCCTCGCGACCCCAACGACGGCAAGAACGTGATCGTCGAGGTTCGCGGCGCCGAGGGCGGAGAGGAGGCGAACCTGTTCGCCCGTGACCTGTTCGATATGTATCAGGCATACGCCATTCGAAAGGGCTGGGCCGTGGAAGTGCTCGCCACGGACGCATCCGATCTCGGCGGTATCAATCAGGTCACCTTCCTCGTGAAAGGTGACGACGCCTGGGCACACCTCAAGTTCGAAGGCGGTCCGCACCGCGTGCAGCGTGTCCCCGTTACCGAGAGCCAGGGGCGTATTCACACCTCGGCAGCAACGGTGAGTGTGCTCCCCGAGGCCGAGGAAGTCGATGTCGAAATCGACCAGAACGATCTGCAGATCGATGTGTATCGCGCATCGGGCCCCGGTGGTCAGGGTGTCAACACCACCGACTCTGCGGTACGGATCACGCACAGGCCCACGGGCATCGTGGTGGCGATGCAGGACGAGCGCAGCCAGTTGCAGAACCGTGCTCGTGCAATGCAGGTATTGCGTTCACGACTGCTGAAGGTTCGCCAGGAGGAACAGGCTGTGTTGCTCGGTGACGCCCGTCGTGCGCAGGTGCAGGGTGGCAACCGCAGCGAGAAGATCCGTACGTACAACTTCAAGGAGAACCGACTCACGGATCACCGCATCGGCTTCACCATCTATCGCTTGCAGGATGTGCTCGCCGGCGATCTCGACGAACTCGTGGACTCGTTGCAGACCGATGAGCGCACGCGACTGTTGGCCGGGGACGAGGACTGAGTCATGTCCGGGGGGTCAGCCGACGGTCACCTCACGTGGCGTCAACTGTGGGCCGAGACGGCCGACCATCTCGGCGATGCGAACGAGGCGCGCTGGATGTGTCAGGAGGCCGGTGGCCTGGACAGCATCGAATGGGCGACGTCCCTCGACGACGCAGTAACCGAACGGGTGGTTGCACGGGTGGACGCCATGACGGCGCGTCGCCGTGCCGGTGAACCACTGCAGTACGTCCTTGGTTCGTGGGCGTTTCGCACGGTTGAGTTGATGGTCGACCGTCGCGTGCTCATCCCGAGGCCAGAGACGGAACTCCTGGCGGGCTATGCGATCGACGAGGCCCGTCGTCTCGCTTCACGCCGTGTAGTCGTCGACCTCGGCACCGGCTCGGGTGCCATTGCGCTGTCGTGCGCCGCGGAACTGTCGATCGAGGGAACCACGGTGTGGGGCACGGACGCCTCGCACGATGCGCTCGAGGTGGCTCGCGCCAACGCAGCAGGACTCGGTCGAGCCGCAGCAAACATCCGGCTTGCTGCAGGCCCGTGGTTCGAGGCGCTTCCGGAGGACCTCCGGGGCGACGTGGACGTGGTGGTGAGCAACCCGCCCTACATCGCACACGGCGACGACGAAGTGGCCGCGGACGTCCTTGCGTGGGAACCGCACGATGCGCTGTTCAGCGGTGACGACGGACTGGCCGATATCCGACACATCGTTGAGCACGCACGCCACTGGCTACGGCCCGGCGGTGTGCTGCTCCTCGAGTTCGGCCACCGTCAGGGTGAATCAGTGCGGCAGTTGTTGCACAACCACGGCTACCGCGATGTCGAGATCCGTCCCGACCTTGCCGGCCGGGATCGCATCGCTCACGCGCGCAGGTAACGGCGCAGGAATTCGAGTTGCAGGAGGAGCAGGTTCTCGGCAACGACCTCCTGCGGCGTCATGTGGCTCACTCCAGACAGCGGTAACACCTCGTGGGGCTTGCCGGCAGCGAGCAACGCCGAGGACAGTTGCAGTGTGTGCGCGGCAACCACGTTGTCGTCCGCGAGTCCATGTATCAGGAGCAGCGGACGCGTGAGTTGCTCTGCCTCCCTCAGCAGGCTCGTCCGCTCATAGGGCGCGGCGTCGACGGCGGGGGTTCCTAGGTAGCGCTCGGTGTAGTGCGTGTCGTAGAGACGCCACTCGGTGACCGGTGCGCCAGCGATTGCCGCGTGGAACACGTCGGGGCGCCTGATGACGGCGAGTGCCGCCAGGTAGCCACCGAAACTCCAGCCCCGAATGCCGACCCGCGAGCGGTCGAGGATCCCGACCTCGGCTACTGCGCCGTCGAGTGCAGCGACTTGGTCGTCGAGAACCGGTTGGGCCAGGTCGAGGAACACCTCTCGCTCCCATGCGCTGCCGCGCCCGGGTGTCCCGGCCCCGTCGCAGACGACAACAGCAAACCCTTGGTCTGCGAACCATTGGGACGCGCACATGGCGCCGAAGGACGAGAGCACCCGTTGTGCGTGCGGACCTCCGTACGGATCCATGAGCACGGGCAACGAAGGACCGCCGTCGTGTGGAGATCGACCAGTGGGCAGCAGTACTGCGGTAGCCAGTCGACGGTCGCCGATTCTGAGCATCGTGACGTTCGGGTTCACGAGCGGGGTCTCTGCATGCGATCCGATCTCTGCGCCGTTGAGCAGCATCGTTCGCGCTCTGGCCCGCTCAAGCGTCGCGGAGCGAACGACCACCGTGGAGCCTGCGGCAGAAGCCGTATGCACGCCGGCCTCGGTAGTGAGTTGTGACACACCGGACACGGTGCTCCAGCGATACACATGTTGCACGGTCGGATCGTCGATCGGGTTTGCACAGAACGTCACGGTGGTCACGCCAACCGTGACGACGGATCGCACCTGAAGGTCTGCTGGCGTCACTGGGCGGCCATCGACCATCAGACGACGTGCGCCGTCGCGATCGGCGCACGTGACAAGTCGTCCATCGGAGAGAGCGGCGGGGACACCTCGCACGAGTTCCACCCACTGCGGATCCGAATCGGTGGAGATCGATGTCGAGCTGCCGGAGGAGATGTCTGCAAGGAGCACCTCCACACGCCGTTGGTCTCGGGACTGCACCGTGAGCAAGACCGAGGAGCGATCAAACCAGGAGACATCGACGAGATACGGCATGCTCTCGCGGTCCCAGTCGAGTGCACGTGCCCTGCCGTCAAGTGTGACCACGTGCAGGGACACGTTCGCATTCGAGGTTCCCGCTGCGGGGTATGCCAGTTCCTGCGGTTCCTGCGACGGGTCGGCCAGATTCGAGAGGTGCCAACGTTGGACCGGGGAATTGTCGACTCGCGCCACGGCGATCGCCTGGCCATCGGGCGACCACCAATATCCGCGCCCTCGCCCCATTTCCTCGGCCGCGATGAACTCGGCAAGCCCCCAAGTGATTTCGGGGTCCTGCTCACCGGCGAGTTCGCGGGAGGTGCCGTCCAGTTCGGCAACGCGCAGCGTGCCCTTGCAGCAGTACGCCACACGAGAGGCCGTGGGGTCGGGCCGGGGGTCGAACACCGGACCCGGTACCGTCAGTTCGCGAGCCGACGCCGAGAGCAGGCCCGCCGTAAAGAGACGTCCCGACAGCGTGAACGCCGCCACGGTGACATCGGGGTTCGTTGCGTATGACACCACGCCACCCGCACCCTCCCGTGCGCGCTCCCGGCGAGCGCGCTCCTCCGGCGGGAGAGCGGACTCGTCGGCGCCCTTCAGCAGTTCGCGCGGGTCGGCAACAAGCCGCTCCTCTCCGGTCGGCACATCGAGCACCCACAGGCAGTTCACCGAGTCGCTGCCCGCTCGGGTGCGACAGAACACCACACGCTCACCATCGGGCGAGACCGTGATGTTGCGCGGTTCCCCCAGCGTTAGTCGCTGCGTGCGTGCGTACTGCCGCGGAAAGGTGTCAGTCACGGCTGGCCCTGTATCCGCTCAGGAAGCCGAGAGCGTGCCGTTTGACTGGCGTGTCATCGTGCGACCGACCCATTCGCCCGAGCACATGGCACGGGCGAGGTCGCGGTCTGCGGTCTTGCCCCACACCCGACGGCCGTCCCGGAGCAATGCCGCCACGAGGCCCTGCTCGGGCTCGCCGTCGCGGTCGTGCATCACGCTGTACGCCTCCACGGTTACCTTGCCTGCGCTGTCGGCACCTGTCGCCAACTGTCGACTCGGCATGGCGTCGATCTCGTCCTGCGGATAGGCGTACTTGAATCGGTGATCGGCCGGCGGCGTGGTGGAGTACACACCGAAGGCGTGCTTGGTTGCGTAGCCGCCGTTGGCCCACACCAACCCCTTCGCTCCGGGCATCGTGCGCAACTCGCCGACCACAGTGGCGATCGAGTGCATGACGTAGTTGTTCCACGGCCCGCCCGCAAACGACAGGCCGCCAGTGCGGGTGAGTTGACGGTCGATGGAGAGTCCGAGTGACTGGGCGCCAAGCTGCACGGCGGACGGGAAGCACGAATAGAGGTCGACGATGTCGATGTCGTCGATGCCGACCCCGGCAAGCTGCAGTGCCAACTTGCCGCCGAGGGCCACGGCCGGCGTTTCGGCAAACGTCCAGCGGCTCGAGATGAACTTGTGCTCGTGGCAATCGGTGCCGCTGTGCGGGAACACCCATCGATCCTCGGCAATGCCGAGCGAACGAGCCTTCTCTACCGAACACATGATGATGGCGGCGCCCTGGTCGACGTCGTTGTTCGAGTTCATGTACTTCGTGTACGGGTAGCCGATCATCCGGTTCTTGGGACCCGGCGTGCGGATCTCCTCGGGTGACAGTGCCTTCTGGATCCACGCGTGCGGATTGCGTGACGCCACTTCGCTGAAGCGAGACCACAACTCGCTCACGCGTACCGAGTGATCCTCGGGCGAGCGACCGGCAGCCGCACGAATGGCCGTCTCGAACATCGGATACACCTGAACGGGGAGATAGATGCCCAGCGCGGTCTCCCATGCATGGTTCATCTCGAGTTCCTCGCCGAAGCGTCGGTCTGGTGCCGAACCGGAATCATCCTTCTCGTCCCACGCCCGCTCGGCACCATTGCGCTTCTGGTTCCAGTCGACCGCGATGCCTTCCTTGCGGGCACGCTGCAGCGTCCGCCATGCCTCGCCGCCCGTCATGATGACGAGGTCGGCGTCGCCTGCGTTGATCTCGCGGGCCGCCGCGTTGACGAGGCTCTGAGGACTGTTGCCACCCATGGCCGACAGGCCGGTGGCCCTCGGCGAGATGCCGAGCATCTTGGCCAGGTCGCCCGCCGGGTTCTTGGCGCGCCACGAGAGCGTTCCGACGACGGTGATCCAGGTGGGATCGGGTACGGAGGCGAGACCGGCATCGGCCGACGCACGGCGAATGGCCTCGGCCATGAGTTCGCCGGGGGAGAGGGCGTCCTCGAGCCCGGCAGCACGGTGGGAGATCTGTCCCACACCAACGATTACGGCGGTCTTTGGATCAATCGGCACGATGCGCAGGTTAGGTGGCTGGGCCCTCGGTCTTTACACTTTGGACGTGACCCGCATAGCGATCGGCGCCGACCACGCCGGATACGACCTCAAGCAACACCTCGTCGCCCGACTCCGGGGCCTTGGCCATGAGGTTGCCGATCTCGGTACAAACTCGGCCGAGAGCGTGGACTACCCGCCCTACTGCGCAGCAGTCGGACGGGCTGTGCGTGATGGAGATGCCGATCTCGGCATTGTGCTCGGCGGATCCGGACAGGGCGAGCAGTTGGCCGCAAACAAGGTCCGTGGCGTGCGCGCCGCGCTCTGCAACGACCTGTACACCGCCCGAATGGCCCGCTCGCACAACGACGCCAACGTGCTCTCGATGGGTGCCCGAGTGGTGGGCATCGGGCTCGCCGAGGAGATTGTGGATCTCTTCCTCGGCACCCCGTTCGAGGGCGGTCGCCACCAGCGACGTGTCGAGCAACTGATGGCAATCGAGGCCGAGGAGGCCTCCCGCTAGGCGGGAGCGGACCGGGCGAACAGCCCGGCGAACATTTTGTTCGGGTTGCGGCTCGCCGCGCCCCGCCCTGCCTAGGCTCGTTCACGTATGCCGTTCCCCTCCGACATCGACCCCGATCTGGATGTTTTTGCGCTCATCGACCGTGAGGTCGAGCGCCAGACTTCTGGGTTGCAGCTCATCGCCAGCGAGAACTTCACCTCACCCGCCGTTATGCGGGCTGTTGGGTCGGTGCTCACCAACAAGTACAGCGAGGGCTATCCGCGCAAGCGGTACTACGGCGGCAACCAGATCGTCGACGACATCGAACAACTCGCCATCGATCGCGCCCGCACGCTGTTTGGTGCCGACCACGCGAACGTGCAGCCGCACGCCGGCGCAAACGCCAACATGGCGGTGTATCTCGGTCTGCTTGAGGCCGGCGACACCGTGCTCGGGCTGTCGCTCGACCACGGCGGCCACCTCACCCACGGCTCGCCGGTGAACTTCAGCGGGCGCATTTACAACTTCGTCTCGTACAAGGTTGCACCCGGCGACGAGCGCATCGATATGGACCAGGTGCGCGCGCTGGCCATCGAGCACCGGCCAAAGCTCATCGTTGCGGGCACCACCTCGTACCCGCGCCGACTCGACCCGGTGGCGTTCCGGGCAGTGGCCGATGAGGTTGGCGCCCTGTTGATGTTCGACGCCGCCCACATTGCGGGACTCATTGCGGGCGGGCAGCACCCCGATCCGGTGCCCCACGCCGACGTCGTCACGTTCACCACGCACAAAACGCTCCGTGGGCCGCGCGGTGGCTGCGTACTCACGAAGGCCGCCCATGCGGCCGCCATCGACAAGGCGATGTTCCCCGGACTGCAGGGCGGGCCACTGGAGCACGTCATTGCGGGCAAGGCCGTCGCCTTTCGCGAGGCCATGCACCCGAGTTTCAAGGACTACGCCGCGCAGATCGTCAAGAACGCCTCCACGTTGGCCGGCGCCCTCGCCAATCAGGGCTTCCGTCTGGTGTCGGGCGGAACCGACATTCACCTCATGGTGGTCGACCTTCAGCCATTCGATGCCGACCTCACGGGCAAGGAAGCCCAGGCCGTGCTCGACCTCGCAGGGATCACGCTCAACAAAAACGCGATTCCCAATGACCCCCGCAGTCCCTTCGTCACGAGCGGTGTGCGTATCGGCACCCCTTCGGTCACGACGCAGGGGATGAAGGAGTCGGAGATGCTGCAGATCGCCGACTTCATCGCACGCGCATTACGTCAGCGCACCGATGAGTCGGCTCTCGCTCGCATCAAGGGTGAGGTTGCCGAGTTGTGCGCCGCGTTCCCCGCCTACCCGAATGGCGTCTGAGCAGGCACAGCAGTCCAGAACCCGCGGCCCGACGCGGGGCTGTCCGGTAGCGAGCGGCGCGGTCACTACGCTGCCCGGTGATGATCGGCGCCTCCAGATACGTCGCTGTCGGGGGCGTAGCCGCCGTGGTGACCTTCGTGTGCACGCCGCTCGTCGCCAAATTTGCCCACCGCGTCGGGTGGGTGGTGGAGCCCGATGCCCGTCGTGTGCACACCAAGACCACTCCCGACGTCGGCGGTATCGCGATGTTCCTCGGCTTCCTCACTGCGATGGCTGCCGCATGGGGAATGGACTCGTTCCACGCAATCTTCGCCGGCAACTCCGAGGCACTCGGATTGCTGCTCGGCTGCGGAGTGGTCTTCGTCGTCGGTCTCATCGACGACATCAAGGAGATCTCTGCTCCTGCAAAGGTCACCGGAATCGTTCTGGGAGCAGTTGTTTTCGTCATTTTCGGCGTGAACATGTATTGGTTCCGCCTGCCGTTCATCGACGTGTTCCTGCTCGGCCAGAACTGGGTCCCGCTCGTCACCGTGCTCTGGCTTCTTGGGCTCACCAATGCCATCAACCTCATCGACGGACTCGATGGACTCGCTGCGGGAATCGTTGCGATCGCAGCGCTCGCGTACTTCATCTACAGCCGTCGCCTTGACCACCTCAACCTGCTTGGGCCGCAGAACATCGGTCCGCTCGTTGCGGTGATCGCTGCAGGTGTCTGCATCGGATTCCTGCCGCACAACTTCAACCCCGCAAAGATCTTCATGGGGGACGGCGGCGCCCTGTTCCTCGGCGCGCTCATGGCGGTGTCGACCAGCGTGGTGGGCGGACGAGCCGACCCGGGTGTCACCCGGTTCCGCGGACAGACCTACTTCTTCTTCGCTCCGCTCGTGATCCCGCTCGTGATTCTCGGTGTACCGATTTTCGACATGCTCTTTGCGATCGTGCGGCGCGCCACCAGACGGCAGGGCCTTGCGGTGGCCGACAAGGGACACCTCCACCACCGACTCATGCGTCTCGGCCATGGCCAGAAGCGGGCGGTGCTCATCTTGTGGGCCTGGACGGCGCTGCTCTCGGGGTTCGTGCTGTACCCGGCATTTACCCGCATTGGCAGTATCTGGGCACCCATCGGACTGATGGCACTGGCCCTCGCGTTGTTCACTGTGCTGCACCCCAAGATGCGTGCGAAGCGGGACTCCGCAGCAAAGTTGCCCGACGCGCCCGGCGCCAACTAGATTGTGCATCCGTTCACAAACTCCCTTCTGACCGACCCAGTGACCGCTATCTCCCGCCCCCCCTCCAAGCGCCCCGCCGCAGAGCTCAACCGTGGTTTTTCCAACGGAATGGAGTTCGCCGGGGTCGTTCTGGTGTTCTTCTTTGCGGGTTTCGGTCTTGACAAGTGGCTCGATACCGCACCGTGGTGCACCCTCGGGCTCACCCTGTTCGGTGTATTCGGGAGCTTCGTGCGGGCGTGGTACGTCTACGCCGCCGAAATGGATCGCCACGAGGCAAAGCGCCAGCAGTCCCGCACTGTCGGCGCGCCGGCCCAGCGCACGGAGGATTCCGTAGCGTGATGACCGCAAACCCCATGGCCACCCGACTCGAGGGCCCCGCCCCCGAGGTCGAGGTCACCAAGGACATGCTCCGCCGTGGGGTCATCGTCGCACCCGTCCTCGTGGCAGTCTGTTCCGCAATCTGGGGCGGCCGTGGCGCCGCATCCTCGGCCTTCGCCGTTGCGCTCGTTGTCTTCAATTTCGCAGTGTCTGCGGGCATCGTCTCGTGGACATCCCGAATCTCGCTCGGCCTCCTCATGGGGTCCGTGCTGTTCGGGTACCTCATTCGCCTCGGAATCATCTTTCTGGCCGTGTACCTCGTACACAAGGCCCAGTGGGTGTCCCTGCCGGCCCTCGGGACCGGCTTGGTCGTCACTCATCTTGGGCTTCTGGTCTGGGAAATGAGGTACGTTGCGATGTCCCTTGCCCACCCCGGTCTCAAGCCCAAACGCCCGTAACACGAGAGGTCACGTCACGTGCTCGCTGCTTTCGAGTTCCCAAAGATCAACGCCATCCTGCGTTGGAAGGACCTGTTTTCTTCCTTCAACAAGATCTCGCTGATCGCTGTCGCTGCTGCCCTGATCGGCACCATCGTGTTCTTGCTCGCTGGACGCAAGAACGCGAACGAGGCCCCCAAGGGCGTGCGCAACCTGGCCGAGGCCACGGTTGAGTTCGTCGAGGACGGCATCGTCATGCAGACGATGGGCGAGAAGGGCCTCGGCTGGACACCGTTCCTGCTCAGCCTCTTCGTGTTCATCTACCTCTGCAACGTGCCGGGAATCATCCCGATCCTGCAGATGCCAGCAACGGCCCGTATGGCCATCCCGATGTTCCTGTCGCTCATCGTGTGGGTGGTCTACAACGGTGTGGGCTTCAAACACCAAGGTCTTGGCTACATCGGCCACACCATCTGGCCCCCCGGTGTGCCGGCGGCCCTGAAGCCCCTCGTGGGCGTCATCGAGTTCATCTCGAACATCATCGTGCGCCCCTTCTCGCTCACGGTCCGACTCTTCGCGAACATGCTCGCCGGTCACATTCTTCTCGTGACCTTCGCGCTGCTCACCGAGGCACTGGTCAAGGCAGAGACGAAGGTCTACATGCTGAAGCCGATGGCAATCCTGCCGTTCTTCATGCTGGTCTTCCTCACCGCCTTCGAGGTCCTCGTGGCCTTCCTCCAGGCCTACATCTTCACGATCCTCACGGCCGTGTACATCAGCGGTGCGATGGAAGGTCATGGCGATCACGACCATGACGACGCCCACGCAGCCGCCAGTCACTGATCGCTCGGCGATCAACCGAAGTTCTCAATACCCAATCTCCATTACCAAAAACACGACACAGGAGACAGCAATCCAATGGAAGCAGTGAGCCGCCTGATCATGCAGGCCACCGAGACTGGTGCAGCAGACGCAACCGCAGCCAAGAAGGCCAACGCGGCCATCGGCGCCGGTTTCGCCTACGGCATCGCAGCCATCGGCCCCGGCATCGGCATCGGTTACCTCGTCGGTAAGTCCGTCGAGGCGATGGCCCGCCAGCCCGAGTCTGCCGGCATGGTGCGTACCACCATGTTCCTCGGTATCGCCTTCACCGAAGCCCTTGCCCTCATCGGCTTCGTGGTCTTCATCCTTATCGGCCTCTGAGCCGACGCCGTTATTCCGTCCGTATTCCCTTCTCGAAGGAGCTGACGTGCATCACGCCGTCATTCACCTCCACGGGACCACAGTCCGCTTGGTGTCTTCTGAAGACGCCACGACGACTGCGGCCACCGGTGAGGCCTCTACTGAGTCCCAGGATCTGTCGAAGCCGGGTCCGATCGTCCCCGAGCTCAAAGAGCTCTATTGGGGCGGCGGCTCGTTCGTCGTCTTCGCGCTGCTCATGCGCGTCGTCCTCTACCCCAAACTGAAGAAGGGTATGAAGGCGCGCTACGAGGGCATCCGCACGGCGCACGAATCGGCAGATGCTGAGCGTGCAAGTGCCCGAGCCGAGGTCGCCGACTACGAGCAGCAGCTCGCCGGCATCAAGTCCGAGGCAGCCCGAAAGGTCGACGTCGCTCGCGCAGCGGTCGAGGCCGAGCGTGCCGACGCCATCGCCAAGCTCAATGCCCGCCTCGGCGAGCAGCGCGCAGCAGCGAAGGCTGAGGTCGAGGCCGCACGTGCTGCTGCTCAGTCGCAGATCCGTGACGCCGTCTCCGACGTTGCCGGCCGCGCCGGCGAGTTGGCGACGGGCAAGCGCCCGTCGGCAGACGTCCTCAACCGCGTGGTGAACGAGGTGATGGCCAAGTGAGTCTCCTCACCATCCTTCATGTCGCCAGCGAAGAGGTCGTCCTCGACAGCAAGGGCCACGTCACCACCCACAGCTGGATCTTCCCAGAGCAGGCAGAACTCATCTACGGCGTCATTGCGTCGTGCTTGATCTTCGCTGCGCTCATCAAGTTCGCGGGACCCCAGATCAAGAAGGCCATGGCTGCCCGTACGGCCCGCATCCAGAAAGAACTGGATTCGGCCGCACAGGACAAGGCGTCCGCCTCGCAGGAGGCTGCCGGCATCCGTCAGGCCAAGGGTGACATCGGCGCCGAGCGCGCCCGCATCCTCGCCGATGCCGATTCGCAAGCCGCTTCCGTCCTCGCCGAGGGTCGTGCTCGGCTGGCCACAGAGCTCTCCGAGCTCGAAGCCAGGGCGCAAGCGGAGATGGCAGCATCGGCCAATCGAGTGGGCGACGAACTGCGCGCAGAGGTTGCACGTCTCTCCATTGCCGCCGTTGACCACGTGGTCACCGGAACCCTCGATGCTGCGACGCAGCAGGAACTCATCGAGAACTTCATCTCACGAGTGGGGGCTGCACGATGAACGATCAGCGCATCGACGGCTACGCACGGGCTCTGTTCGAGATTGCCCGCGCAGAAGGCACCATCGACACGGTCGAGGACGAACTGTTCCGCTTCGCCCGTGCGTTCGAGGGCAATGACGCACTCCGCAACGCTCTGACCGACGAAGGCATCCCCGCCGCTCGTCGCCAGACCATCATCGAGGATCTCCTCGGCGGCAAGGCGAACAACACCTCGGCGCAGCTCATCTCCATGCTCGTCGGATCGGGCCACGTGTCCGAACTCCCGGCAATCATCGACCGGGTGGTTGCCCGGGCATCGGGAGCGAAGAACCTCGAGGTCGCAGAAGTGCGCACCGCAGTGGCGCTCACGAGCGATCAGGAAGCCCGCCTCGCCGCGGCACTCACCAAGGCGACCGGCAAGAGCATCAACCTCAAAGTGGTGGTGGATCCGTCCGTCATCGGAGGCGTGGTTGCCACTATCGGCGACACCGTCATCGACGGCACGGTCCGCAGCCGTATCGAACAACTCAAGTCTCGGCTCTAGAAGGAACCAGGGAACATGGCAGAGCTCACGCTGAGCGCCGGCGACATCGCCGCCGCACTCAAGAAGAACCTCGAGGGTTTCGTACCCTCGCTCGAGGCCCGCACGGTCGGCCGCGTCACCGAGATCGGTGACGGTATTGCCCGTGTCTCTGGTCTCCCGGACTGCGCCGTCAACGAGCTGCTCGAGTTCGAGAACGGCACACTCGGCCTTGCGCTCAACTTGGACGAGGACGCCATCGGCGCCGTCGTGCTCGGTGAGTCGGCACACATCGACGAGGGCCAGACGGTGAAGGCCACTGGCCGAATCCTGTCCGTGCCCGTGGGCGACGGTGTCCTCGGCCGCGTGGTGAACGCACTCGGCGAGCCCATTGACGGTCGTGGACCGCTCGTGGGTACCCAGCCCCGCCGTATGGAGATTCAGGCCCCCGGCATCATGGGTCGCAAGCCCGTGCACGAGCCGCTGCAGACCGGTATCAAGTCGATCGACGCCATGACGCCGATCGGCCGTGGTCAGCGCGAACTCATCATCGGTGACCGCAAGACCGGTAAGACCACCGTCGCCATCGACACGATCCTGAACCAGAAGGGTCAGGGCGTGAAGTGCATCTACGTGGCAATCGGCCAGAAGGGCTCCACCGTCGCACAGACTGTGGAAGTGCTTCGCCAGGCCGGCGCCATGGAGTACACGGTCGTCGTGGTCGCTCCCGCCTCAGACTCGGCTCCCTTCAAGTACCTCGCTCCGTACGCAGGCTGCGCCATGGGCCAGCACTGGATGGAGCACAGTGAGCACGCGCTCGTGGTGTACGACGACCTCTCCAAGCAGGCCGAGGCCTACCGCCAGATGTCGCTCCTGCTGCGTCGCCCGCCGGGCCGTGAGGCATACCCCGGCGACGTGTTCTACCTCCACAGCCGCCTGCTCGAGCGTGCGGCCAAGCTGAGCGACGAGAACGGCGCTGGCTCGCTTACCGCACTTCCGGTCATCGAGACCAAGGCTGGCGACGTGTCGGCGTACATCCCCACCAACGTGATCTCCATCACTGACGGTCAGGTGTACCTGCAGGACGCACTCTTCAAGTCCGGTGTCCGTCCGGCCGTCGACGTGGGCATCTCGGTGTCCCGCGTGGGTGGTGCCGCACAGATCAAGGCCATGAAGACCGTGTCGGGCACACTGAAGCTCGACCTTGCTCAGTTCCGCGAGCTTGAGGCATTCGCAACCTTCGGTTCGGAGCTCGACGCCATCTCCAAGGCACAGCTCGAGCGTGGCTACCGCCTCGTCGAACTCCTCAAGCAGCCGCTCAACAGCCCGATGTCGGTGGAGGAGCAGGTCGTTTCGATCTTCGCCGGTACCCGCGGCTACCTCGATGACGTTGCTGTCTCCGACGTGCGACGCTTCGAGTCCGAGTTGCTTGCTCAGGTCCGCAGCCGTAACGCAGGCCTCCTGTCCGAGATCAAGGCCAAGGGCGTCCCGGACGCACTCGCCGACGTCGTGAAGGACTTCAAGGCACAGTTCCAGAGCGGTGCGTCACTCGCACGTGCGGCTGACCCCACGGCAACGTCAGCTGGTGAACTGGGCGACGCTCAGTCCAACAAGACGCTCGAGACGGAGTAGTAGAAGCCAATGGCAGGCGGTCAGGAACGAATTCTTCGTGGACGCATTCGAAGCGTCCAGGCAACGAAGAAGATCACCCGCGCCATGGAACTCATTGCTGCGTCCCGAATCGTGAAGGCGCAACAGCGGGTCCAGGCTGCGGTGCCCTACAGCGATCAGATCACCGAGGTCGTCAAGAGCCTCGCCGCCGCTGGCGGTGAGGCGCGGACTCCCATCCTCGAGGGTCGTTCCGAGGTACGCACTAAGTGCTACGTCGTGATGACGGCAGACCGCGGACTGTGCGGTGGCTACAACGCCGGCGTACTGCGCGCTACCGAAGGCGAGATCAAGGCCGACGTACTCGCCGGCAAGGACTACGCCATCATCGCAATCGGCCGCAAGGCCGAGACGTACTTCCGTTTCCGTGGCTACAAGATCGCTGGCACGTTCAGCGGTTTCACCGACAACCCCACCTACGCAGACGCGAAGGCCATTGGCCAGAACGTCGTCGGCCGATTCCTCGACGGCGAGGTCGATTCGGTGGAGATCGTCTACACGCGGTTCATCACTGCCGGCTCGCAGGAAGTGCTGCGACGTCCGCTCGTGCCGCTCGATCGTGACTTGGTCACTGTCGATTCCGAGACTGCGCAGAAGGGCGCGGCCGCGGGTTACGAGTTCGAGCCCGAGCCCAGCACGATCCTCGACACCCTCATGCCCCGCTACGTCGAGGCACGCATCTATGCCGCGCTGCTCAACGCTGCAGCGAGCGAGCATGCGTTCCGTCAGCGAGCCATGAAGTCGGCTACCGACAACGCCGAAGAACTCATCAAGACGCTCTCGCGCATCATGAACCGCGCACGTCAGGACTCCATCACCACCGAGATCATGGAGATCGTCAGCGGTGCAGAGGCCCTCGGCGGCGACAAGAGCAAGCACGTCCAGTACATCGATCTTGAGCCGGCTTCCGCGTCGGCCTCCCAGTAAGCACGCACACCAGGAGACACACCCACCATGACCATGACTGAGAACCAGCTCAAGAGCGGCCGGGTCGTCGGCATCGCCGGCCCGGTGATCGACGTCGAGTTCCCCCGCGGTGCGCTGCCGGAACTCAATAGTGCCCTCGAGATGACTATCTCCATGGACGGCACCGACATCAGCGTGCTCGCCGAGGTTGCACAGCAGCTCGGTGACAGCCGCGTGCGCGCCGTCTGCATGAAGCCCACCGACGGTCTGCGCCGCGGTACCGAGGTGCGCAACACCGGACACGGCATTCAGGTGCCGGTTGGTGATCGCACGCTCGGCCACGTGTGGAACGTGTGGGGCGAAGTCCTCGACGACGACCCGAAGAACTTTGCCGACATGCCGCGTTGGGACATCCACCGCGATGCACCGGCGTTCGACACCCTCGAGCCGTCGAAGCGCATGTTCGAGACCGGCATCAAGGTCATCGACCTGCTCACCCCCTACCTCGCCGGTGGAAAGATCGGTCTGTTCGGCGGTGCAGGCGTGGGCAAGACCGTGCTCATCACCGAGATGATCCGTCGTGTGGCCCAGAACCATGGTGGTGTGTCGGTATTCGCCGGCGTCGGCGAGCGCACCCGTGAGGGCACCGACCTTCGCATCGAAATGGAAGAGTCAGGCGTGTTCGAGAAGGCCGCCTTGGTGTTCGGCCAGATGGACGAGCCGCCGGGCGTGCGCCTCCGTGTGGCGCTCTCGGCCCTCACGATGGCGGAGTACTTCCGTGACGTGCAGAACCAGGACGTGCTGCTGTTCGTCGACAACATCTTCCGCTTCGTGCAGGCCGGTTCCGAGGTGTCCACGCTCCTCGGCCGTATGCCTTCGGCCGTGGGCTACCAGCCCACCCTGGCCGACGAGATGGGTCAACTGCAGGAGCGCATCACCTCCACCCGCGGCCGCTCGATCACCTCGCTGCAGGCCGTGTACGTGCCCGCCGACGACTACACCGACCCGGCCCCGTTCACCACGTTCACCCACCTCGACGCCACCACTGAGTTGTCCCGTCAGGTTGCCGCCCTCGGTATCTACCCCGCAGTGGACCCGCTGGCCTCGACCTCGACGATCCTCCAGCCCGACGTGGTCGGAGACCGTCACTACAAGGTGGCCCGCGGCGTGCAGGAGAACCTGCAGCGCTACAAGGAACTGCAGGACATCATCGCCATCCTCGGCCTCGACGAACTGTCCGATGAGGACCGCCTCACCGTGAGCCGTGCGCGCAAGATTCAGCGCTTCCTCTCGCAGCCCTTCTACGTGGCCGAAGTGTTCACCGGTGTGTCCGGTGAGACCGTGCCGGTGGCAGAGACCGTCGAGAGCTTCGAGGCCATCCTGCGCGGCGACCTCGACGAGGTTCCCGAGCAGGCGTTCCTGAACGTCGGCGGCGTGGAGCAGGTTCTTGCCAAGGCCAAGACCCTCCAGGAACAGGCCGGCTGAACATGGCAGAGTCGATGCACGTCGAGGTGGTGTCGCCGGAGCGCATTCTCTACTCCGGTGAGGCGACGATGGTGCTCACGCGCACCCTCGGCGGTGGCGACATTGCCTTCCAGGCCAACCACGCCCCGTTCCTTGGTGCGATTACCGAGTGCGTCACCAAGATCTACCTCGCCGAGGGCGGGGTACAGGATCTTGCGGTGCACGGCGGTTTCGTCGAGGTGAGCAACAACAAGATTTCGATCCTCTCGGACCTCGCCGAACTGGCGAGCGAGATCGATCGTGACCGTGCCCGTCGGGCCATGGAGCGTGCCGAAGACGTCATGCGCCAGGGTCATGATGCAGAGGCCGAGGCGGCACTGCGCCGTGCACATGCCCGCATCAACGCCTCCGGCGGCGTAGACGGTCAAGGCGGCGGGGTTCGCCCCGGTCGCTAAGCGACCAACCTCAACTCTCGACGGATTCCGGGTCGATTTCTGGTGGATTCTCCACCAGAAATCGACCCGGAATCGTGCTTTTGCGGGACATGCGCCGCTCGACGAAGGCAACGAGTGCCGTTGCGGCAAGCGCCAGGCCGATCGAGAGCTGTACGGCAACGGCCCACCGGATGCGCAGCGGATCTGCAGATCCATCGATCGAGGCGAACGAGAACGCCTTCAGGTACGCAATTCCCGCTCCGGTCAGCACGCCGCCCGCAAGTCCCCACGCAATGGGGGTGCCGCCGCGGTGCTTGGACACGAGACCGATGAAGAAGAACAACAGCGCAACCGCAGTAGTGGCGAAGCATGCCACTCGCTGACCACTCTCGGCTCGTTCGACACTGGCCCGGCTCACTGCAACGAGCACGTTGGCGATGATTGCTCCCAGCATTGCGAGCCCAGCGAAGGACTTCACCGATCGGAAGAACTGAAGCAGTAGCGCAGCCACGACAAACATGCCGAGCGAGATGAGCAGCCACGATGTTCGCTTCGGTGGGGGCAGCCACGTAAGCGTTCCGGTAATCGTCCCCGACTGGCCGGCAACCACGATCGGGATCTTCCAGGCCGGATACACGACCTGCAGTTGGTCGGGCGCAACCTGCACGGCATCGGGAGGGGTGGAGCCCATCCAATGTGTGCGGTGATCATGCCACCAAACCGTGTTGCCGTACGACAGTTGGAACCAGTCCGGAATCTCCGACGACGTCGCCTTCTCGGGCACCGGCACGTTTGCGTCGAGGCGTCTGTTCACGTAGGTGGCCGGAGAGTTGAGATTGATGAACGTTCCGGTGGTGTCGAGTCGTAGATAGGGCTCGTTGTTGTAACCGAGGATCACGACCTCGCGGCCACCTTGGTTCACGAGCTTGATGCCGCCGCTTACTCCGAACGACGTCACGAGGATGCCCGCGTCGGTTGGGGACACAGCCGACACCGCTGTTGCATAGTTCGAGAAGCCAGCCTGGTCGATGCCCCCGTGCGCCCACGCAGGAGCGGATTGGCCGAGCAAGGAGAGCAGCACGGCCAGAAAGACGAGCAAACGAATTGGCCGGTCGTCTCGCCTCGCAAAGGTCCACCCTCGGCACGGCATCAACATCACTGTGTACCGTATCCACTACGCCACTCCGGCGGAATTCCTTGGGGAGGAAAGACATGGGAGAACTGGTCACCTTGGAGCGCCCGCGCGAAGGCGTAGCGCTCATCACGATGAACAATCCCGACATCATCAACTTTGGGTCATGGAAGGCGATCGGCGAATTGGCGAGCGCACTGAAGGAAGCCCGTGAAGGCGGAGCACGCGTGGCCGTACTGGCATCCGCCGTGCCGGGTCACTGGTTCCAGCACGCCTGGCTCACCGATCTCATCAACACGATGACGGGTCAGCCCACAACTGGCGAGGGTGGCGCCTGGTTCGAGTGTCTCAACGAACTCAATCAGACCGAACTCGTCACGATCGCAGCGGTGTCGGGGGACACGAACGGTGGCGGATGTGAACTCGGTTGGGCCTGTGATCTGCGCATCGCTGAGGAGCAGGCACTCTTCGGGCAGCCTGAGGTGGGTATCGGCGTCGGCACTGGCATCGGCGGTACCTCGCGCCTGCGTCATCTCATCGGGCGCACGGCGACCGCAGAGATGGTGCTGCTCGGCTTCCCGATCACTGCGCAGCGCCTGTACGAACTCGGCGGCGTCAACCGAGTCGTGCCCACCGGCAAGGCCGTTGAGGCGGCACTTGAATGGGCCTCGATCATGGCTGACCGACCGCCGGCAGCGTTGCAGGGCATCAAGCGCATGCTCACCGAGGGCGACAACATCCTGAAGATCGCCGACTCGGTGATGAACGATCAGATGATCTTCCAATCGTTCAGTGGTGCTCCAGCGGCACTCGAGACGATGGCGGCGGCGCAAGCACGCTTCGATCAGGGTGAGACCCCGCGCACGGTCTACGGCCTGCCGCTGTCTTAATGCGCCGACATAGCCGCCGCTTCGCTTCGGCATAGTTCGGCGTGCGGCTCGTCGCTGCCTTGACGCGCCGAGAGGGCCTCCTAGGCGATAAGGGTCTGGCCGCCGTCGACGGTGAGGACCGCTCCCGTCACGTACGAACTCATGTCGCTCACGAGGAACAGCGCCGGGCCAACAAGTTCGGTCGGTTCTGCGACGCGGCCCAGCGGCGTCCCCTCTGCGGTCTCGGTCAACTGATCCTCGGTGTACGCCTTCTCCACCATGTCTGTGCGAAAGGTGCCGGGCATGATCGCATTGACGCGCACGTGTTGCGGCGCGAGGTGCACCGCCAGCGAACGGGTGTGCTGCAGCAGCGCGCTCTTGATAGCGGGGTAGAGGTAGCGCGTCGGTGTTGCTCGCACTGCGGCAATCGAGGAGATGTTCAGCACGGCTCCCACACCGTGCTTGCCGAGGTGAGGTGCGGCAGCCTGGACGAGCAGGAGCGGACCCAGAAGGTTGGTGCCAAACGCCCCGGTAAAGGTGTCTGGGGTCATCGCCTCGAGCGAGCGATCGAGCACGGTGGCTGCGTTGTTGACCACGATGTCGAGTCGCCCGAAGTGAGCGACGGTGTGGTCGACGAGCGCCTTGATGTCG
>CANIBN010000022.1 GCA_947465505.1 Acidimicrobiales bacterium | reverse complement strand
GGGTAACCATGACCGAACTCGATGACCTGCGCGCGTACCTCGACGGTTCCCCGTCCCCGTTCCACGCTGCCGAAAGTGCAGCGGCTCGGCTCGACGCCGCTGGGTTTGCGCGCGTCAACGAGCAGGACCGTTGGACGGATATTCCTCGCGGCTACGTCGTGCGTGGGGCGGCACTCGTTGCGTGGAGCGCCCCTCAGACCCCCGAGCCGCTCACGCGAGCGCCATTTCGCATCGTCGGGGCACACACAGACTCTCCGTGCCTCCGCATCAAGCCCAACCCCGACACCGGCGCAGCAGGTTGGCGCCAGCTTGCGGTCGAGATCTACGGCGGTGCACTGCTGAACTCGTGGCTCGACCGAGACCTCGGTGTTGCCGGACGGGTCGTCCTGCGTGACGGCAGCAGCAGGCTGCTCAACGTTGCCGAGCCGATCGCCCGGGTACCGCAACTTGCCGTTCACCTCGATCGCGAAGTGAACGAGCGGGGCCTGGTGCTCGACAAGCAACAGCACCTCACCCCCGTGTGGGGTGTCGGTCAGGCCAACACCGGTGACTTTGTGGCCTTCCTTGCTGCACGACTGGGCATCTCCGGAGCAAGCGAGGTCGCTGCATGGGAACTGTGCCTCTATGACGTCACACCAGCGGCCGTTCTCGGCAGCGACGCATCACTTCTCGCGTCGGGCAGACTCGACAATCTGCTGTCGTGCTGGGCCGCCACCGCAGCGCTGTGCTCCGCCCAGCCCGCACGGGTGACCCAGGTCATTGCACTGTTTGATCACGAAGAAGTCGGCTCCGAGAGCAGGAGCGGCGCTGCGGGCCCCTTGCTTGAGCACGTGCTCGAGCGACTTTCCCTTGCCCGCGGCGCAGAGCGCGCCGACTTTCTCGCCGCGCTGTCGCAGAGCACCTGCGTGTCGGCCGACAACGCCCATGCTGTTCACCCGAACTACCCCGAGCGTCACGAGCCAGGCCATCGTCCGCTGGTGAACGCCGGTCCTGCCATCAAGGTCAACGCCAACCAGCGTTATGCCACCTCGGCCGACACCGCCGTGGCGTTTGCCGAACGCTGCCGCCGTGCGGGCGTTCCCGTGCAAACCTTTGTGTCACGCAACAACATGCCCTGCGGCTCCACCATCGGGCCCATCACCGCAACCCGACTCGGAATTGCCACCGTCGATGTGGGGATCCCGCAGCTCTCCATGCACTCTGCCCGCGAATTGTGCGGTGTCGATGACCCCGGGTACCTCGTGCGAGCTCTCGACGCCTACTTCCGGGACTGACCGCCCGTCACCTTTGTGTCGGCAATGTCGAAGAGCCGCTGCAGTTCAGCCTGCAGTTGTTCAGTGAGTTGGTGCATGACATCCCGCGACACTCGACCTCCGTCGATGGCGACCGGCGGCATGATTGCCGGGCCGATCTCCACATGCACCTTCGTGGGTCGAATGCCCTTGGATCCCTTGCCCATGGCCCGCTCCGTGCCGGCAATGCCGACGGGGATGACGGGGACTCCACACTTGGTCGCAACGTAGGCAACGCCCTCGAACAACGGACCAACCGTTGGGCCGCTGAGACGGGTTCCTTCGGGGTACAGCACGAGCGGCTCACCGCCCTTCACCACTTCAAGGCAGCGTTGGAGTGCGAGGCGGTCAATGGATCCACGCGTCACCGGAAAGCCGCCGAGCGCGCTGAGGAGCCAATTGAACGGTTGCTTCTTCCAGAGAGTGTCCTTGCCCATGTAGCGCTGACGGCGTCGAGTCGTGGTGGAGATCACGATGATGTCGAGATTTGACCGGTGCACCGCCGCCATGACGTAGGCACCGCTCTTCGGTACGTGTTCACGGCCGCTGCACGAGAGACGGAGGAAGATGGCGCTCAGGAACAGGAGAAAGTTCCGGACGAAGAGGTAGACGGCAAATCCGATACGGCCCTTGCCGAGTGCCTTCAAGTCGAGCGTGGTCATCGGCGGCCCTCCAGCAGTGCCAAGAGTTGGTCGAGCACATCTTCCACCGACCGGCCGGTGGTGTCCACTACTACCGCACCAGTCGCTTCGGTAAGCGGACTGTCGGCGCGCTCGCGGTCCTTGCGATCTCGGGTCTCGATGCTCACCGCGATCTCGTCGACATCACCCCCGGTCTCCATCGCCCGGCGCACCGCCCGTTCCCGCGCCGAAGCAGTGAGGTACACCTTCAAGGCAGCCTCGGGGAAGACGACTGATCCGATGTCGCGTCCCTCGAGTACCCCACCGCTTCGCTCGCGTGCCCAGGCGCGCTGACGGTCCACCATCTCGGCACGCACGGCCGGATTTGCGGCAACTGTGCTCACTGCACGGTTGACCTCATCGGAGCGAACTTGGACGGTTGCGTCGAATCCATCGACGAACACGCCTCGATCACTTACCTCGAGGTTCACACGACGCGCAAGATCTGCAACGGACTCTTCCGCTTCGACCGGCACTGCAGCACGGAGCGCAGCAACCGTGACGGCGCGATACATGGCACCGGTGTCGAGATACTGCAGTCCGAGGCGGGATGCCAAAGCTCGGCCGATGGTGGACTTGCCGGCCCCGGCCGGGCCGTCAATGGCGATAACGAAGAGATCGGGAGTTGCCTGCACGCGTTACCAACTCGTGCCCTGCGGCCGCCCCTCGTCGTAGCCCGCTGCGCTCTGCACGCCCACCACGGCGCGCTCTCGGAACTCAGGGATGCTCGACGCGCCTGCGTAGGTGCACGCGCTCCGGACACCAGCCACGATCTGGTCGAGGATGTCCTCAACGCCGGGACGTTCGGGGTGCAGGTACATCCGCGAGGTGGAGATGCCCTCCTCGAAGAGTTCCTTGCGCTCACGCTCGAAAGCGGACTCGAGCCGGGTTCGGTTTTTCACGGCGCGGTTCGAGGCCATACCGAACGACTCCTTGTAGAGGCGCCCCTCGAGATCGCGGAGCGTGTCGGCAGCCGACTCGTACGTGCCTGCGAGCCACGACCCGAACATCACACTCGACGCACCGGCGGCGAGAGCGAGGGCAACGTCTCGCGGATAGCGAACCCCGCCGTCAGCCCACACGTGACCTCCTGCGGCGGATGCTGCCTCGGCACATTCGGCAACCGCGGAGAACTGCGGTCGCCCGACTCCGGTCATCATGCGCGTGGTGCACATGGCGCCCGGGCCCACACCGACCTTCACCACGTCGGCACCGGCCTCGATGATCTGGCGTGTGCCCTCCGCAGTAACCACGTTGCCGGCCACGATCTTGGCGTTCGGCACCTCGGCACGTACGACCTCGATGGCTCGCAGCATGCGCGTCTGGTGTCCGTGCGCCGTATCGATGACGAGCACATCGGCCCCCATCGACGCGAGGGCCTTTGCCTTGGCAGCGGGGTCGCCGTTGATACCGACCGCCACCGCGACCATCAGTTGTCCGTTGGCGTCGAGCGCTGGACGATAAATGGTCGAGCGGAGGGTGCCGCGCCGGGTGATGATGCCAAGCAGACGTTCGTCATCGTCGACAACGGGTGCCGAACTAAGACGACGCCGCGACAGTTGGTCGTGAATCTCCTCGAGCCCGAGTCGGTGCGACACCGTGACGAGGTCCTGCGACATCACGTGCTGCAACTGGCTGAAGCGGTCGTAGCCGACTGCGTCGCTCTCGGAGAACACGCCGACCGGTCGCTGCTGGTCATCGACGATGATGACGACGCCGTGTGCGCGCTTGTGGATGAGGCCAAGGGCATCGCCGATGGTGTTCTGCGGCGCCATGGTAATCGGGGTCTCGAAGACCGGATTCCGGCTCTTGACCCACTCGATGACCTGGCCCACGACGTCCACGGGAATGTCCTGAGGGAGAACCGCCACGCCGCCGCGGCGGGCAACGGTCTCGGCCATACGGCGCCCGGCGACTGCGGTCATGTTGGAGACCACCACCGGAATGGTGGTACCGAGGCGATCGGGGGTGCTGAGGTCGACATCCAGACGGGATGGGACCGCGGACAGGCTGGGGACCATGAAGACGTCGTTGTACGTCAGGTCGAACGGTGGGGTTTCGTTCAGGAACCGCATGGGTGGCTCTCGTCCTCCTAGCCCTCCTGAGGGCCAACCAAGGCTACCGGGCCGACTAGCGTTCCCGATATGTCTGAGTCGGGGCCCCCGGTATTACTCGTCCACGGCTGGGGAGGCTCGTTCACCGAGACCTGGCAACGCAGTGGGATGACCGCCCTCATCGAGGACGCCGGCAGACAGGTCATCGGTGTTGACCTGCTCGGACATGGCTCTGCACCCAAGCCCCACGACCCGGACGACTACAACGACATGACCAAGCGGATACTCGAGGCTCTGCCCGACGAGCCCGTCGACGCCATCGGTTTCTCCCTCGGGGCCATGACCCTTCTGGAACTGGCCTGCAAGAACCCCGGCCGCCTCAATCGACTCGTGTGCGGCGGAATCGGCGAGAACGTGTTCCGCAGGGACGAGGAGCGACGTCAACGCCTCATCGCTGGAGTCGAGGGTCGCGCCGATGCCAGCGACATCGACGCGCAGGTCTTCGGCAACTACGCCGACCGCCCGGGCCAGGACCCGGTTGCACTCGCCGCGATCCTCAAGCGCACGAAGGGTTACGCACTCACCCCCGAACGTCTGACCACGGTCGGCATCCCCGTGCTCGTTGCGATCGGCGACAAGGACTTCGCCGGTCCCGGCGACCCCCTCGCGGCGGCACTGCCCAACTCCACCCTCAAGGTGTTGCGGAACGTCGACCACTTCGCCACGCCGGAAGCCTTTGCGTTCATCGACGCTGCGCTCGAGTTCCTCGACTGCGTCTGAACGTCCCGCATGGCAGAGACGACCACCGACCCGCTCCGCGCCGCGGCGGTGCTGGCCAATGGCGGTCTCGTGGCCATGCCTACCGAGACGGTGTACGGCCTCGCTGCCGACGCAGAGAACGAGGGTGCGGTAGCGCGAGTCTTTGCCGTAAAAGGCCGACCGACCTCTCACCCGCTCATCGTCCATCTCGCCACGGCCGAGCAGGTACACGATGGCTGGGCAGACCCCTTCCCCACCACGGCAGCAACGCTTGCCGACACGTGTTGGCCCGGCCCTCTGACGATGCTCGTGCCTGCAGGTCCGAGAGTGGGCCCGTGGGTGACCGGAGGCCGACCGACCGTCGGACTGCGAGTGCCTGCTCACCCGCTCGCGACAGCGATGCTCGCTGCATTCGGTGGAGGTGTCGCCGCTCCGTCCGCCAATCGCTTTGGTCGCGTGAGCCCCACCACTGCCGCACACGTGCTCGCGGACCTCGGTGACGATGTCGACCTCATCCTTGACGGCGGCAAGTGCCCCGTCGGTGTGGAGTCCACCATCGTGGACTGCACCGTGAATCCGGTGCAGGTGCTCCGGCCGGGAGCCATCACCCCTGAGCAAATCGCCGCACTGCTCGGCCAAGTGGCAACAGCAAGCGGTCCCAGTCGAGCCGCGGGGATGCTGACCTCGCACTACGCGCCTCGATGCACCGTCGAACTGTTCGATCACCGCGGTGATGCGGAAAGACGTCTCGGGGAACTGCGCACGTCCTCACGAGAGGCGGTGTGGTTCGACGCGGCCTCGGATCTCACCTCGGCCGCGCGCTCGCTCTACACGGTGTTGCGGTCAGCCGACGAACGGCACGCCGACACCGTCGTGGCGCTCCTGCCGCCTGCTGAGGGTTTGGGGTACGCGATTCGAGACCGTCTCACGAAGGCCGCTGCGCCCCGCCCTTGAGTCAGGCGCCGTCCCAGCGGCCGAGTTGGTTGAGATGGGCGATCCATACGTCACGGACCTCGTCCACCTCGGGAAACGGACCGCTCTCGACCGCAGCGACGGTGACACTCACGGTGCTCGAACCCGCATCGGGGACGAGTTCGAGACGGCACCAGCACTCTGCGGGCTCGTAGAGGTGCACATCAAGCAGGTAGGGCGGCTCGTCAACCAGCACCTTGCCGATCCACGACGCGACGATGAGCAGGGCCTCGTACGCCTCTGCCGGTAGCGCGTCGATGGTGAACGACGGGTGGTCGTGAGCGGCCCGCGTCCGCCGGCCGGGTGTGGCGGGCGCAGAACGGGCCCCACCGGGTGACCAGGTTCCTTCTGACCCACGAGAGCGAGTCGGACCGGGTGCCGCCGATGGAATGACGCGACGGCCAGTGGCGTGTGCCACCGCCGCCTCGAAGGCAGCATTGAGCGCCTTCATCGCCTCCTCCGACCCGCCGCTGTCGGGGTGCATCTCACGGGCAAGACGCCGGCGCGCTAGGCGGATGTCGCTGACCGGAGCCCCGAACGGTAGCCCCAGCACCGCGAACGGATCAGCCCCCTGTGGGCTCACCGCCCCTGGAAGTCCGGCGTCCGCTTCTCCATGAACGCAGCGACGCCCTCACGGAAGTCGTTGGTGCGCATCAACGGAAGGAGTTGCAGGAAGACGTGGTGCACGTTCTGCTCGAACGTCTCGGTCTCGGCAGCCCGCATCATCCGCTTGATGGCCCGCACCGCCAGAGGCGCATTCGAGGAGATCTCTGCAGCAAGCCCTCGGGAACGTGCGGTCAACTCGTCTGCCTCGACGACATGGTTCACGAGTCCGAGGTCGAGTGCTTCGTCGGCCATGAGCGTTCGACCAGTAAAGGCGATCTCGGCAGCGCGTGCGTAGCCCACCATTCGTGGCATCAGCCAGGTGCCGCCACTCTCTGGAAGGATGCCGCGCTTCGCGAAACCGGGACTCAACTTGGCGGTACGCGCAGCGATGCGGATGTCGCAACCAAGCGCAAGGTCGAGTCCGTAGCCCGCGGCACCACCGTTGATCGCGCAGATCGTCGGCGTATCGAGGTTGTGGAGCACGATGGGCGGAGCATCACGAATCTCGAACTCCCCGGGGTTCGTGTCGAGACTGCCGAGATTGCCCAGGCTCCCCGTCGGACCACTCATCTGTGCAGCGAGGTCGAGACCGGCGCAGAATGCGCGTCCGTTGCCCGTGATGATGATGCAACGCACGTTCCGGTCACGGTCCGCCTCGAGCAGGCGAGCCGAAATGGCATCGAGCATCGGACCCGAGATGGTATTCATGCGGTCGGGAGCATTGAGAGTGATGGTGGCGATGTGGTCGGCCACCTCGTAGAGGACTTCGCTCATACCCCGACACTAGACCGCCGTATGTCGTCGACATCTGCTGTCAGGGACTCCCCCGGTAGTGTCCGACTCACGGCGACCGCAAGGCCGCCGCAACAACCGAGATCGAGGCACTCCATGTTCACCCGACGTCTGCTCCCCGTTGGCATCCTGGCCGCCGGCCTCGTGGCCGGCGCTTGCTCCCCGCACCCCACGTACCCCGGGGCCCTGCGCGGGATGAGTGGGACGACCGCCACCGAAGTGGTGAACGAGGCGTTCTTTGCGCGCCTCTCCACTACCCCGACCGGGCGCAAGGGCCTGCCCGACACCGACTTTGCAGCCGAGACCTACGACGCCGTCGTCATCGTCGCGCTCGCGGCCGAGGCAGCCAAGAGCGATGGGATCGACCTCGCCCGCCAGATTGTGGGCATCACCAGGGAGGGGACCACGTGTGGAACCTTTGCAGCGTGCATCGAGGTGATCCGGGGCGGCGGCAACCCCTCGTACAGCGGCGTGGCCGGGCCCCGACCTCTCAACGACGCCGGCGAACCCGACTCGGGCAACTTCCAGGTGGAGACATTCGGCTCCAATAACCGTCTCGACCCTGCCCTTCGCACCTTCCGCAAGGGAAGCCGACCGGACTCCGTGCCAGGTGATGCGCAGCCGATTACTGCCACGCGCGCGGGCGACGGGATCCTCCACATAGGAGCGCTCCAGCCACTTACCGGGCGCGCATCGATCTATCTCCCGCCGGTGGCGGCGGCCTGGGAACTGGCGATCGAGGACATCAACGCAGCGGGCGGAGTGCTCGGTCATCCTGTGGAAGCAACGGTCGCAGACGCCAACCCGAGGGGTGCTGCGTCGCTTCTCGACGACGGCGTCGACGCAGTGATCGCCGCCAGTTCATCGGCCGCCACACTTGAGGTCATCGACCAGTTCGTCGACGCAGGGGTCACGATGTTCTCCCCGTTGAACACCGCTCCTGCGCTCAGCACCTATCCCGACGGGGGCCTCTACTTCCGCAATCTGCCGTCGGACCTCATCCAGGCCGACACACTTGCGCACCTCATCGCGGAGCGCGGCAACACTTCCGTGTCGATCCTCGCGGTCGACGACGCTTACGGGAATGGACTCGCACAACAGCTCGAGCTGTCCCTCAACGCCCTCGGGGTAACTGTGCGGACCAACGACCGGTATACACCGAACACCGTCGAGTTCTTCCCATTTGCCAAGCGTGTGGCGGTCGCCAACCCCGACGCGGTGGTGCTCGTCTCCTTCGGGGAGGCCTCGCGGGCGCTCCGAGCCCTTATCACCAGCGGGGTCGGGCCGAACCACAAGCAGTACTTCGGAACCGATGGCACCACGAGCAACACCATTGGTGAACTCTTCGACGCCGGCAACTGACCGGCGGGCACTCGGCCGCCACAGCACACCGGTATCGTGGGGCCTGAACCAGATACAGCCAGGAGATCACCGGCCATGTCTCACAGACGAAGCCGCGCAACGCCCGTTGCGCTGTGCCTAGCGTTGCTGGCGATCGTCGGCGTCGGGTGCGATCCGCACCCCAATTACCGTGGTGCCCTAGAGGGCCTCCGGGGAACGAACCTTGTCGGGACGGCAGACCCTGCCTTCGCCCCGCGTCTGCTCACAACCCCCGCTGGCGCACAGGGTCTCGACGACATCAGTTACGCCGCGCAGGCCTACGACGCTGTGGTCACCATCGCTCTTGCGGCGGTGGCTGCAGGAACCGACGGAATCGATCTGGCCCGACACATCGTCAGCGTCACGCGAGGTGGACAGGTGTGCGACACCTTCACCGCCTGCACAACGATCATCAGCGAGCAGGGCGACATCCAATACGTTGGACCCTCCGGTCCCACCCCGCTCAACGACTCGGGTGAGCCCGATCGGGGCGAGTATCAGCTCGAGACCTTCGGCCCGGACGATCGAGTAAACCCTGCGCTCACCACCACGATCGATTCCCCAACGCCATCCAGCATGGGGGTGAACGCCCCGTCGCTACAGGGCACGAGGGCGGGTGACGGCACGCTCCATCTCGGTGCTCTGCTTCCCGAGTCCGGCATCGGGTCCGAAAACCTCCCGGGCCTCGAGGCCGCCGTACAGCTGGCTGTCGCCGACATCAACCGCGCCGGTGGCGTGCTCGGACAGCCCGTGCAGGTAACCATCGCCGACTCCGGTGACGCTACGACCGACACCGCGATCCGCTCCGTGGAGCAACTTCTCGCCGACGGGGTGGACTCCATCGTCGGGCCTGCCTCGTCTGCCGTGACGCTCAAGGTAATCGACCGTGTTGTCGGCGCCGGCGTCGTGCTGTTCTCACCGTCAAATACTGCGACAGCGCTCTCCGGGTACCCCGACCGCGGCCTGTATTTCCGCAACGCGCCCTCCGACCTGCTTCAGGGCGCTGCACTCGCACGCGTTGTGGCGGAGTCGGGTGCTCACACGGCCTACGTGCTCGCAATCGATGACACCTATGGCGCGGGCCTGGCGAATCAGCTCGCCGAATCGCTCGACACCGAGGGCGTCAACCTCGTCGGCACCACCCTGTACGACCCGACACTGTCGTCCTACTTCGAGACAATCGCCCCGGTTCGAGCAGCGGACCCGGACGCCATCGTGCTCGTCGGCTTCGGCGAGTCCTCGCGTGTGCTGAGGGCCCTCGTGGTCCGCGGACTCGGCCCGCTCAGGAAGCACGTGTTCGGAACCGACGGGAACACGAGCAATTCGATGGCCGAACGCTTTGACTCGGGACAGTAGCGATTCGAACGCCTGAACAACGGTGTCCCGGCGCTACGGTCGGCCCCATGACCGCCGGCAAGCCCGTTCCGCAGCCCACCGAACTCATCGATCACTCGGCATCGTGTGAGGTCCTGCTCATTCGGCACGGTCGATCCGCCGACGTGATCCCTGGCGCCGCCGACGCGAGCGACCCGCCGCTGCACACCGAGGGAGAGAGCCAAGCCGTACGGCTCGACGAACGCTTGAGGGACAAGACCATCCACGCCGTCTATTCGTCGCACCTCAAGCGTGCCCGCCAGACTGCCGCACCGATGGCTGCCCGAAGGGGCCTCACCACGACCGAGTTCGAGGACCTCGAGGAGGTTCGACTCGGCGACTGGGCGCTCGGAGAGTTCCGGCGGAGGGTCTCTGAACGCGACCCCGAATGGGTGGAGTGGACGAAACGGCGTACCTGGGACGGCATTCCGGGGGCCGAGGGCGACGTGGTGTTCCGCGAGCGCGTGAGCCGGATCATCAACGACCTCGCCGACCGTCACCGCGGCCAAACGATCGCCGTCGTCGTCCACGGCGGCGTGATCGGCACGTTCCTTGCCCACGCCCTCCAGATGCCGTACTCGCTGTGGATGACCTGCGAGAACACGAGCATCAGCAAAGTGCGGATCGGGCCGGACGGCACACACGTCGTCACGGTGAATGACACGCACCACCTCTTCGACCCCGTGCTCAAGGTCTAAAGCGCCCGGATTGCATCGCCCAGTCGGGCGGCAGCACCGTGCACTAGGTTCGCCCTATGGCCGAGAACCGTCCCGCACCCGTCCGCACCCGCATCAGCGAGATGCTGGGGATCGACTACCCGATCATTCAGGCACCCATGGGTTGGATCGCCCGTGCGCAACTTGCCTCCGCAGTGTCGAATGCCGGTGGGATGGGGATCATCGAGACCTCCTCAGGCGAACTCGACCAGGTTCGCGAGGAAATCCGCAAGATGAAGGACCTCACCGATAAGCCGTTCGGGGTCAACATCGCTGGACTCTTCGTCAGGGATCCCTCCATCGCCGACTTCGTCGTCGACCAAGGGGTCAAGTTCGTCACAACGTCGGCCGGCGACCCGAACAAGTACGCCGTGCCGCTCATGGCCGCGGGACTCACGGTGTTCCACGTCGTGCCGACGCTGAAAGCGGCACTCAAGGCACTCGCTGCGGGGGTCCACGGTCTCGTCGTTGAAGGTGGCGAGGGTGGCGGGTTCAAGAACCCGCGCGATGTCGCCACCATGGTGCTGGTTCCGCTCGTGGCGTCGAAGGTGAACGTTCCCATCGTGGCTGCGGGCGGTATTACCGACGGCAGGAGCATGGCAGCAGCACTTGCCCTCGGCGCCGACGCCGTGCAGATGGGTACCCGGATGGTGTCCGCGGCCGAGTCACCCATTCACGACAACTGGAAGCAGGCGATCGTCAACGCAGCCGAGACCGACACGGTGTTCCTCAACCGTTTCTCGAGCCCGGGTCTGCGCGCCTTGCGCACCGAGCGCAGCGAGCGACTCGAGAAGCAGGAGAACGTGTCACTCTCGGAGATGGCGAACGCCATGGACCTCTACTTCGGCGGCGACATGGAGGCAGCGCTCGCGCTCACCGGTCAGGTGGCCGGTCGGATCGAGTCGGTACTTCCGGTTCGACAGATCCTCGAGGAGACCGTGTCAGAGTTCCACGACGTCTGCCGAAGCCTCGCCCGGTTCGGCTGACGTTCTGCCGAGAGTCTGCTCCACCCGCCGTGTGGCGACGATGAGGTAGACCACGCAGAGCCAGAGTGTGGTGGCGAGTCCGACGTGGATCGCGACCAGTACCACTGGCACACCGTTGAAGTACTGGATATAGCCGACTGCGCCCTGCATCAACGCAACGATGAGCACAGTGGACAGTGCGTTCTCCAACCTCGTTCGGTCCTCGGTCCCACGCAGCGCCCAGACCAGCCACAGCGCACACGCCACGGTGAGGATGACCACAATGCTGTGCACCCTCGCCACCGACGAGATCTCGAATCCAAAGCGACGTACGAACTCACCCTTGTGAATTCCGCTGTGAGGCCCGGTTCCCGTGGTGATGGTTCCCGTAACGAGCGCAACGGCGGTGAGTGCCCCCAGTAGCCACACGATCCGCATCGTGCGCTGCGAGACCGCGCGCACCCATCGTTCGCCGTCGAGCAGGGTTGCCCTGCGGTGAAGCACCACCGCTGCGGCAAGGATCACCATCGAGAGCAGGAAATGTTGCTGAACGGCGATGGGGTTGAGGTCCGTGAGCACAACGATTCCACCGACGATGGCCTGTCCGATGACGCCGACGACAAGAGATAGCGAGAGCCATGTCAGGTCCTTTCGTCGCGGTGTCCGGATGAGGGACCCGGCAACCGCGAGGATCACCGCGACAGAGACGACGCCGGTGAACAGGCGATTGATCTGCTCAACCGCTGCATGACTGCTCGACACGTCGATGAACTTGTCGCTGCTGCATCTCGGCCAGTCGCTGCACCCGAGGCCGGAGTCGGTGAGTCGCACCAGTGCACCGGTGACGACGATGGCGCCAAGTGACACCAGCGAGGCAAAGGTGATGGCTCGATAGGTCGAGGGCCGCAGCCGAGGAACTCTCATGGACATGGCCAGCGTACGGGTTTAGGTATGACGGATACTCATGCCACCGTCAACGGCGATGGCGGCGCCGGTCACAAAACTCGATGCAGGCAGGCAGAGGTTGAGCGTCATCTGTGCCACTTCCTCCGGGTCTCCATAGCGACGGAGCGGAACCCGGCGGCGGGCATAGGTCTCCTTGTCCTGCTCGGTAATACCGGAGGTCATGCCAGTGTTGATCGGGCCGGGGTAAATGCAGTTCACGTTCACGCCGTGCTTTCCGAGTTCGACCGCGAGGCTCTTCGTGAGGCCGACCACACCAGCCTTGGTGGCTGCGTATGCCATCAGTCCGGGACCGGTAACGATCGCCTCGGTAGAGGCAATGTTGACCACACGTCCGGCACCGTGCTTCATGAGGTGCGGAAGGCACGCCCGGACAAGACGGGAGTGTGCGGTGAGGTTTACCGCCACCGTTCGGTCCCAGTTCTCCTCAAAGGAGTCCTCGTCCTGAAAGACCGAGTTCGGCAGCGCAACACCGGCGTTGTTCACCAAGATGTCGATGCCCCCGAAGTGAGCAGCGACCTCGTTGACCAGTTGGTGAATTGCCCCGTGGTCGGACACATCGCAGACCCACCCCCGGGCTGCGCTCTCGCCATGCGCTCCGTGGATCTCGGACACGACAGCACCGACGCGCTCCTGTCCGATATCCACCACCGCAACGTGAGCACCCTCGTCGGCGAACAGGTGCGCCGTGGCACGGCCCATTCCCGAGGCGGCACCCGTGACCAGGACCACCTTTCCCTGCACCGATCGGGACAACGACGTCAACCTCGCCATAGTGCACGCTCCGTAGATCTCAACGGCCTCGCTCTCGGGGCCGACAATGTCATTCTTGCTGCTCAAGCCGGGCTCGGCCAGATCGGGGTATTGCCACTGCCACTGAGCGGTGTAACGGGAAAGACACCCGCACCTTGTATGGTCCGAAGCAGTGAGACGCCAGACCGTCGACGAGCGACGAGCCGAAATCCTTGAGACGACCTGCGAGGTGGTCATTGAGCGGGGGTTCGCTGCTACCCGCATTTCCGACGTGGCCCACAAGTTGGGCGTGTCGACGGGTCTGATCCACTACCACTTCGAGAACAAGGAGCTCCTCCTCGCCGAGGCCTTTAAGTTCGCGGCCCGACAGGACATCGACCGGGTGGCCGCACGAGTGGCCGAGGTGCCAACGGCGCTCGCAAAACTGGATCGCATCTTTCAGCTGTGGGCTCCTGAGCAGGACGACTACGCATGGATGCTCTGGATCGATTCCTGGGGCGAGGCACTGCGCAACGAGGCGATGCAGGAGATCAGCCAAGAACTCGACATCCAGTCCAAGGGGCAACTCGAGGCAATCATCCGCGAGGGAGTCGAGAGCAAGGAGTTTCGCTGTGACGACCCGAACGGCGCAGCATGGCGACTCTCGGCGCTCGCCGATGGCCTCGCTATTCAGATGGCGGCGCACTCCGGCGTGATCTCGAGAGCAGGACACCGTAATCACCTGCGCACCGCCGCCATCGCCGAGTTTGGGCTGAAGCCCAACGCGTTCGCCCCCAAGCCACGACGCAAGTAGTCGTCCACGTCTCCGGGCGCACTACCGTCGGCAACATGCGACGTTGGCAGGTTCAGGAGTGGGGCGACCCCAAGCAGGTGATGCGACTCGTCGAGGTGGACTCCCCGACGGCTCAGGCAGGGCAAGTGGTGATCGACGTTCGCGCCGTCGGCCTGAACTACCCCGACCTGCTGCAGATCAAGGGCTCGTACCAGGCAAAGCCACCGCTGCCGTATACCCCCGGCGCAGAGATCGGCGGGGTGATCTCCGCGATCGGTGAGGGTGTCGCGAATTGGTCGGTCGGTGACCGGGTGGTGTGGATGGGGCGCAATGGCCTCTCCGAGCAGGTGGTCGCCCCGGCAGATGCTCCACTGAGGATTGCCGACTCGCTCCCGTTCGACAAGGCCGTCAGCATCCCCACGAACTACGGAACTGGCCTGTTCGCGCTGAAGGACCGGGCACAAGTCCGACCTGGTGAGACGGTGCTTGTGCATGCGGGAGCTGGCGGCGTCGGCAGCGCCGCAATCCAGATGTCGAACGCCATGGGTGCAACGGTGATCGCTACCGCAGGCGGTCCCGAGAAGAAGGCCGTCTGCGAGCGCATCGGCGCTGCGGCCGCCATCGACTACCTCGCCGAAGACTTCGTCGAGCGCGTGAAGGAACTCACCAACGGCAAGGGCGTTGACGTGATCTACGACCCCGTGGGAGGCGACACGTTTGACCGCAGCCGAAAGGTCATCGGATGGGACGGCCGGATCCTTCCCATCGGATTCACCTCAGGCCGTATCGCCGATGCACCCACGAATCACATCCTGTTGAAGAACTACTCGGTGGTCGGTGTGCACTACGGAGCAGCGGTTGCCCGCGACCCGATGCTTGCCGTGCGGAACATGGAGTTGCTCTGCCGGTGGTACGACGAGGGCAAGATCGATCCGCTCGTCATGCGCCACGTACCGATGGAGGAAGCCGCACAGGCCTTCGACGATCTTGGCACCCGGAATAGCTGGGGCAAGCTCGTCATCACCCCCTAAGCGGATCGGCGCTGGCGTTAGGGGCGAACCTCGTAGAACGAGTTGAGCGAGTGCTCGATGTCGAGCTTGCGGAAGCGGGTGAAGCCCGCCATCTCCGACATCTCACGTGCCTTGGACTCGGGGAGGCCAAGCGTTCCGAGACCGGCACCACCCGGCTCGGACAGCGCTGAGGCCATACACGACATGATGCTGATGCCGTACATCAGCGATGCCATCGGGTTCTTCTTGCAGTTCTCCTCGAAGGTGTCTCGGGCCTTGATGTCGACAAGAAGCCACGTGCCATCGGGCTTGATCGACGACCGAATGGCGTTCATGACTTCCTGTGGATGTGTCATGTCGTGAATGCAGTCGAAGGTGGTGACGAGATCAAGCGACTGGTCGGTTGGCAGTTGGCGGTCTCGCACGTTGTGGAAGTGAGCGTTCGTGAGCCCGAGTTCGGCCTGTCGAGCGTGCGCACGGTCCAGCGCATGAACGGAGATGTCGTAGCCGTGGAACTCGCTGTTCGGGAATGCCTTCGCCATCAGGCAGACCGCAACGCCGGCTCCACAACCAACGTCGGCCACCAACGCACCCGCCTCAAGTCGGGGAACGATCCCCTCCAGCGCAGGAAGACCGACCGGCACGAGGAAGTTCCGGTACCACGGCTCGAACGACTTCTCGATACCGGCCGCACCGACAGCGCCGTGGCTGTCGTAGTCGTAGCCGAGGCCACTCTCGAAGCTGCCGGGAAGCTTGTCGAGGTGCTCCATCGTCTGCGGCAGGCGCTGGAACATGCCCATGCCGTACGCAGGGTGCCCGGAATCCACGAGCACTGCGGCGGCCTCGGGCGAGATCGAGAACTGGGCATCGCCGTGATACTCCAGCAGCTTTGCAGCGGCCTGGTTGTGCAGCCACTCGCGCACCCAACGCTCGTTCAGCGCTGTTGCCTCGGCGAGCTGGGCGCTGGTCATCGGACCACCGGCGGCGACCATCGCCCGATAGAGGCCAAGCCGGTCGCCGATGTGCACCATGCCGGCGGTGATCGCACCATCGAGCTTGCTGAACAGCTGGAACGAGTAGAGCTTGAGGCGGTCCGGATCGATCTCGGTAGACATGCCGCGCACACTAGGCCGGTCAGCGGGCCGGCGCACCGACTCGTTGGCGCACCGACTGGTTGGCGCTCAGTAGGTACGGTCGGAGAGGTCGAGGTGCTCGACGTCAGACAGCCGGGTGAGGCCGAACGTGTGGCCATCACCCATCTCATAGCTCTGGATGGTGGTCACCGAGGCATGCCCGATGACAAAGCGGTCCCATTCCCACGGAACCGGGTCGAGACCGAGGAGGTGGCTGAGCAGGCAACTGTTGGTGCCAGCGTGGGCGACGAGCGCAAGGTGCTGCTCCGGCCGTTCGATCCTCCACAGCGGCAGGTCACCGGCAAGACGCTCGATCCCGCGCTCGGCGAGGAACAATCCCGCTGCCTCCCGGATTCTGGCGACAAAGTCGCGCACCGCCTCGCCGCCCTCGAGACCTTCCCAGCGGAGGTGCGACGGCCTCGATCGTTCCTCCTGGAAGGCCAGTTCTGCCTTGTCGCTCGGCGAGCCGTGCCAGACCGGGTTCCGGATCTCCTCCAACCAGTGGCTGACGTGTTCTTCGCGGCCGAGGGCCTCGAACAGCGGCGCCGCCGTCTGTCGGGCACGTGTGAGCGGTGAAACGTGCACCTCGTCGAAGCGCTCCTGGCTCAGCGAGTCCGCAGCAAGCCGAGCCTGCCGGTGCCCGCGCTCGGTAAGCGGCGGATTATCGACACTGAGACCGTTGCGGACCCACTCGGGCTCACCATGACGCACGAGCACAAGCCTCATGGCGCCACGTTACAACTCGCAGTCGCCGCCGCAGGGGGACGAGCAGGGTTCACCCGACACTCACGCATCCGACGGCGGGTCGGTACCAGACGGGGGCTCCACCTCCGGGCCCGGGGACGGCGCCGTCGTCACCGTCGGCGTCGTCGGTCGTGGGCCGTTGAAGGGCACGGGGGCGACCGACGTCGCAGCACCGGGGTCGTTGATGTCGATTCTGCAGCCCTTGAACGCCCGCGTCACCACGTCGACATCGAAGAACTCAGAGGTTGGGTCGAAGTCGAGCGGGAGACGCGGTTCCAGGCAACGAACCTTCGCATCATCGAGGTCGGGAAACAGGTCCGTCAGGACGCGTCGAATGCGCTCCTGCGGGGTCTCGTTGGGAGAGGCGGCTTCCGGGTCCGCAACCTCCACGATGTCGATCGCACACTGTTCCTTCGAGAAGGCTCTCAAGGCCGCTAGCGCCTCAGCAACGTTGGCTGGATCAGTACGTCCGCCCGCGGCGGCCTCGATTGCGGTGATGTCCCAGCCCGCCTCGAGAGCCGCGTTCACCGAGTCGTCCAGCGTTCGGCGCATGAGATCAGCGGCCGACTTGGCCTCCGGCGGCGCCACCTGCGCAATCGCGTCGAAGGCACGGAGCGCACCGACATAGGCATCACGGGTTGTCGAGGGGTCTCCGAAATCAGACGCCGGATCTGCGTACACCCTGATGTCGGGGGCGACTTCGCTCACCACTTCGCAATACGAGAACCCGAACACGTCGAGAAAGCCGACATTCAGCATGGTGGTGGGCACTTCGGTGTCCACGATGACCATGGTGTCCTCCGTTGCGTCCGGAACATCCGCGCAGCCCGTGAATGCGACAACGGCGCAAGCGGAGACTGACGCGAGGAGTGTCGTTCTCAATCGCCTGCGCTTCGGGGACATCGTCATCGATCGTATGCGCCGTCAGTTGCCCGAGGCAGTCGCATCGAGCCAGTGCGCGTAGAGCGCTGCATACACCCCACCGCGCGCAAGGAGCACGTCGTGGGGGCCGTCCTCGACCACGTGACCATGATCCATGACGAGAACGCGCTCCGCACGTGCAGCAGTAGACAGCCGGTGGGCGATAGCGATCGTGGTACGCCCGGAGGAGAGCTTCTCGAGTGCGCGGCCGAGGCGTACTTCGGTGAGCGGATCGACCGCCGATGTCGCCTCGTCGAGGAGGAGCAGGTCAGGAGCCGCGAGATAGGCGCGTACGAGAGACACCAACTGGCGCTCTCCGGCGGAGAGGCGCTCGCCGCGCTCGCCGACCTCGGTGTCGAGACCGTTCTGCAGTGCAAAGAGCCAGTCGTCGAGCTCGAGCCGGACAAACGCGTTCGAGATCTCCCTCCGGGAGAGGCCTGGACGAGCGAAGGCGAGGTTGGACTCGATCGTCCCGTTGAACAGGAACGGCTCCTGCGGCACGAGCATCGTTCGCGAACGAAGCTCGTCGTTGGCAACGGACCGAAGGTCGACACCCCCGAGCCTCACCGCGCCGCCGGACGGGTCCACCAGCCGAGAGAGCACCCGAGCCATCGTGCTCTTGCCCGAACCGGTCGCGCCAACGACCGCGATCCGTTGCCCGGGTTGGATCGAGACGGAGACGTCGATCAACGCTGGTGAATCGTCCTCGTCCATCCCGGGTCGAGCGCGGTAGATGAACGTCACGCGCTCGAGGTCGACCCCAAGCGCACCGGGAGGAAGGGGCAAAGGATGCGCGGCCTCTTCGGGCCCAATCGGCATGTCCAGCACGCTGAGGATGCGGCGCATCCCGGCTACAGCGCTCTGGGTCTGGTCCATGATCTCGGTGAACTCCGCGATCGGTTCGAGGAATCGGTAGGTGAGGAAGAGGAAACCGACGAGCGCGCCGGCGGTGAGGCCTGAAGACGGGCCGAGCGCAACACCGATCGAAACCACCGCAGCAACGGTGAGCACTGAGAACACCTCACCGGAGGGGAACAGGAACGCAGCGAACTTGCTCGACCGGATCTGTGCTGCGGTCCGCTCGGCGGCGATCCGCTCCGTGTCGCGGAGAACTTGGCGTTCAACCCGGTAGCTGCGCACAACGTGCGCGCCCGTCACCACCTCGGAGATCTGCCCCATCGTTGCGCCGTTCAGCTCACGCGCCGAGTCGTATGCAGCAACGAGCCTCCGCTGGACGAAGCGGAGCACCAGGAACAGCGGTGCCGCAACGACGAACGCAACGCAGGCAAGCACCCAGTTGTACGCCAGCATGACTCCAGCTACGAGCACCATCAGGGTCCCGTCGAGCAGCCATGCAAGCCCACCCCACGCAAAGAACTGCGTCAGTGTCTCGATATCGGAGGTCACCCGCGCTACCAGAGCACCTCGTCTCTCCTCCGCATGGTCTTCCATGCTGAGTCGATGGATATGTCCGAAGAGTTGTACTCGCAGGCCGTAGAGCGCCTGCTCGCTTCGCCCGCCGAGACGGGCGACTGCAAAGCGCTGCGCCGTGGTTGCCACGAGCACCGCCGCAGCCGCAACGATGCCGAGCGTCACCACACGACCAAGGTCGACCTTGCCCGGACGCAGGCCGTGGTCGACGGCCTGCTGCACCGCGATCGGCACCGTCACGCGACCCGCAGCGCCGATGACAGCGAGGAACACCGTCCAGCCGAGGCCGCGCCGAAGTTCGGGCACAGCGCGGACTCCACGTCCAATCGTTGCGGCGGCTCCGAGTTCGCTCCGTTCGAAGCTCATGCAGCGTCCCGGTCGTGCTCGTATGCCTCGACGAGTGCCCGATACTCCGGCTCGGACTCAACAAGGTTGGCGTGGGTGCCTTGGGCCTTGACCCGGCCCTCGACCACGAACAGCACCTCGTCAGCCAGAGCGATGGTCGAGGGGCGGGAGGCGACGATGAGTGTGGTGCTCGATGCGAGTGAGGTTCGCAGGTTTGCGATGATGCGAGCCTCGGTAGACGGGTCCAGCGCTGAGGTCGTGTCGTCGAGCAGCAGCACCTGAGGCTTTCGGACCAACGCCCGAGCAAGCGCAACACGCTGACGCTGGCCACCAGAAAGGCTGATTCCACGCTCGCCCACCACGGTGTCAGCACCCGAAGGGAGGGTCGACACGAACTCCTCGGCGTCTGCGAGCCGGAGTGCCTCGGTGATCCCGTCAGCATCGACGTTCCCCCCGAGAGCAACGTTCTCCGCTATCGAGCCCGAGATGAGGAACGGCTCCTGGAAGACCATCGCGGGCGCGCGTCCAGCCACCGCGACGAAGCCACTGTCGGGCGCAAGCAGACCACCAACGAGTTGCAGGAGCGTGGACTTGCCCGCGCCGGTCGCGCCCACGATGGCCACAGTGCTCCCCTCTCGAATGACGCAGCTCAGGGCGGAGATCACCGGCGTGTCGGGCTCGTAGGCAAATGAGACGTCGGTGAGCTGAATGCCAGTACCCGGTATCGGCTCGGTCAACTCTGTCATCGGGTCGGTGATGACTTCCTCGTCGAGCACCTCACGCACCCGGTCCCACCCAGCAAGCGACGAGGGAAGCTGTGAAAGCGCCCACCCGATGATGCGCAGTGGCAGGACCAGCAGGGTGAACAAGTACAGAAAACTGGTGAGCGCCCCGATGGTTAACGACCCTG